>CALKIV010000028.1 GCA_937995835.1 uncultured Dysgonomonas sp. | reverse complement strand
CTAATGTGCTCTTTTGTTTAACACTAGTGTTAACTTTGATGTAAATCTATTTATCCTCTTTTGCTAGAAGATTTGCTAGGGGGCATGGATTAGTAAATGTTACTCATTGGATAGGCTATCAAAGTATATATACTTATAATAGGTTCTACTGGCAAATAGATCTTCAAGTTCTGTATACTTCTGCATGTAGTCACTTGATTCGTGTATCGTGTTTCCTCCTCTGACAGCTATGTAAACGAGCCGGGAGACTTTAAAGTGATGATCGGAGGAAATAGTAAAGATGTGCAAATAGCTGATTTTGTATTAAGGTAAAAAGTAATTTAAATGATATAATGGAACAGAGAAGAGGAATAATGCAATATTTATGAGTAATATTACATTGTTCCTCCTTTGTTTTTGTAGCTTTAAAATAATAAAAGAATGAAAAAAGATCGTTTTATTTATGTATTAGCACTCCTTTTAAGCTTCGTTATAAGTCTAAATGGATATAGTGCAGAACAGGAGATTTCTATCCTCTCCAAGAAAGCATTATGCTTGAAGCCTAATGAGAAGTTTACATTAGAAGCTCAATTAGGAGAAAGAGCTAAAAACATAGATAAAGTATATTGGGTAGCCTCAGACCCAAGTGTAGTCAGTATCGATTCGCAAACCGATAACTCCGTTGTGATAAAGGCATTGAAGCAAGGAAAATGCGAAGTGAAAATGTATGCCGATCGTCGCCAAATAGCATCTTGTGCAGTTATAGTAGACAATGATGGAGTAGTAAGAGTTTTAGCTATCGGCAATAGCTTTTCAGAAGATGCTTTAGAAGAATTCTTTTATCAGGTTGTTCATTCAGAGGGAATTGAAGTGATTGTAGGCAACTTATATATACCGGGATGCTCGTTGGAGCGCCATTGGCAAAATGCATCGGAAAATCAATCGGCTTATAGCTATCGAAAAATAGTGGAAGGAACGAAAACGATAACAGAGAAGGTGTCGATCGCCAAAGCAATTGAGGATGAAGATTGGGATTTTATCAGTTTTCAGCAAGCAAGTCATTTTTCCGGCATCTATTCCACATACGAAAGCTATATAACTCCCCTGTTCCAATATGTGAAGGCAAACAATAAAAGCGACCATACACAATATGTTCTTCACCAAACTTGGGCGTATGCTGGAGATTCTAAACACGATGGTTTTAGATATTACAACAACAGTCAGATGAAGATGTACGAAAATATTGTGAAAGCAATCGACCGTACTTCATCTTCGGCAGGTATCAATATAGTAGTGCCAACGGGTACAGCTATTCAAAACGGACGTACGAGCTTTGTTGGAGACAACTTTTGTAGAGATGGTTATCATCTCGACTTAGTGGTGGGGCGTTATACAGCTTCTTGCACGTGGGCAAAGGAACTTCTCGGACTAGATGTGTTAAACAGTTCTTATGCTCCTGCAAAACTGACTCCTAATGAAGTTTTGGCTGCTCGTTTCTCAGCTCACTATGCCGTTTTAAAACCTTTGGAGGTAACAGATCTTAATTTCTAAGATGGTCTACAATTTAACCAATAAATAAAAAACAGATGAAAAAAATAGTACTCTTTCTTATAACATTCAGCTCTTTATTGTTTTTGCTTTCGTGCAGCGATAAACCTTTAGAGTTAAATATAATGTCGTTCAATATACGACTTGATGCTGCTTCTGACAGTTTAAATAACTGGCAATACCGAAAAGATGTTGCAGCCCAAATTATTACAGATTATGATGCTGATATTGTGGGCACACAAGAGGTCCGTCCTAACCAGTTGCAAGACTTGAAAGATCGTCTTCCGGGTTATGTATCAGTGGGTGTGGGACGTGATGATGGAACAAATGGTCCAGATAGTGGAGAGCATAGTACCTTGTTTTATAAAAAAGACAGATTTAAAGAACACGAATCTGGAACGTTCTGGTTGAGTGAGACCCCTGATGTGCCTTCAATGGGTTGGGATGCAGCCTATCCTAGGGTTGCTACATGGGCTGTGTTGGAAGATATTGCTACCGGGAAGAAGGTGTTTGCAATCAATACCCATTTGGATCATGTTGGATCAGAGGCTCGCATCAATGGCGTAACTTTGATGCTCGAGAAAGCTCTAGATGTGGCAAAAGGATATCCGGTGATACTTACGGGCGACTTCAATTCAGTGCCAAATTCAGACGTTGTCAATCATGTAGTTAGCGAGACTACGCCTAACAGTTTGGCTTGTACGCGAACTGTGGCAAAAACAAAGAAGGAAAAAGAAGGAACATATCATGACTTCGGAAGATTGTCGCCAGAGGATCAGGAGTATATCGACTACATTTTTGTTAGCAAGGGCACAGAAGTCGATCTTTATGAAGTAATAGCAGACAAACTGAACGATATATACTTGTCAGATCACAACCCTATTTTTGCGAAGATTACCATTCGTTGAGTTGGTTGTACTCGGTTTGAATATAAGAAAGAGGCTATTCTCCTGGAAGAATAGCCTCTTTCTTATTTATAGATGAATATCAAATCTTTGTCAAATGTGTATTTTGAAAAAAATGATATTCTAATTCTTAGCATCAATGCTGTGTCAGCATATTATATATTCTGCTGTAAGTATACTTATACATATATTGTTCTCCTATCTGATTGTCGTCAGCCAAGTAGCTTTCCCAAACTTGAATTCTTGAGATTAACTTATCTAAATAAAGAACTCGAAAGTCAAACGAACTTATATCATCAATAGATGAGCCTTTTGTCCAATACTTTTGTTGTGCCGTATACATTTTCAACCAAGCCAATTGTGCTTTGCGTAACTCAGGATTGCTAGCTCCTCCTAGTTTTTTATATGTTTCATTCAATATTCTGTCTATCTCCTTATGCATCAGTATATATTCTTCCATCGTATAACTTTTGTCTTCTCCATCTTTCCATTGGCAGTTAGGATGTTTTTGAAAGAATGCAGGGTTGCGTTCTTCTATAAACAAAGGGTATCTGGATTCTCCTCCTGAGCCCATCCCCCAAAGAATGGACATGTCACGTACTGTTCGCAAGACGTCTTGTGTACTTATAATCTGTCTTGTCTTTGTATCTTTTGCAGTACTGTGCTTTTGCTTGTTGATATACACCATCTCGGAGTCCATCCATGCTAGTGCACTTTCTTTCATTGCTTTCCAATGCTCTATGCTATGATCCTCCCAGTAGTTAGCATCATCTAAGTCTGCTCCTTTATTCCATGTTTGGTCCATTTCAGCTTTCACTTTAGCTTGTATGTCATCCAAACATTTTGTTTGTTCTTCGAACGATCTCAGATTATCGTCTTCATCAGTATGGCATAGACAATATGGAGCATCGTCATACACTAATGGACCTTTGCAAGGGTCGTTTTCCTTAATTTCGTCTATGATGTTTTGTACTGCCAATGGGCGAATATCCATCGTGAATGCATCATAATTATCTTCTATGTATTGTGCTTGTTTGAATATTTTTTTGAAGCCGACATTACCACGAAAATAGTAGAAGTCCATTGCCAGCTCTAGCATAGTCAGTGTTAAGCTCTTAGGTGATTTTTTAGTCAGCTCTTTTATCAAAGGCAAATCTTCTTGACCTGTATAATAATATGTGGAACTGGCCTGATGCAAGAGATTGTGTATAGTGGCATCTTGTACCGATACCTTTGAATAATCCATTTTGGGTAATTTGTACTTGTTCAGAATATAAGCATTGTATACCTTAAAGTTTTGTTCGCCCATATAGCGCCCCTCTTGGTCAGTTTCGTAATCATAATATTCCTCTATGGAGTTGTGGGTTATCCGAGACAATACGGCTAAACGTTTGCCAAACTCTATATCTTCATTTGTAAGATATTGGCACCAGTCCTTGTTTAGCACTCTTGTTTGTTCCACTTCCTGATCCAAGTCGTCTGCGTATGCTGTATAAAAATCATGATCAGCGATAAAATTGGTTACACTTTCAGCCTGAGCATGTAGGCATAAGAAGCAAAGGGTGATAACGAACAGTAATTTTTTCATAAGTTTTGTAAAATATGGTTATAGATAAAACAAACTTAGGAAAAATATGGGATAAACGGAGAACGTTTCTTAATCGTAGGTGTTTTTTTTGATATGGGTCGTAGAAATATAGTGACGTTGGGTGGTGTTACTCCACTGTGATGAAGTTTTCATTTGCTTTGCTCCATACACTATATCCTTTCGATCGAAGAATATCAATGATAGGTGCTGGACGAAAGGGTGTGCTTACTTGCAATATTTCCCCTTTTTGTAACTGAGCACTCAGTTTCAAAATGGTTTGCATGGGGCTTTTCCCTGCTTCTATGATGGGTGTGGCATTGTAGTGGTTTACGATCTTCTCTTCTGCAAACCATGTTGGTTCTTCTTCATCATGTTGTTGTATATCAGAATTCAGATTTATGTCGATAGAAGCTAAGCCAACAGCCTCTCGTAAGTGCTGAACAAGCAGTGGAGGAGCCATGTTGGCAATTGTTGCTGCTTGTTGTACTGATGTCACCCTAGCCACTGTACGACGTAGAATGGGATTCCTTAACTTTGCAAACACAGGAGAAATGCCAATCAGCTTATCCTCTAACTGAGGATAAGCTGTCAGCAAATCTGCTATTTTGGTTTGTAAATTAATATCTATCATTATTTTTCGGAATAAGACAACAAGCGTTGATCTCCTTCTAGTTTTCGCAATTCGGTGATGTCTTGCGTCACCTCCATTACACCAAGGTATTCGCCTTCGTTGCTTCGCAGGGCGGTGTACTCGATGTAAGCGAACAGCCCCTTGAAGTTGGAGATCCAGAACGCTGCTTTATTCTCCTTACCACTCTTGAAGTCGGCTATGATTTGTTCCACAATATGGACACTTCCGGGAGGATGGCACAGACGGACATCACGTCCTATGATTGAACGATTGCGGTCGAATATTTTCTTCGTTCCATGAGAGAAGAATTTTACCTTATCGTTCTTGTCCACAAAGGTGATGTCGATGGGTAGTGTTCTAAAGATAGCTTCCAACTCAGGCACGGAGAAGCTCCCTGATGCCAAACGTACAGCTTCACCGGAGAGAAAAGTGGGTTCGCTCACTTCCACTGTTTCTGGTCTCCACTCTGTTTGAGGGTCATATAAACAGAAGCCAAATTGAGGTGTTTCTTTATAAATCTGATACCAGTCTTCCTCTTTCAAGGTGTCGAGACTCATTGGGAGTAAGATTTCTTCTTCTTTCATTATCATCCCCTCAATAGCTTCAATGGCGGGTAGAAGCACAAGCATAATCAGTGAAGGCACTTCGGATGCAGCGACATCTTCACGGACTGAAAGTGCCTCGTGGGCTGCCTTCAAGAACTCACGTGTTTCATCATGTTTGCCCCACATCACTGTTGGAGGACCTGTGATTCCCGCTTTTTCGAGGTAAGGAAATAATAGATATTCTTTTCGTTTGTAATGTTTATCTACATCCGATAAGAAGTTGAATACAGATTTTAGCTTCAGCAGGTAATCGCCTACCTCCTCATCCTTTAGCTTGTTACCCTCATTGAAGAGTGCCTTTGCTTTCTCAATATATTCCTCTAGTGCTCTGTTCTCTTGTTTAAAGGTGTCGACAGGATGTCCTGCAGGCACGGCTTTAGCTCCTGAAACATCAATCGTGCCTTCCAACACAGCCGTGTGGATGTCGCACAAACGTAAAATTTCTTCTTCGGGCAAGCCTTCGGCTATCAGTTCTTGTTCCACTTCCACCACTTCGTTGTAGGGCACAGAGCTAAGCACTTCTATCAGTCTTTTTCTCACTACCTCGGGTGCTTCATTGTCATGTAATTGGAGGATAAGATGCTTTAGGAGTTCTTTCCTCTTGCTCGAATTGTTTAATAGTTCACTCATAACTTTATCCTCTTATCATGGTTAATAACATCTTAAAACGCTTGGTTGCTGATAGTGCGTGAGTGATATTTGCAGGCATAATGATTGTTTCGCCTTGGTGAAGCGTAGAAGCCACACCACCTATTTTAATTTCCACTGTGCCATCCAATACCTGTACCATAGCATCAAAGGGAGCAGCATGCTCGCTAAGTCCTTGTCCTTCGTCAAAAGAGAAAAGTGTGATATTCCCTGCTTGACTTTTTAGAATTTGTTTGCTGACAACGCCACCCTCTGAGTAGTCAATAAGTTCAGCCAAATTCAATACCTTTCCTTTTTCAAATATATCATTCATAATCTTTACGGTTTTAAAGGTTTCTGAAAGCAAAACTAGACTTTTAGCAGGAGGAAAATTGTAACAAATGTTACACTTTACATATTTTGTATATTTTTTATACTTCGGTTATTTTATTCTTTATCTCGAATTGCAATTTGATAAAAATGATTACATTAGAAACTTCTTATAGAGGCTCAAAATAAACTTTATTGGTTAACTCTTTTGATGTATTCTATTACTCAGAACTATAAACTTTATTCCTAGAAAAGCACTAAAGTGCAAAAAATAGAGCTATGATTGAAATACCTGAATCTACAACGATAGCCTTACAGGCTGAGAGTATATTGGTTGGAAAAACAATTGTTAAAGTCATTAATGCAACCAGCCCCCATAGTTTTACTTGGTATAACGGTGATCCAAAAGAATATTCTAAAATTCTTGTAGGAAGACAAATTGAGTCAGTTGTTGGGCATGGCTCTTTTGTGAGTTTGCGTTGTGATATGGATGTCAGTATTTCAATCAGTGATGGTACAAATATGAAGTATTATCCTGTATTTGAAGAGCATCCTACAAAACATCAGCTGTTGATTGTGCTCAGTGATAATAGTTTTCTGACCTTCACCGTGTCTATGTATGGTACTATATATGCTTATAAAGGCACAATAGATAATCCTTATTACTTAGGAAGTATAGAAAAAAGATCTCCCCTTGATGATGCTTTTGATGAAGTTTATTTTGATCAAATGTTTAAAAGCGTGACAAAGGATATTTCGGTAAAAGCATTATTAGCTACTGAACAACGGATACCCGGATTGGGAAATGGGGTATTGCAAGATATACTTTTTAATGCAGGGCTTAATCCCAGAACCAAAATATCTACCATTGATAGTCTGGCAAAGAGTGATCTCTTCCATTGCTTGAAAGTCACAGTACTCAATATGACAGATAGGGGAGGGCGTGATACAGAAAAAGATTTCTTTGGGAGTAAAGGTGGTTATAAGACCATTTTGTCAAAAAATACGTACAGAAGTCCGTGTCCCAATTGTGGAGATACGATTATTAAAGAAGCTTACCTTGGAGGAACAGTTTATTACTGCCCTACGTGTCAAAAACGATGAATAAGAATATATGTTAGTCTCTAATATTTATGTTGTATAAAGAATATCAGCCAAGTGAAGCTTTACTTCCTTATATAGAAACATATTGGACTGCAGTAGGTTATTGCAATTGCCTGTGTTCAGATAGAATTTTGCCGGATGGATGCATTGATATTATTTTCACATTTGGAGATCGATCTGAATACAATTCTTTAACACCTTTTCAGCCCAATATAGTTGGGACGATGACCTCCTATGCTGATGTTTTTTATCACAAGAGCGTATCGATGTTAGGAATCCGATTTCGACCAGCAGGGCTCACAGCTTTTACAAAAGTATCGATGAGTCATTTTACAGATCAAAGTATAGATGCGACACGCACAGAATCTATATTTGATGATGAGTTTTATGCTAGGTTGCCGGATCTGGAGTCGATGGATGAAAAGCTAAAACATATAGATTCCTATTTAGTTAGGATGTTGAAATATGTTTTCGATATTGATAGACAGACTGCTCATGCTGTTGAGCTTATTCGCAAAACGGGAGGTCTACTTTCATTAGAAAAAGTGGCTGAGAGTAGTTGCTTATCTTTACGACATTTGGAGAGAAAATTCAGTTTAGCAATCGGAGTTACTCCAAAGATATTTAGTAGAATAGTCAAATTAAATCATGCAATATCGTACTTGAAAGACAATTCGGAGGAAAGTATATCTTCTGTAGCTATTGCTTGTGGGTACTATGATCACTCTCATTTTATCAAAGAATTTAATATGTTTACAGGAGACTCTCCGTCGCATTTCTCAAAGTGAAATCTTGTCGTTTTTTTACACAAACATATTTCTCAGATATTTTTAGCTTTGAAGTCTAATCATATAATGCTAGAAAAATGAATGTAAAAGATTTGTCAGTAACCTTATATACAAATAAGGTAGAAGAGTGTAAGGTATTTTATACAGAAACGTTAGGAGGGAAGGTGACGTTCGATAGTGGATGGTACATCGTTGTCACGTTTTGCAATAATATGAGTATTGCATTTATGGAGCTGGATCAGGCTGGATCAGAAGTTCAGGTAGGCAATGTGACACTCAATGTTTTGGTTGAAGAAGTGGATACAGAATACGCAAAGATAAAAGATAAGGCAAGGATAGTCTGTGATTTAACAAACCAGCCTTGGGGTGATCGTTCTTTTCAGATACAAGATCCAATTGGGAATATTGTGTATGTCTACATGCCTGCACCTGTTTCAGATGAATATAAAGGAGCCATCAAAGAATAATTTTAGGATAGGTAAGCAATATTGACTCTTAATATTTGGTATTAGACATCTAAATTAGCCCTTCTAACAAAAAGATAAGCTACTTTGCTTTAAATGCAAAGTAGCTTATTTCCATTAATTCTTTGGTGTGTATCTTTAAAGTCAGATGCCTAAAAATTTAAAAGGAGTAGTCGCTTTAAATAGTTTGCTAGCATCACCATTGAAGGTCACAAAGTTGCTCATATCTAGCTTCATGGTTTTTCCTTTTGCACTTAAATCGAAATTCTTCAAGTTCACCCAGAATGTATTCGGTGTCAAAGCTGTTTCGAAGAAGTAGACTAAGTTCTTTTGGTCAGATACTGATCTCCAACGGGTAGATGAAATATTAGGTTCTGTTTCAGATGATATGCCAAACGGAACAGAGCTATTTCTGATTACGCTGAACACACTGGCAACTGCTGTGCGAACATCACTGGTCTGTGGGATGGCTTGAATATAATATGAGGCACGAACGAAACGGTCAGCCGCACGATTAGTTCCTGGTAGCATCACAGTGCCCGGAATCCCCTTCCAATATTCGTTGAGAGCTAGTTGTTGCTCAAAGATTGGAGAGTTTGTCATCACAGTGTACGACGGGTCATGATGTATCACTAACTTACCATTGATGTATTCAAATATAGCGTTATCTCCTTGTGTATCAGATATAGATAGGTGTAGGGTTGTAAATTTATCAGTGCCCGGAATATAGTCGCTAACCAAGACGAAAGGCTCATCTTTCAAATAATCAACTGCTTCGGCTACAGTCGCAAAATTGTCGAGTACATATTGAGCCCAGAGTGAAATAGACATACCTGACTTTGATCCACTAGGATTAAATGTTGGATATTCAGACTCTACTAGCCACAACACATTAGCCACCAAGCCTTTTTCATTGATGCCGTCAGCTGTAGCAATGTCCCATGCACTAGCTATCAGACTTCCATACTTTGATGTCCACTTGATCGAAAGAGGTCCTACCTCTCCATTGCGTTCGATGCCCTTAGGAAACACCCACAAATTAGCATCTATCTCAGTTTTCCAGTCCATCGAACGGGCTGTGATAACTGTACTCTCAGGACCCTTATACACCACGCGTGTGCAAGCATTGGCACTTGGGTTAAGAGCTATATTTGCTAAAAATAAAATGAATAAGAAATTTAAAATTTTCATACCTTATTTTTTAGTTAATTTGATATAGACTTGTTTTCTTATGGTTTAGATATTTCTCCACTCGGAGGATATCTTTTGTTTGACTAATGTACTACTTTGTGAAAGAAATGTAAGCAATCTCTTCGCTTTTTCGTAATCACGACTATGAATTTAAAACAAATATCTTTGCTTGTGGTTCATTTTCTATGTTTTTTTGCATAAAAAAGGCTGTTCCTGATGGAAACCAGCCTTTTCTTCTTTCTTTTCTACTAAGAAAGTAAGCATTAATTATTCAGCTCCGTATACTTCTTCATAAGGTTGAATGATGACCCAACCATCTCCTTGGAACATCATTTGGATACTTTCGCCACTACCTCTACCGATGAATGTTTTGATCGAAACATCAGTTTTGATTTTTGGCTCTAAGTTTCCTGACCAAGCTACTGTAGCATTAGGGTCTGTGAATACAGGGCTTCCTGGTCTTACTCTTAGGGTTAATGGCTGACCGTGAGTTGTTACAGCAATGTGTCCTGTTCCTTCAAGTCTAACTTGGAACAATCCTCCACCTACCATTCCAGCCACGCTTTTCATCATTTTTACATTCGATTTGATGTTTTCTTCGTGGGCTAGGATGTCGTTACCATTAACGAAGATAGCTTCGTTGTCAAGATGTAAAACACGAATACGTTTCCCAAAATCAGCAGCATATACTCGCCCTGTTCCGGTTGTGTGCATCATAGAAGTACCTTCTCCTGATACAGCTTTTTTCAAAAGATTTCCAATCCCTTTAGATAGGATGCCTTCTCTTTTGAAAGTGATATTGCCATCATAAGCAACCATCGCTCCTTTTTTTAACAAAATGCTTTGGTTGTTAAGATTTAACTCTAACATGTATGGACTTTCTAACTGGAAAAAGTCTTTCTTGCTGTCATCTTGTGCAGTTTCTTCAATAAAAGCACTGATAGAATACTTGTTACTCATTTGTTTATTTAAGATCTTAGTTAATAAATATAGTGTCCACCCTCTTATAGGTTGGTTGGTTTGTTATCTTTTGGATATTTTACGCGATACGCTATTTTAAGCTCTTTTGATGCGCCTGGTTCTAAATCGAGAACCCAGTTCAGCACTCCAATTTCTTCGTTGGTATATGTGGCTGGTGAAGTTTCTTTCAGTAGCTCCACTTGTATGTCCTTCTGATTTGTCAATGGATACTGGTCTTTTAGCACCAACTTGATTGCTTTGTTTTGATTGTTTTTAGCTGTAATCTTATAGGTGAAGTCCTGTTGAGTGTCTTTCCCTAAGAATTTTCGGCTACTATAGTCTTGTAATTTTTCTCGTTTTACAGTCACTCGTTTATCACTGCCAAGAGTCAAAGTCAAGGTTGATGATACAGAAGCTGTATTTATCAGAGTTTCTCCCACGTAGGTGCCATCGAAGGTGATATTAGCTTTGCCTGATAGTAAACCAAGTTTTTGCCAATCGCTGATCTCAGCTAAAATGAATACATCTGTATCTAGCTTAGGTACAGCATAGTGCTTAAATTGGGCTGCTACGGCTGTTGTTTGCAAATCGATATTTTGTATTTTTCCATTCCCCAATATGGTGTATGGAAGATCAATGTTGAATACTGCATTCAGTTCTCCTTCTTCTCTGCTTACAAAGTCGTCTAGCGTTTTGGTTTTGATGACTATCACACCATCGTTTGCTCTGCTACCATACAAAGCTTGTGCTGAAGCATCTTTTATTACTTCGGTAGACAGAATGAGATCAGAGTCTAACTGTGCCACTTCTTCAGCTGTTGCCACCTCGCCATTGATGATGTATAGAGGTGTTGTGTCTTTTGTACTACTTCCAGCCCCCCTTATTGCATAGGCATTTGAAACACTTTCTTCCAACATCACTCCAGATGGAGCATAGGCATTTTGTCTGGCTAGGTTCTTATTTGCTCGTCGAGAATAATCTGGAGCTTGATAGAAATCTAAAAACCAGGCATTGAACAAGGGAGCTACCTTATTTTTGCTTGGCGTAGCCGTAGAAAGAGCCAATTTTACATTTGTCCAGTCCAGTCCGGTAGTTTGAGCTACTTTGGCTTTCGATGCTATTTGTACTTTTTCGTCCATATTCGGGACATTGACATCATAGTACGGAACCCAATTTGCATTTGCTGTAAAGTAAGTGATGGTAAACTCCGTATTGGTGGCTAGTGGTGAAGTAAGATTCAGTTTTAAGACACCTTCTGATTTTACATTTTTTGTTGACTCTTGCCAAAGTTGTTGTTCCAATCTTTCTAATGCTTTTTTAGCTTCATCCGTTTTTTCGGTTAGTTCGTTTTGTTCTTTATTTAGGGTATTTGATTGAACTTTATAATATTCCACCATTTTAGTCAGTTCGCTCACGCTAAGTCCTGTTTGCGATCCTCCAATAGATTTATTCGCTTTCAATAAGTCTAGCAAATCATTGTTGGTCTGCTTACTGATGGCATATTCATTGATCTTGTTTTTATAGAAAGTGATAGAGTCTTTGAGAGTTTTCTCCAATGATCCTACTTGCTTTTTGTTCACATAGTCTTGTGAGTATTCGTATGATGCTACAATCACTCCTTTGGTGGTTTTTATCTTCAACGAATTGATGTCTATGCTAGGGCTTAGGTTTGAAATCCAAACTTCATTACTGCCTTTCTGTAGTGAGGCATTGGCTTTATGTATTAATTCTGCTCCCTCGAAAAAAACAGTTGCTTGTTGCAATGTTGATTTGTTTTCGATGGGTTTTGCTTTAATGTTGGATGCTATAAGTATCAGGCAACTAACAAGTCCTATTTGGAGTAGTGTAGTTTTTTTCATTAAAGAATTGTTTGAATGTGTCTTAATTATTGTTCTGAATTACAAATTTTGGTAAAAAAAAGGGCTAAAGCAACTATTTCATCGAAATTTTTGCCTTAGCCCTTGCTTTTTATTTGGAGTTCTTATTTTTTCTTTTTCAATGCCACTTCTCTTAGCACCAAGAAGCCAATAATACCCGAGGTTAGTGATGCCAGCATAATCATAAGTTTGGCCTCATTAATATGATATTGATCTTCGAAAGCCAAGAGTGAGATAAAAATGGACATGGTAAAGCCAATTCCTCCCAAAATACCGACAGAAAAGAGCTTTGCCCAAGTCATATCATCTGGCAATTTACATAACTTCAATTTTACTGATAGGTATGAGAAAAGGCCTATCCCAATTGGTTTTCCTACGATCAATCCAAGTAGAATCCCTTGAGCAAAAGGTTCGCCCAATGCGTTGTCCCAATTGCCCTCTAAGTGAATAGCTGTATTTGCTAGAGCAAAAATAGGAAGAATCCAGAAGGCTACAGGATAGTGTAAGAAATGTTGTAAGATTTTGTTCGGATTTTTTTTCGAATCTCCTCTTCTGTATGGGATTGCGATTGCTAGTAATACTCCGGCAATAGTTGCATGAACTCCCGAATTGAGCATCAAATACCACATGATGACTCCTCCTAAAAGGTAAGGGATGAGACTTTTTATTTTAAATCCGAAATTTAATATCATTAATAAAGCGAAAACTCCTAATGAGCCAAAGAGATATGTAGCAGATAGATCACTGGTATAGAAAACGGCAATCACGATAATGGCTCCAAGATCGTCAATAACAGCTAAAGCTGTCAGAAATACTTTGAGTGAGAGTGGAACTCTCTTGCCAAATAAGGACAAAACTCCTAGTGCAAATGCGATGTCTGTAGCCATCGGAATACCAGCTCCACTTTCTGTGGCAGTTCCCCAATTCAGCGCCAAATAGATACCGGCAGGAACTAACATGCCTCCAAAGGCGGCCGACACGGGCAACATGGCTGAACGGATGTCAGACAGATCGCCATCTTTGGCATTTTCTACTAATTCTAAACCGATCAAGAAGAAAAAGATCGCCATTAGTCCATCGTTGATCCATTCCACTAGAGTATGGCTTCCTAACGGGATATTCCATAAGTCGATATAGCTGTGCCCTATTGTAGAATTTGCTATTAATAAGGAGACAATAGTACATAAGATGAGAATCAATCCTCCGGATTTCTCATTCTTAAAAAAGTCTTTAAATGTGTTTTTAATTGCTACCATAATTTATTTTTCAAAAATTTCTTTTGGGTATTCTACTTCTTCTAAAAATAAGGCATGCCCTGGTGCAGAACTGCCTGCCATGCCTCTGTCTTTTGCTTCTATGATCTTTCTCATCTCAGGAACACCAATTTTGTTTTTACCTGCCATTAGCAGTGTGCCAACAATAGATCTGACCATATTTCTTAAAAAACGATTAGCCTTTATTGTAAAAATATAATCTGTCCCTTTTTGTTCCCACTTTGCATGCATGATATCGCAGTTGTTCGTCTTCACATCTGTATGTAGTTTGCTGAAACTAGTGAAATCTTCATATTCAAATAAAATGTTTGCACACTCATTCATTTTATCCATGTCCAGATGCCCATATAGTCGGTACTTTAGCTGATGTAAAAAAGGATCTTTGTCTGTCGTTACATAATATTTATAGGTCCTCGATATAGCATCGAAACGGGCATGTGCATCCTCTTTTACCTGTACAATCCTATGAATAACGATGTCTTTGGGTAGATAGCTATTCAGCTTAAATACCAATTCATCGAGGTTTGTGCTTCCTAGATTGCAATCAACATGAGCAACCATGTTTTTTGCATGCACACCTGAGTCTGTTCTGCCTGCACCAACAATGGCAATGTCTTCTTTGAGGAGTATGCTCAATCCTTTTTCGATCACCTCCTGAACTGTAATGCCATTGGGCTGTACTTGCCAACCACAATATGAGGCTCCGTTGTAAGACAAGAATATGAAGTAACGTTTGCTCATTGCTCTCTAATGGTTATGTGAAAACACATTTGTTGTGTTTCATATTTGATATAACATTTTTGCTCTTGGCTCATTCTGTTTAGCACCTTCCCCAGATTCTTTTTCAGCACACTCTGATAGGGGGTGCGTGTATCTAGTGTATCCACCACGTGAAATTGTAACCATGAAATATCGAAAGATGTGCCATGTCGGTGGGTAGACTCATGAATAGCATTCCCATTTTGGCGCCTTAACTTTTTGATGTCAGCTTCGGTACGGGTGATACTGGTGACAACCATTTTGCAGTCCACAAACCCTATTGCCTTTAAAGAGTCTCTAAAGCTTGTTCCAATTTCTTCGATCAATCTGGCCACTTGAGGGATCATGATCGGTATGGAGTGAGGAAGAGAGTCGATTATGAAATTTTCATATTCTCCGGGTTTTAGATAGACGATGTTGCCTTTGAGTCTGGCAGTATCCTGATGCGTAGCCATAGTAGCGAAGCCAAGTTTTGTAGCTTCTTCGGTATGGAGCTTATGCAAGTCGTTGAATGTTCTGTCATAATTGCCATCAAAGGGAGTATAGTGCTTAACCTCTTCTTGTGGCTCCTCTGGTAACGTTATTTCTTCTATCAGTGGATAAGTTCTGGATTCAGTTTCTGATAGACTACAAGTAAAAAAACAAGTAAGCAAACCCAATATTATAAGTATTGAGTAGAGTCTGATCTTGTATTTTTCTTTTTTCTTTTCCAAAATAAAATACAAAGTTACAAAATAACGATGAAATGAGAATTAAACTCTACTTTTGTTCTATAAGCATTAACTAAAAAATGATGGAAAAGATAAGTAGCCTTCAAAATCCAAGAATAAAGAATATAATCAAGCTTTCGTCAAAGTCTAAAGAACGCAAAGCTCAGGGACTATTTATTTTTGAGGGAGCGAGAGAGCTGTCTCTAGCGATTTCGAGCAGTTATGAGTTTGATTCGGTATTCATTTGTCCCGACTTATTCGAGAAAACGGACTATCCTGAAGTGCTCGGCCAGCTCGATCAGCAGCTGGTTTTTGAAGTGACGATTCCTGTCTTTCAGAAAATAGCCTATCGAGAAAATTCGGATGGAATATTAGTAGTGGCTAAAAGCAAGGATATTAATATGGAGAGCTTATCTCTCCCAACAAATCCTTTTATCATAGTGCTGGAAGCCGTGGAAAAACCAGGAAACTTGGGAGCTGTGCTTCGTACTGCTGATGCGGCTCAGGTGGATGCTGTGATTGTTTGTGATCCTGGAACTGATCTTTATAATCCTAACACAATACGTTCGAGTGTTGGGTGTTTTTTTACTGTACCTATTGCTGTTTGCTCCTCAGAGGAGGCGCTGAAGTTTTTGAGAGATCGTCAGATAAAGTCTTTTGCTGCAGAGTTACAAGCTTCTCAATGGTATCACGAGACTGATTTTAGAGAGCCGTCTGCCATCGTTATGGGTACTGAGGCAGATGGATTGACTGATTTTTGGCTATCTAATGCTGATAACAGGATCAAAATCCCGATGAGGGGTGCTATAGACTCACTCAATGTGTCTGTCTCTACGGCAGTTATAACTTTTGAAGCGATGAGGCAAAGGGGCTTTTAATTTGTAATTAGTGTTAAAAAAATACAAAAAGCAAGAATGTGAATCAACCTTTTGTGTAGGATTACCGTCTATTATATTAGAACATTCAAAAACAAAATAGATATGAAAAAGATGAATCTGCTACTAATGACAGTTGTTACGCTTATGTGTACTTCTTTAGGATTAAATGCGCAAATGAAACCAACAGAAGAAGCTTTGAAAAACTTGAAGCCTTATCCTGAAACAATCGACAGTCTTGAGCGATATGTTATTTATGTAGAGCAAAAGGATAACGAAAGACTATTTGAAGTGGAACTGAATGCAGGTAAAACACTAGAAGTGGACTGCAATAATCACCGATTGATGGGCAGTTTTACAGAAGAAACAGTAAAGGGATGGGGATATAATTATTATGTTTTTGAGACTGATGGTCACATAGCTTCTACAATGATGATGTGCCCTGGTCCTAAAACTGAAAAATTTATTTCAGGCGAAAGCACATCAGTGCGTTATAACAGCCGATTGCCTATCGTGGTTTACCTTCCAAAAGGATATGAGTTAAAATATAGAATCTGGACAGCTGGAGAAGAACTCGAAGCTGAAAAGAAATAAAATATAAGAAGGTTTTCTAGGTTATAAGAAGAGGCACTCAGGTAGTGTCTCTTTTTTATTTATCCCTAAAGTTGGCATAAGGGGTGAGCTTTCGGAGGTCTTCTTTCTTAAACTCTTCTAGTAGTCCTAGCCTGTTCAAGCTCCTTATCGTGCCTTTCCTCGTTCTAATGTCTATGATTACGGTTGCTTGTTTGTAATTCAAATACGGATGCTGCAACAACTGCTCAAAGCTGTCGAGATTGATATATAATGAGTCATATTGTGGATTGATCGTCAAATAAGGAGTGATAGTAGAAAATAGGTGAGTATCTAGTCCCCATACCTCGTTTAGCTGTTCCAAATTGGCGTATCCACCAAGAGATTTTCGATAATTGACTATTCGTTTGGCGAAAGTGCTTCCTATCCCCGGAATCGTTTTCAATTGATTGCTATCTGCAGAATTGAGTTCGATCGTTTCGCCCGATTTCATTTTAGGCAGGCTGTATGGTGAATGATAGACTCCTTTTAAGCTGATCTCTTTTTCTTCATCTTCTAGTTTGTTGTGTAGTTGGCTTTGCCATTCTTTATAATCTTCTGGAATATATTCAGAAAAATCTATAGTCTTAGTTTCAGGTGTGCGAGAATAGTAGAAATTAGCACCTAAGAGCACAAGGATGATAGTCAGCAGGATGAGAATAGCAATTTTATCTGATTTTGGAATATATAGCCAATCTTTCCAGCTCATCCTTTTGTTATTTTGGTATTGTGAAGTGTTTGTTTAGATGGGTACAAAAATAAGGAAAGAGTTTGGATATTAGTCTTTTGTAGTAACTAAAAATGAAAAAGGATCACTCTTTTTTAGAGTAATCCTTTTTCTGATGTGTTATTGTCTTTATTCCTGATTAGTTTTGATCAGGTTTTTTGATGTCTTTTTGTGGACGAGGAGTAAGAGCTTTCAACGAAAGTTTCACTTTACCTGACTTGCCGTCGATGTCTACAAGTTTCACTTTCAGCTTATCTCCTTCTTTCAATCCAGAGTTCTCCATATCCTCTATTCTCTCCCAAGAGATTTCAGAGATATGAAGTAGTCCGTCTTTTCCTGGAAGGAATTCACAGAATGCTCCATAAGGCATGATAGAACGCACAGTTGCGTCATATACTTCTCCTATTTCCGGCACAGCGATGATTCCTTTGATTCTAGCCATTGCCTTGTCGATAGATTCTTTGTTTGTTGCAAAGATTTCAACCTCTCCATGACCATCAATTTCTTCGATAGTGATAGTAGCACCAGTTTGTTCTTGGATACCTTGGATGATTTTTCCACCAGGTCCGATGATGGCTCCGATGAATTCTTTGTCCACAATCACTACTTCGATACGTGGTGCATTAGCTTTGAAGTCTGTTCTTGGAGAAGGAAGTACTTCTAGAACTTTCTCCATGATGTGTAGACGTCCTGCTTTAGCTTGTTCTAATGCATTTTCTAGAATTTCGTAAGATAGTCCATCTACTTTGATATCCATTTGAACGGCTGTGATACCATCTTTAGTTCCACAAACCTTAAAGTCCATATCTCCTAAGTGGTCTTCGTCTCCTAGAATGTCTGAAAGGATAGCATAATTTGTTCCTTGTTTCTCAGATATCAATCCCATAGCGATCCCTGTCACCGGTTTTTTAAGGGTTACCCCTGCATCCATTAGTGCAAGTGTACCGGCACAAACAGTAGCCATAGATGAAGATCCGTTAGATTCTAGTATTTCTGACACTACGCGTACTACATATGGATAGTTGTCTGGCAACATTCCTTTCAGTGCACGAAGTGCTAGATTTCCGTGTCCGATTTCACGACGACCTACACCACGTTGTGGACGAGCATCACCGGTAGAAAATGGAGGGAAGTTGTAATGAAGCAAGAATCTTTCTTTTCCTTGATCCAATGCATTATCAATGATTTTTTCATCTAGTTTGGTTCCTAGAGTTACTGTAGTCAATGATTGAGTTTCTCCACGAGTGAAGATTGCGGATCCATGAGCTCCCGGAAGATAATCTACTTCTCCCCAGATAGGACGAATTTCTGTAGTCTTACGGCCATCCAGACGTTTCCCCTCATCAAGGATAGAGCGGCGCATTGCTTCTTTTTCTACATCGTGGTAGTATTTATTGATCAATGCTCCTTTTTCGTCAAGTTCTTCTTCTGAGAAGTTTCCTTTGTATTCCTCTAGTACGGCTGCGAAGTTGTCACTTCTTTGATGTTTGTTAGGGTTGCATGCTGTTGCCACTTTGAAAGCTCCATCATAACATTTAGCCCAAACATCTTTGCGAAGTTCTTCGTCGTTTGTTTCGTGTTCGTATGTTTGTTTCACTGTTTTTCCAACAGCTTCCATCAATTCTAATTGTACTTGACATTGTACTTTGATAGCTTCATGTGCCACTTTGATAGCCTCAAGCATATCTGCTTCCGACACTTCTTCCATTTCACCCTCTACCATCATGATGTTTTCATAGGTAGCACCTACCATGATATCCATGTCGGCTTGAGCAAGTTGTTCGAATGTAGGATTCACTACAAATTGACCATCAATACGAGCTACTCTTACTTCAGAGATAGGTCCATTGAATGGTACATCTGATACAGCTAAGGCAGCAGAAGCAGCTAGTCCTGCTAGTGCATCCGGCATGTTTTGCCCATCAGATGAGAATAATATAATGTTTACAAAAACTTCTGCGTGATAGTCATCAGGGAATAATGGACGTAATGCACGGTCTACCAAACGGCAAACAAGAATTTCGTGATCCGATGGTCTTCCTTCTCTTTTCAAGAATCCACCAGGGAAGCGTCCTGCTGATGCAAATTTTTCTCTATATTCCACTTGGAGTGGCATAAAATCTACTCCCGGATTGGCGTCTTTGGCAGCACATACTGTTGCTAACAACATTGTGTCACCCATGCGAAGCATTACTGATCCGTCAGCTTGCTTTGCTAATTTTCCGGTCTCAATGGTGATAGTCCTTCCATCACCCAAATCGATACTCTTTGTAATCGGTTTAATCATAATTTTTTCTTTACTTCTTCTAAAATTGTGCCAAAGGTAAGTAAAACTTTTGGTAACGGGTTCACAATTAGCCCTCAATTAGAACATTTTGTGAGAAATACTTTACCTTAAAAATAGAGTTGTAAGATCACATTATGACCGCTTTGGAATGCTCGTTACTTTCAAAAGTCAAAATCTTCTTCAGTCAGGGTGGCTTCTATATAAGTTGTGTTGTATGTTTTGAACATCCCTAAAACGTTACCCGAAAAGTTACTCTTGGGGTTAGAGTTGGCTGCACCACCCGGAGAACTGATCGTTTTGTAGAAGGTGTATGCTCCTTTGCCTAAGGTTTGCATTTCCACTCTGATATGGTCGCCTACCTTCAGGTCATTGTCTTGATTTTCATCTTTGTCGAAGTATAATGTAGACTTGATGATCAATCCATCTCTGTTTTTGTCGTCTTCCCAATTGGCTTGCAGCATTGTTTTGTCGTTGATGGTCAAAAGGTGATAGTAATAGTTGTCTTCACCTTTGGGGTCTTGATAGGCTATCTGAGGATAATAATGTGCTTCGTTGCCTACTTTTATTCGATAGAGTAATAGTTCATCGATTGGAACGAATGTTGGTATCATATCTGTTGCAGTATATGTTTCTCCATCCAGTTCTACTGTTAGGGTGTATGTCTCTCCTATGTGTCCCATGGCTCTAGATAGGTGAATGTCTCCTACGTCGACCAAGACTTCAGAGTGTCCATTAGAATCTGTGAGGGTGACTTTTGCCCCTTTTACATATTCCGGAGGGGTTTGATCGTCATAGTCTCTTGTTTTGGACAAAATAACACGACAAGGGTTTCTCACTCCTATTGAGGCGTCTATTACCAGTTTTGGTTCTACTGATTTCAGATTGAGATCAACTTGAGTTTCGCATGAAGGGGTACTTAGTGCGATGATCGAGAGAATTGTTATATAGAAATTTTTCATTTGACTTAGAATTTAAAATTCCATGAAATAGAAGGAATTACACTAAATAGATAAACTTTATATATCTCGGAAACACTAGGGTCGTCTGTGCTCTGTCTAAAGTTATACATATATGCATTTTGTCTTCCGTAGGCATTATACAGTCCGAAAGATAGCTCGGAGTAACGCTTGCCGTTGTCTACCATCACATAGGTAGCGCCAAGGTCTAAGCGATGAAAAGCAGGCATTCTATATTTGTTTCTACCCTCATAGTATTTTAGAGTATGACCATCTACAATGTATTTGCCACTAGGAAAGGTTACGGGGTTTCCTGTCGAGTAGACCCAAGTTCCCGATAGGGTCCAGCGTTTGTTTAATTCATAGATTCCAACGATGGATACGTCGTGTGTTCTGTCTTGATTGGCTACATACCATTCATTGTTATTGATCTTGTCTATTTTCTTTTCACTTCGTGATAAAGTGTAGCCTATCCATCCATTAAATCTGCCATATTTCTTTTTTAGAAAGAGTTCTAGACCATAGGCTCTGCCTTTGCCAAAGAGAAGTTCCGGCTCAAAATTGTCATCTCCTAAAATATCAGCCGCATCTTTATAGTCAATCTGATTCTCTAGATTTTTATAATAGATTTCAGCACTAAACTCATAGGTGTTTTTAGCAAAATTTTTGAAAAATCCGAGAGAGATTTGATTGGCTATCTCGGGTTTGATGTAGTTTGTGTTTGCTGTCCAACGATTATAGGTGTTTGCCATTGGTGAGGTCACTAACATATGAATGTTTTGTGTGGTACGAGAAAAAGCTGCCTTTACAGAAGAAGATTCATTTAACTGATAGGCCACTGATAAACGGGGTTCAAGATTGAAGTAAGTTTTTACAAATTCTCCCCTTTTCGTCTTAATCGTATCAATGACTTCTTGATTGTCATTGAATTTATAATAGTTTCCTCCTCCAAGAACGCTAAATATATTTGCCCGCAAACCGTAGTTGACTTCGAATTTGTCAGATACTTTTAAGTTATGTGAAGCGTATATTGAGTTTTCCCATGAATATCGATGGTGATAGGGGTCAGCTTTAACTTTCGTTGAATCTCTTGCGTGAATTTCTCCGGGCACAATTTCGTGATAGATAGAGTTGAATCCTGCCTTGAATAGGTTGTTTTCATTAGGATAATAGCTAAGCTCTTGTCCTAGGTTATAATCTCTAATATGTGATTTAATGTCAATGTCAGAGGTCATGTCAATGCCTACCTTGTAGGAATAGTTAGTGTAAGAGGCAGTAGTGGTAGAAGAAAGCTTTGGCGAAAAAACGTGATTCCATTTTAGCGTAGCAATAGAGTTACCCCAGTCGGTTCGCATAATATCATCTAGCCCCAGTTTGTCTCGTCCATGATATGCCGTGAAGGTGATTTTGTCCTTGTTCGATATCTTATAAGTCATCTTGGCGTTAAGGTCATAAAAGTAAAGTGTAGACTGCTTTACAGCTTCCACCCCGGCTAGTCGAGCTAGTGCGTCGGCATACGTGCGCCGAGCAGTGACGATAAATGATGCTTTGTCTGTCTTTATTGGTCCTTCTAATGCCAGGCGTGAGGAAATTAATCCAATGCCTCCATGCAGCTTATACTTTTGCATGTCTCCCTCCTTCATGCTAACATCTAGTGTAGACGATAGACGCCCTCCGTAATTGGCAGGCATCGAGCCTTTGTAGATGGTGAGGTCGTCTACGGCATCGGAGTTGAAAGTGGAGAAGAAACCAAACAGATGTGATGGATTGTAGACCGTGGCATTGTCGAGGAGAATAAGGTTCTGATCTTCACTTCCTCCACGAACATAAAATCCGGTACTCCCTTCGCCTCCTAGTTGTACTCCGGGGAGCAATTGGAGTGTTTTTAGGATATCTTTCTCTCCCAATAGGACGGGAATCTTGTTGATGGTCTCTATCTCAAGACGATCAACCCCTGATTGTACATTTTTTACATTAATGTCTTTTTTTACAGAAATTTCAATTTCAGATAACATGATGTCATCTGTCTCTAATTGAATATTGATGTTCATATTGCTGTTGATAGCAACTTCCTTTTCTTGCGATTTATATCCTACATAGCTGTAGGTCAATGTGTGTGTGCCAGTGGGTAACTCTATCAAATATTCTCCTGTCTGGTCGCTTATGCATCCCTGTGTTGGATGTTGTTGGGAGAAAACTGTTACCCCAGTCAAAGCTTCAAGCGTGCTTTTGTCTTTAATTTTTCCTTTGATTTTAAAAGTGTTTTGTGAAGATGCTTGTATAGCAAAGCAGAGAAGTATAGTGATTAATAATGCCGAAGTTAAAGTTTTCATTCGATTAATATATTGATAGATCTCCTTAAGTGTGTGAAGTTAAGTATCTTTAAAAGAAAATCTATATATAATCCAATATGAATTCTCCTCTTCATTAGTGGTCGAGTAGAGTTCTATTCTATAATAATGAAATATAAAAGATAGTTTGTTTGTACTTTCGAAAGCAAATATAGAATATTTTGTTCGAAATATTTACTTTGAGTATATATTCGTTGACAAAAAACGCATTGGAGACTTTTAGTATAGCAAAATATCTTTTAGCTTCTCTCTTTTCTCTTTAGTCAAACCAAGTTGGTTGGTCATATAATCGTCTATAGAGCCTTCATTTTTTCTGATACAGGCAAGACCATATTTAAGGTACGATATGTCAGTTTTGGTGAGCATAGTAAAGGCTTCCTGTTGCAACTCTGTCATGCCTTCAGCTCCTACCACTATTTTAGACTTGTCTATACCTATGTTCGAAAGCATATAGTCATCCTCTGCTATTTCAGATGCCACACCTAAAGCTCTTAATAGAAAATAGGCTGCAATGGCACTTTGATCTTTGCCTAGAGAACAATGAATCAGTACGGGATAATTGTCTTCATTGGTCAAGATGTCAAAAAAGTTGCGGTATTCTTCTGTTCTGTTTAATAAGACATCCTCATAGGTGTCTTGCATAAAGATAATAGCATCTCCTCTGAGAAATCTATTCAGCAAAACTTCTTTTTTTACGCTGTCGCTAGCCATGGTGGCTGCATACAGTTCATATCTGTTAGGAGTTTCTATAATGTCTTTTCTCAAAACTTGGCTTTCTTTTGATCTAAAGTCTACAATCGTTTTGATATTAAGTTTATTGATGTCTTGTTTGTCCTTTTCAGTTGCATTCGCAAGATCTCCCGAGCGAAATATTTTTCTCCAACGTACTTCTCTATTGTCTGTAGTTTTGTATCCTCCAATGTCTCTGAAGTTTACAATCTCATTCAGTTCAAAGAATCTATTGGAAAAAACGTCAGAATAGGTATCTCCAAATTTGAGTTTAAAGAATGAATATCCGAGAGAATCGGCTTTCTCTATTACAGCTATATATTTATTCACATTCACTCTCTTGATGGGCGTGGATGGAAATACGATGTCATTTTTTGAGGCATATATCTCAAGAATTGAGTCTTGTTCTAAAGATTCATTTATTTCAGGATATATTTCCCACTTCACCACATAGCCTCCGTGATTGTCTTGCTCACCAAGTGCAGAGATGGAAGTGTTTATTTTAGAGCATCCAACAAGCAGAGTAAATAATGTAAAAACAAATAAAAGGTATTTCATATTTTTTGGCTGTATAAAAGCAAATATACATCGCTTAAGAGTGAACACAAAATGACTTTTTGCTTTTTACCTAAGATTTATCTTTTTTTTAGATATTCTTTACTTTTAAGGGGTTGATTAGTTATTTGATCAATCAAAATCATTATCTTTGCCAGCCTTGCATTTATCATAAGTAAGGATGTCGGAAGAAGTTGATTTAGATAAGATAGCATATATTTTACGAGATAAACACACAAAGGCTGCTAGCTTGGTTATCGATACTGAGGAGCCTTGGGACGTTTATGCTGGTCAGCAAGTTGATCGTATTGACATGGCTGAACCAATTCTTAGTGGTTTGGGGGCTGGAACCTTCGAACTTCCTGTCGATTTAGATAGTCGTAGTTATTTTAGGCTTGTTGTTGGAGTAAGAGATGTTATTCTGGCTGAAAGATTGTTGCCAATGGAGGGAGCATTCAATTTTAGAGACCTAGGGGGGCGAAAGCTGAAAGATGGCAGAAAAGTGAAGTGGGGGGTGCTCTTCAGAGCAGACGAATTGACCAATCTGACAGAAGCCGATGTGAACTATTTGGGTTCTATTCCTATCACTTCAGTGATAGACTTTCGTGCAGAAAGTGAAATAAAACGTGCTCCAGATAAACTACCTGACACTGCACAATTTACCTACCCAATGACAATTACGCCAGGTGCTATGCGTACCGAAGGTCTTCATGGAAATCGTGAAGAGGCTAGCTTTGAAAATCAAATGGTTCAGATGAATCGTCTCTATGTTAGTGATCCTGCATGCATTAGAGCGTACCGAATAATGTTTATGATTATTCAAAATCGCCTGACAGCGCCTATCGTTTTGCACTGTACGGCAGGGAAGGATCGTACAGGAATGGGTATTGCGCTGATTCTGTTTGCTCTTGGGGCAAGTGAAGAAGAGGTGATGGAAGATTACATGATGTCTAAAGGCAATATTGCAGGAAAATATAAGGATTTTGTTGAGAAATATCCTCGTACAAAACCTATCTTTACGGTTAGTGAGTCTTATTTGGCAGCAGGTATTGAGCAGATGAAAAAAGATCATGGTTCGATAGATAATTATCTGAAGAATGTGCTAAAAGTAGATATTCCTAAAATTAGAAGATTGTATTTAGAGCCAAGGAGATGAATGTCTTAAAAAGCTATTTTATGCGTAATCTTATTTATATATTAATTGGATTGTTAGTGGGGCTTTTTTCTTGCAAAAACGAGGACCTGATGTTGACGAAAATAGAAAAAGAATTAATTAATAGTGCATCTGTTGAGGTGCCATTTTATGTTTTGCAAACTGATGTAGAGCCCGATTCGGCATTTTTGAGGTTGAAGGCTAAAGATGTTGATGTGGCAAGTATTGGTGAAGATCAAGATTTAGCACTATTGATTGCAAGAATGAAAACAACCTTGCTGAAAGAATTTGGAGTTGGCTTAGCTGCTCCTCAGGTTGGTATTTCTCGAAATGTTTTCTTGTTTATGAGGATGGATCAACCGGATAGCTTAATTATCACAACTGCAATTAATCCTAAGATTGTTGATCATCCTAATGAAACGGTTTGTTTCGAAGGTGATGGCTGTTTGTCTATTCCTGATGTCGGGGGTAATTCGATTAGATATCCTTGGGTGGATGTAGAATATTACACAGAAGAAAGCGAATTGATCCGAGAAAGATTGTCGGGATATTCGAGGGAGACAGACTTTACAGGGGTGATCTTTCAACATGAATTTGATCATCTTCAAGGTGTATTGTTTATTGATAAGTTGTGGGAAGAAAAGGAAAATTAAATTAGCTAAAAGTTTAAATTAGTATCTATATTCTTTCAAAAAGATGTGTTTTTTGGAGTAAAAATGATATTTTTGTAAGAATAACTATAAAATACAAAAGCAATGGAAGCACTAGATTGGGCAAATTTGTCCTTCGGGTATGTTAAGACGGATTACAACGTTAGAAGTGAGTATAAAGATGGAAAATGGAGTGCTCCTACGGAAAGCACTTCAGAGCACATCAACCTCCATATGGCGGCTACTTGTTTGCATTATGGGCAAGAGGCTTTTGAGGGTCTGAAGGCTTTTAGAGGGAAAGATGGAAAAGTTAGGATTTTCAGATTAGAAGAAAATGCTAAACGTCTCCAAGCTTCTTCACGTGGGGTGATGATGGCTGAGTTGCCAGTTGATACTTTCGTGGAATCTGTAAAGAAGGTTGTGAAGTTAAACGAGCGTTTTATTCCTCCTTATGGAAGTGGGGCTTCTCTCTATATTCGTCCATTGCTGATTGGAACAACTGCAGGTATAGGTGTTAAACCAGCAACAGACTACTTGTTCGTGGTGTTTGTGTCGCCGGTTGGTCCATATTTCAAAGAAGGATTTAAGCCGACACCTATCGCCATTTTTAGAGGTTACGACCGTGCTGCTCCATTGGGAACAGGAACAATTAAGATCGGAGGTAATTATGCTGCGAGCCTTGTTCCGGGGAATATGGCGAAGGAAAAGGGATATTCTGCTGTTTTGTATCTTGATGCAAAAGAGAAAAAATATATCGATGAATGTGGTCCAGCTAATTTTTTCGGAATAAAAAACAATACATATATTACACCACTTTCTCCCTCTATATTGCCATCTATTACCAATGATAGCCTGATGGTTTTGGCAAAAGATTTGGGCTTAAAAGTAGAGCGTAGGCAAATGGGAGTTGAAGAGCTTGCAACGCTTGAAGAGGCAGGGCAAGTGGGCACAGCCGCTGTTATTAGCCCTGTGCTTAGAGTGGATGATATAGACGAGGGGCATTCTTATGTTATATCAAAAAATGGTGAGGCTGGTGAAATCAGCACTAAGCTATATAATAAACTCAGAGGAATTCAGCTCGGCGATGAACCGGATGTTCATGGTTGGGTGACAATCTTGGAATAAATTTATACTTACTAAATGGGACAAGGACAAAAGAGTATGGTGCTCAGCACCAGTGGTTTGGTTAAGAGGTATGGGGCTCGTACTGTGGTCAATGATGTTTCCATTGAAGTAAAACAAGGAGAAATAGTGGGACTTCTAGGACCTAACGGGGCCGGGAAGACCACTACTTTTTATATGACAGTGGGGCTTGTTGTACCTAATGAAGGGCAAATATTTCTTAATGATCAGGAGATTACGAAGTTTCCGGTGTATAAGCGAGCTCAGAGTGGGATCGGTTATTTGGCACAAGAAGCTTCGATTTTCAGGAAGATGACCGTAGAGGATAATATTCGTTCTGTATTGGAGATGACCAACAAACCCAAAGAGTATCAGAAAGAAAAGCTGGAGAGCTTGATTGATGAGTTTGGATTGCATAAAGTTCGCAAAAATCTAGGGGATAGACTATCGGGAGGAGAGCGTAGGCGTGCAGAGATAGCCCGATGTCTAGCAATTGACCCTAAGTTTATCATGCTTGATGAACCATTTGCAGGAGTTGACCCAATTGCTGTGCAAGATATTCAAGAGATTGTAGCAAAGCTGAAATATAAAAACATAGGAATTTTGATTACTGACCACAATGTGCATGAGACTTTGAGCATCACAGATAGGGCTTATCTTCTTTTCGAAGGGAAAGTTTTGTTTCAAGGTTCGGCTGAAGAGTTGGCTAGTAATGCAATTGTAAAAGAGAAGTATTTAGGTGAGGACTTTGAGCTAAAACGTAGAAGTTTTGATCACCTTAAAGACGCATAGCGTTAGGGGAATATATTTGTTGTTGTACTTGTAGATATTCTAGGGAGGTAATTTGCAGATTGTCGGAACTCTTTGTTCAGAATAATGTTATAAATAAATGAACCTCTTTAGAGTTTTTTGTTATCTTTGGCACTATTATGGGGCGATTGATGGCCGTTGATTACGGGACAAAAAGAACAGGAGTAGCAGTGTCTGATTCATTGCAGATTATAGCAAATGGGCTGACTACTGTGCCTACACATAAAATTTTCGACTTTTTCAAGGAATATCTTGAAAAGGAAGAGGTTGATTGTGTAGTGGTTGGTCTTCCTAAAACAATGAAAAATGAATATTCTGAAAACATGCAGCATATTCAACCCTTTGTAAAGAAGCTACAAGCCATATATCCCGACCTGAAAATAGAGTTTTACGATGAGAGGTTTACCTCGTCTTTGGCACAAAAAGCAATGTTAGCAGGAGGGCTTAAAAAGAAAGATAGACAAAATAAGGCACTTGTGGACGAAATAAGTGCTACAATCATTTTGCAAGACTACATGGAAAGTTTGAAATTTAGAAACAGAGAGTAATAATATTATATGATCTTACCAATATATTTATACGGTCAACCAGTACTAAGAAAAGTTTGTAAAGATATCGATGCTGATTATCCTAATCTTAAGCAGTTAATCGATAATATGTTCGAGACAATGTATGCCGCTGATGGAATTGGCTTGGCTGCTCCACAAATAGGTTTGGATATCAGGCTTTTTGTGGTAGATCTAGAGCCATTGGCGGAGGATAATCCTCAATATGGGGGATTCAAGAAAGTATTTATCAATCCACAAATCGTTGAGCGTAAAGGTGAAATGGTGAAATTGGAAGAAGGATGTTTGAGCTTGCCGGGCATTCATGAGACTGTGGAGAGAGAAGAAACAATCAGAATACAATATATGGACGAAAACTTTGTTAAACATGATGAAGAGTTTAGTGAGTTTTTCTCAAGGTGTATTCAACATGAATATGACCATATAGATGGCATCTTGTTTGTAGATAAGCTTTCTGCTATTCGCAGGCAATTGCTTAAAAGCAAGCTGAATAATATGGTGAAAGGAAAAGTAGGGACTTCGTATAAGACCAAAATTGTAAGATAGAAATGATTGGGAGAAGAGTAAGGGGTGTTTTTCAGATAACTGTTTTTTTTATATTAACAGTTGCTTTTTTTTCTTCTTGTGTGACAAGTAAAGACACAAACCTCCTGCAAGACATAAAAAAAGATTATAGCACCATTCCTCCTCCAGACGAATATCGTATTATCCCTGGAGACCTTTTGCAGATCGTTGTCTACCTTTGGGATCAGGAGGATACAGAAACTTCTAAGTTGTTTCAAGGCTACACCCCGTCTATGGTTTCCAATCGTTTAGATGATCTTTCTGCATGGGGAGGTGTAAGAGCGGAAGAGGGAACTAGAAATGTGACACCAATACCTGTTTATGCTGACGGGACTATCAATTTTCCTTATCTAGGACGTATTTATGTGGCTGATCTAACCCTGTTGGAGGCACGTAAGTTGATTACTAGTAGAATTCAGGAGTTGAGTGAGCATGCCTCTGTAAATGTTACACTTAGGAATAATTTCTTTAGTGTGATTGGCGATTCAGGTTCAAGACGTGTGGAGATGAAATCTAATAATATGACGATCTTTCAGGCTTTGTCTATCGCAGGTAATCTTAGCGATTATTCTAAAAGAAATAGTGTGACCATCCTTCGACAAGTGAATGGAGGAACTCAGGTGAAGACATTTGATTTGAGAAGCAAAGATATTGTCAATACAGAGTTTTACTACATACAGCCCAACGATGTGATTTACTTTCCACAAGCAAAAGCCAAGTTCTTTGGAGCTACAAACTCCTTCCTAGGCTTCTTTGGTCTAATTACTTCTTTCACATCTATATTAGTAATGGCATTTAAATTATTCTAGGATGCAGAGATTGATATTATATTGTGTTGCAATACTATCATTTCTCTTGATAGTGATTTTCTCTTCATGCATATCAAGTGAAGAAACGAACTATATGCAGCATAATATTCCTATAGATACAGCAAGTTATAGGTTGCAACAGTTTGAGGAATATAGGTTGTCTGTTAGAGATAATATAGCATGTAAGATCTCTACGGCAGATGAAGAAACTAGAAACATGTTCAATACTGTAATCTCTAGTAATGTAGCTGATTCAAGAGGTTTAGGACTTGTTGTTTATGAGGATGGAACTATTATTATTCCATTCTTTGGATCAGTAGAGGTCATTGGTCTGACGATTCAAGAAGCTGAGATTAAGATTCAAGATGTGATGCGTGAGTCTATTGTTGATGCGCAAGTGAAAATTACTCTTCTCAATAATATGTTCTATGTTTATGCTAATGATAAGCAAGGAGAGTATCGAGTATATAAAGAGAATATGACTATCTATCAAGCTCTGGCTGTTTCCGGTCAAACAACTGGGAAGATGGATTTAAGCCGAGTGAAGATAATCAGAAGAGGAGCAGATGGGCATGATATCATAAAAGAGTTTGACTTGAGAACACAAGAGGTTGTAGAGTCGCAATTTTATTACATTAAGCCTAATGATGTGATCTATTTCTCTACGAACAAGAATGCATTCTTTAATGTAACCTCTATTAGTGCCTTTGTCAACATGGTTTTAGTGCCTCTGACAACTTTGTTTGTGGTGTCGAAGTACAAGTTTTAAAACAAATGGAACAGATCTAGATGATGGATGATAATAAACCTACTATATTAGTAAATGACCCTTATTTTGAGGAAATAAAATCAAAAACGACATTCAAGTTCGATTTCGTCCTTTGGTTTTATCGCCTTTTGAAGAACTGGTATTTATTTGCTTTCACAGTACCTCTTTTCTGGTTTATTGCTCATTTAGAAAATAAATCATGGGTGCCACAGTATAGCGTGAGTGCACTTTTGATGCTTGAAGCACGTGGTAACTCAAGGATAACGGGTGGAGCTGTTGACATGGGGACAATTCTTCGTAATGCGAAGAATCTAGGAGTTGTTCTTAGTTCGCATGAAATGACGGAAAGAACAGTCAGCTCCTTGCCTCACAGCATGTATGTGGATTATTTCGTGACAGATCGTTTCAAGACACTAAACATATACTCATCTAAACCTGTTCAGGTGGATACGATCTATTATGCAACAGACTTGGGGTATAGCCGCTCGTTCAACGTTGCTCCTGTTGATGAGAATAATTGTCGTATATATTATGAAGGTGATGAAAAAACAGGCTTAAAACCATACTCTATCAAAGTTCCTTATGGAAGAGTGATTGAGGATAAGGACTTCTTTAAAATAAAACTATCGAAAACCGGTAACTATACTGATAACTTTACCCCTTTTTCCTTTAGGCTTCTTACTAAAGGTAGTTTGATGGGAATGTTCCACGGAAGGGTAGGGTCAACGCCTAGCAAAGATTCTAATGCAATGAGCGTTTCTATGTCAGGGCCGGTACCTCAAAGAGATGTGGACTATTTGAGGGTGCTGTTAGATGAATTCCAGAAGTACAATCTTCACTTAAAAAACGAACGTGCTGATCTGACAATCTCATTTATAGATAAACAGTTGAAGATTGTTAATGATTCCTTGGTGATTTCTAGAATCAGCTTGAATGAGTTTCAGCGTTTTACCGGAGTATATGAGGTGACGTCACCCGGACTTCGTCATGAGATAGAAACAGCTGATCAGGAGAAAGGACAGTTGGCTGTGATCGAAAGAACACTTTTATTGATGACGCAGACTGTTACAGAGGGAATACTTGAGGATAAAGAGCTTGTGCTGCCACTTGGTTTTGCAGGAATAGAAACTTTGGGTGCACTTCCAGGTTATGTAGAGTCTTACAATAATTTGGTGCGTTCATATAGAAATATGGGAGTCAAGCATCCGGCATACGAAAAGAAAGTCAATGAAGTGAATGAGGCTCGTACTAATATTTTAGAATATATTCAGATTCAACAAAACGTATTGCAACGTAGAAAAGATCAACTCGTTGACAAGTATGAATTATTAGAACTTAAAATAAATAATCTCCCATCTCAGGAACGAGACCTCTTAATGTATCAGAATGAGTATAACGCATATGAAAGATATGACCAATATCTCAGACAAATGCGAAATGAAGCTCTCTTGCAAAAAGAGTCCAATGTACCTGATAATGAAATCTGGGAAGCCCCTCGACAAACTGGAGGAGCGTGGAATGGAGGAGTATTGTCGCAGAATGTGATGTCACATTTGATGTTCGCTCTTATTCTGCCTTTTATCTTCATTGTCCTAAAAGAAGAGGTGCTGAATTTTACAATAGCGTCGAAAGAAGAATGCGAAAAACTGTCTGGATTGACTGTTATTGCGGCCATTGAGAATGTGGCTAAAAAATTGAGTCGAGGAGTGGTTCTTGTCAAAAACTATCCCAAGTCCAGTTTTGCCGAATCATTCCGAAGTATGAGGGTTCGGGTGGAGTATCTGGCACAGCGAGAAAACAAGATTACAACGCTGGTAACATCATCAGAGCCTGCAGATGGAAAAACTTTCATTGCTGTAAATATGGCTTCTGTCTATCAGTTGATGGGCAAAAAAGTAGTTGTTATTGACCTTGACTTGCGCCGTCCATCAGTGGCAAAAACCTTGAAGATAGAAGCTCAACGAGGAGTCTCTAACTATCTGATTGGACAAGTGACATTAGATGAGATAACTATCTCACATCCAGATTACGGTTTCGATATTATTACTGCCGGAACCTTGCCTCCTAATCCGAGTGAGCTTATCAAAACGAAGAAAACGCAAGATTTGTTAAAGATCTTGCAAGAAAAATATGACTATGTGGTGGTTGACTGTAGCCCTGTTGGGCTTGTGTCAGATGCATATATTCTAGCTAAACTTGTGGATGTTACTCTATTTGTTGTGCGTAGAGCAAAAACCAACAAATCATTCTTCAAGAGCGTTGTATCGCAGATGCGATATGATGGAATTGATAATATGGCTCTAGTGTTCAATGACGTAAAAGGACGAGAAGGCTACTATGGAACATCAAGGTATTATGGTGATAAATCATATTATCTGAAGAGAAACTCATACTATCATGACGATTATTATGAAAACTAAAAAAAATTAAAAGGAGACCATGTTGTATGTCTCTATATTCTTAGTCTAAGTATAATTTATATATTTGTCTGTTAGTAATATAAACATATAATATTATCCGAACCTGTGAAAAAATTGCTGACTATCATACTGTCTCTTGTTTGTTACTTAAACATTAGTGCACAAATAAATACTGACAGAGTAATGATAATAGGGCGTAATGCCCTATATTACGAAGACTATATACTTGCTATTCAATATTTCAACCAAGTAATACAGGCGAAGCCTTATTTGGCTGAACCTTATTTTTTTAGAGCTGTAGCTAAATATTATCTTGAAGACCTTAAGGGGACTGAAGATGATTGTACGCTTGCCGTTGAGCGAAATCCTTTTATGACACGTGCTTATCAGTTGAGAGCTGATGCTAGGCAAGGGCAAGAAAAATATAAAGAGGCCTTAGAGGATTATAATAAAGCCTTAAATTCCAATCCTCATGATCGCTTTTCTTTGATCAATACAGGTATCGTACATATGCAGTTGAAGGAGTATGCAGAGGCTGAAACAGCACTGAATCAACTGACAGAACTACATCCCAAATATTCCCAAGGCTATCTTGTCAAAGGGGCAATGTATACCGAGAGTGGCGATACTCTTAAAGCCTTTGATAATTTCAACTATGCTGTAAATCTGAATAAGTATGATGCTCAACCCTATGGGATGCGAGGTGTCTTGTATTTTCACACACAGCAATATGATAGCGCCTTGGTTGACTTGAATGAGGCGATCAATCTGGACCCACTAGCCATAGGGAATTATATCAATCGAGGATTGGTCAAATATTCTACCAATGATCTACGTGGAGCAATGGCTGACTACGACAAGGTGGTGGAATCTGATCCAAACAACATAATAGGACGTTTCAATCGAGGTCTTTTGCGTGCACAGGTTGGAGACAATAATAATGCTATCGAGGACTTTGATGTGGTGCTTAGGTTTGAACCGAACAACTATATGGCTATCTACAATAGGGCATTTCTGAGAACTGCTACTGCCGACTATGATGGGGCCATTGAAGATGTGAATCGAATTCTTGAAAAATATCCTGATTATTTTGAAGGTTATTATGCAAGAGCGCAGATCAAGCGAGAAAAGAAAGACCTCAAAGGAGCCGAACAAGATTATGAGGCTGGTAGAAATATAGAACTTCTGGCACTTAAAAACTATGACAAAAAGGCTGAGGATAAGAAAGCCGAAGACAGAAAGAACAAAACTAGAGATGAGTCTGATGATGATCTAGATAAATTTAATCTGTTGGTGGTGGCTGATAACTCTGAGCAAGAAAAAAGTAAATATACCAATGAGAGGAGAGGTCGGGTTCAAAATAAAAATGTTTCAATTGACCTAGAGCCATCTTTCACATTGACCTATTATGCAAAAACAGATGAGCTCAGGACACGAGTTTACTATAGTAAATTGATACAAACGATCAACGAAAGTGGAATGATGCCAAAAGGAATTCGTTTGACTAATGATGAAGCTCCTTTAAATTCCTTGCAAATTGATGATCACTTTAATTCAATAAATAATCTCTCAGGCAAAATAGAAGCAGACTCTCTGAATGCTAAACTGTATTTTGCTAGAGCCATAGACTTCATGTTGGTTCAAGATTTCCAGAGCTCGGCGCAAGATCTTTCTAAAGCAATCAATCTAGACCCTAATTTTACATTAGCGTATTTCTGTCAGGCGGTTGTGTATAGCAAACAGCTGGAATTAAAAGACTACTCTCTTGATTACGAAGCAGTGGAAAGCAAGGCAGGTGTGATTGGTAAAGGTGGGGTGATGAATCCTAATGATCAAATATCTGCAACACAAGCTGTTTTTGCAGATCCAACGAAGATGGAGTATGAGCTGATTCTCCGTAATTATAACAAAGTGGTGGAGCTCAATCCTGAGTTTGCCTACACTTACTTTAATAGAGGAAATATTAAATACTCTCAGAATGATTTCCGAAGTGCTATTCTAGATTATAATGAGGCCATCAAGCAGAACCCTTCTTTCTATGAAGCATACTATAACCGAGGGCTTGCAAGATTTCAGATCAAAGATAAGGAGAGAGCCTTGGATGATATGAGAAAAGCTGGTGAGGGAGGTATCGTAGCTGCTTACGGAATCATTAAGAGGATGACCGAATAATAGTCTTATTCTGCAGAGGGAATACTTCTTGGTCGAGATTATAAATAACTGGTAATTATTTACTAGTTGTTTTATAATTCATTACTTTTGTTTCTGAAAAATATATTAAGAAATAGAAAATATTCAATCATGCATCTTAAAGTCATAGCTATCAATGACAGTTGTGCTTGGATGAATAATAAATAGTTGGCTTACGCCGATTTTCAATTCTGTGAACTTAACTGGTTTCAGTTGTAAGAAATCATAAAAATAATTAGTAAAATCAATGGTGAAAATTACATTTCCAGACGATTCTGTTCGTGAGTTTAACAAAGGAATTACTTCCTTAGAAATAGCCGAAAGCATAAGCCCAAGATTGGCTAAAGATGTGTTAGCAGCCAAAGTAAATGGCGAGATTTGGGATTTGACCCGTCCAATAGATTCTGACAGTACGCTTCAGCTTTTGAAGTGGGATGACGAAGACGGAAAACATGCTTATTGGCACTCTTCGGCTCACTTGATGGCCGAAGCTATACAAATATTATATCCCCATGCTAAGTTTGGAATAGGACCTGCCATCGAAAATGGCTTCTACTATGACATTGACTTTGGAGATACACCTGTGCGTGAGAACGATTTTCCTCAGATAGAAGAAAAAATGAGAGAGTTGATTGCTCAAAAAGAGGAAATCAAAAGAAAAAATATATCTAAAGCAGATGCCCTTAAACTTTTCTCAGACAGAGATGAAGGCTATAAAGTTGAGTTGATCAGCGAGCTAGAAGATGGAACAATTACCACCTACACTCAAGGGGAATTTACTGACCTGTGCCGTGGCCCTCACTTGCCTAACACTTCATATATCGGAGTGGTGAAAATATTGAGTGCTGCCGGTGCATACTGGCGTGGAGATGTAGATCGAAAACAATTGACTCGTCTTTATGCTATCACCTTCCCTAAGAAAAAAATGCTGGATGAGTATCTTGCTTTCTTAGAAGAAGCTAAGAAACGTGACCATAGAAAGATAGGAAAAGAACTAGAGCTTTTTGCTTTCTCTCAGAATGTGGGTATGGGCTTGCCTTTATGGCTGCCTAGAGGAACACAGTTGCGTCTTCGTCTAGAGGATTTCTTGAAAGAAATTCAAAAGAAGTTTGACTATCAACAAGTGATGACGCCACATATTGGGAACAAGAAACTATATGTAACTTCTGGTCACTACGAGAAATATGGACAAGACTCATTCCGTCCGATCACTACTCCTGAAGAGGGGGAAGAATTTATGCTAAAACCAATGAACTGCCCTCACCACTGTGAGATTTATAAGGTGACTCCTCGCTCTTATAAAGATTTACCTATCAGGATGGCAGAGTTTGGAACTGTATATCGCTACGAACAGAGTGGAGAACTACATGGTTTGACACGTGTACGTGGGTTTACTCAAGATGATGCGCATATCTTCTGTACTCCAGATCAATTAAAGAATGAGTTTTTGAAGGTAATGGACATTATTTTTATTATCTTCAAGGCATTGGACTTCGAAAACTTCGAAGCTCAAATTTCGTTGCGTGACCAAGAGGATAGAGCAAAATATATTGGAAGTGACGAAAATTGGGAAAAAGCTGAACGTGCTATAATCGAGGCTTGCGAAGAAAAAGGTTTGCCGGCTCGTATCGAATATGGTGAAGCAGCGTTTTATGGTCCTAAGCTAGATTTCATGGTGAAGGATGCCCTCGGACGTCGTTGGCAATTGGGAACAATTCAAGTAGATTATAACCTTCCAGAACGTTTTGAACTAGAATATACAGGGGCAGATAATGCCAAGCATCGTCCGGTGATGATTCACAGAGCACCATTCGGATCGATGGAGCGTTTTATTGCGGTGTTGATCGAACATACAATGGGGCGATTCCCATTGTGGTTGACTCCAGATCAGGTAGTTGTACTTCCTATCAGCGAAAGATTTAATGAGTATGCTGAAAATGTAGTTCAATATCTGAAGGAAAATGATATCAGAGCCCATGTAGATGATCGAAACGAAAAAATAGGGCGAAAAATAAGGGATAGTGAATTGAAAAAAATCCCATATTTGCTCATCGTTGGAGAGAAAGAAGCAGAAAATGAATCAGTTTCTGTAAGAAAACATGGAGAAGGTGATAAAGGTTCAATGAAATTTACTACCTTTGCCACCCAACTGAATCAAGAGGTCAACGATATGATGACTGCTTGGAAGAAAAAGTGATAGATGATAGCTTTTTTAGAGAAAGACTAACATCAAAAACAATTTGATAACTAATTTTTACTATAAGAAGAGACAGAATTATAATTAATGAGGAATATTAACGATAGAAGAAACAATCGATTTGGAAAAAATCGAAAAGAGTCGCAACACCAAATCAATGGGAATATATCTGCTAGAGAGGTTCGCCTTGTAGGAGAGAATGTCGAGCCAGGAGTTTATCCAATAGCCGAAGCTTTACGTATGGCTGATGAGCAAGATCTCGATTTGGTTGAAATTTCTCCTAATGCTGAAACTCCTGTATGTAGGATAGTAGATTATCAAAAGTTTTTGTATCAACAAAAGAAAAAACAAAAAGAGGCTAAAGCTAAGTCTGTTAAGACTGTGGTTAAAGAAATCCGCTTTGGACCTCAAACCGATGATCATGACTATAACTTCAAACTGAAGCATGCCATGAACTTCCTTAAAGATGGAGCAAAGGTGAAAGCTTTTGTATTCTTCAGAGGAAGATCTATCATCTTCCAAGAGCAAGGAGAAGTGCTATTATTGCGTTTTGCTACTGATCTGGAAGACTATGCTAAAGTAGATCAACTGCCAGCATTGGAAGGGAAGAGGATGATCATCATGTTGTCTCCTAAGCCAACAAAAAAATAAAGAGAAACTTATAAATGAATAAGTGCAGTTATATTTTATAACTGTGTATATGTTTTTAACGAAACTAATTTTATTAACAAGATGCCAAAAATGAAGACTAATTCCGGTGCCAAAAAGAGGTTTAGCCTTACCGGAACAGGGAAAATCAAAAGAAAACATGCTTACAAAAGTCACATCTTGACTAAAAAGTCTAAAAAGAGAAAGAGAAATCTGACTCATGCAGGACTTGTAGACAAGGCAGATGTGAGCAACGTAAAATTCTTATTGTGCCTGAAATAAGTAAGGTATAAAAGAGCAATTTTCTTTTAAATGATTTATTAACAGATGTATGCACAAAAGAGTTCTTGAAATAGAGAAACGCTACCATCAAAACATTTTTTAATTATGCCTAGAGCTGTAAACAAAGTTGCTGCGCGCAACAGAAGAAAAAAGGTTTTAAAACAAACCAGAGGGTATTTTGGAGCTAGAAAGAACGTATGGACTGTAGCTAAAAATACTTGGGAGAAAGGGCTTACTTATGCTTTCCGTGACCGTAGAAGCAAAAAACGTAACTTCCGTGCACTATGGATTCAACGTATCAATGCTGCTGCTCGTCTAAATGGAACAACTTACTCTCAATTGATGGGTGCTTTGAGCAAAAACGGAATCGAAATCAATCGTAAAGTTCTTGCTGACTTAGCTGTAAACCATCCAGAAGCTTTCACTGCAATCGTAAAGAAAGCAAAATAAGTAAAAGATCATTTTACGACATAAAAAAGGCAGAAGATATTATATCTTCTGCCTTTTTGTTGATTAGACTTTTCGAGCGTTATTGCTGATACATCGGGCGGATATTGTTTTGTTTATGTACAATCCCTATTCTGATAACTAAAAAAGGTCAGTGAAGTTTATTCACTGACCTTTTTCTTATAATTCATATACTGTCTTCTGTGACGAGGACAGATATTTGTTCTTTCTTATTTCTTTTGAACTCTCTTGTATCCGTAAACAGCTTTGTCTCCAAGTTCTTCTTCGATGCGAAGTAGTTGGTTGTATTTAGCCATACGGTCTGAACGGCTAGCCGATCCAGTTTTGATTTGTCCAGAGTTTGTAGCTACTGCGATGTCAGCGATTGTGCTGTCTTCAGTTTCTCCAGAACGGTGAGAAGTTACAGAAGTATATCCAGCACGATGAGCCATTTCAATAGCGTCAAGTGTTTCAGAAAGAGTTCCGATTTGGTTTACTTTAATAAGGATAGAGTTTGCACATCCTAGTTCGATACCTTTTTGTAGGAAGTCTACGTTAGTAACGAATAAGTCATCACCTACCAATTGGATTTTGCTTCCCAATTTGTCAGTAACAGCTTTCCATCCGTCCCAGTCGTTTTCGTCCATTCCGTCTTCGATAGAATCGATAGGGAATTTAGCAACTAGTTCAGCAAGGAACTCAGCTTGTTGAACAGAAGTACGTTTTGCTCCGTTAGGTCCTTCAAATTTGCTATAGTCATAAACGCCATCTTTGAAGAATTCAGAAGCAGCACAGTCTAGTGCAATAGTAACATCAGCACCTGGTTTGTATCCTGCAGCTTCAATTGCTTTGATAATTGAGTTTAGAGCATCTTCTGTTCCGTCTACTGCTGGAGCAAATCCTCCTTCGTCACCTACAGCTGTGCTAAGGTTACGGTCGTGAAGAATTTTCTTAAGAGCGTGGAATACTTCAGTTCCCATTCTCAATCCTTCTTTGAATGAAGGTGCACCTACTGGACGAATCATGAACTCTTGGAATGCGATAGGCGCATCAGAGTGAGATCCACCATTGATGATGTTCATCATAGGCACAGGTAGGGTATATGTATTTGTACCACCAATATAACGGTAAAGAGGTAGTCCTAGGCAGTCAGCAGCAGCTTTAGCAGTTGCTAGAGATACACCTAATATAGCGTTAGCTCCTAATTTAGATTTTGTTTTAGTTCCATCCAATTTAAGCATAGCTTGGTCAACACCACGTTGATCAGAAGCGTCCATACCAAGTAGAGCTGGAGCGATCAGTTTGTTTACATTTTCAACTGCTTTAAGCACTCCTTTTCCAAGATATCTTTTTTTGTCTCCGTCGCGAAGTTCCAGTGCTTCGTGTTCTCCTGTTGATGCTCCTGAAGGAACAGCAGCACGACCCATAGCACCACATTCTAGTAATACGTCAACTTCTAATGTTGGATTTCCTCTTGAATCCAAGATCTCACGAGCGTGAATACTTTCAATTCTCATCTTCTAAATTGTTTATTTTAAATAAATTAATATGTAATTTCTTTTTATCCTTAGTTGCTTAGCAAAAATACTTATTTTATCGCTACTTAGCGAAAATATTGTCACTAAAATAAATATATTTATTTACTCTTAACATGATCAATTAATGTTACTCCAGAGTGCTTCAAAGTTTGAGGTAAAGAGCTTTACTGCGATAGCCATGATGATGATACCAAAAAATTTTCTTAGCACATAGACTCCACTTTTGCCAAATACTTTCTCTACCTTTTCCAGGTTGTTGAGCACCAGAAAGACGAAGATCATATTGATAAAAACGGCAATGATGATCTCCAATGAGCTGTATTCGGCTCGCATTGATAATAGAGAGGTAAATGTCGCTGGCCCTGCTAGCAATGGAAATACAACAGGGATAATTGTTGCAGAGCCTGAGGGCGAATCGTTTTTGAAAACTTCTACTCCAAAGGTCATTTCCACTGACATGATGAATATCACGATGGCTCCTGCAACAGCAAACGCTCGTACATCAACGCTGAATAGACGCAATAATCCTTCTCCCACAAATAGAAAGAGTACCATGATGATAAAGGCAAGTAGAGCGGCTTGTGCTGCGTGAATTTTTTGACCTTTGCTGGTGAATCCTAAGAAAATCGGGACGGATCCTAAAACATCGATCAAAGCAAAGAGGAATATAGCAATGCTAAGAATATTCGTAAAGCTGACAGAAGGAATACTTAGATCTCCAAAAATGCTAGCAATATCCATGAACATATTTAAATCTGTTGTAATTTCTTAAAATAAAATAGACCGAGATAAAGATAACGAAATTTGTTGTATTTAGAGAGGACATTAAGTTCAAATCTTTTGTAGATTTGTTGACAGGATAAAAGATAATGATAATTCGAGGAAAAACATGATAGATTACGGATTTGTAAAAGTGGCAGCTGCTGCTCCAATGGTGAAGGTGGCAGATTGTAAATATAACAGAGAAGAAATATTTAAGTTGATTCAGCAAGCTGACGAGCAGAACGTTTCTGTGGTGTTATTTCCCGAATTATGCATCACAGGTTATACTTGTGGCGATCTCTTTAATCAGAACCTATTGATTGAGAAAGCCAAAGAGTCATTATTATGGCTGTGTGAACAGACCAAAAGCTTCTCTACGGTTTTCATTTTAGGCTTGCCTATGCTTTTGGAGGGTAGGCTTTATAATGTGGCTGCTGTTGTGGGGCGAGGTCAGATTTTTGGCATAGTGCCTAAAGTCTTTTTGCCCAATTATGGAGAGTTCTATGAGAAACGATGGTTTAGTGGGGCAGTAGATTTAAAAAATAATTATGTGAGGTTGCAGGGGAAAAACTTCAATCAAGAAGTATTTGTTTCCGATACCGTAATCTTTCAAATGCATGAAATGTCTTTTGCTATCGAAATATGTGAAGATCTGTGGACGGCCGTTCCTCCTTCAGGGTTTCATGCTTTGCACGGTGCTGATGTGATTTTCAACTTGTCGGCCAGCAACGAAACAATAGGTAAACATACTTATCGCAAGGCCTTGGTGCAGCAACAATCGTCACGTTGCTTTGCCGGATATGTTTATGCATCGGTCTCTAGTGGTGAGTCTACAACTGATATCGTCTATGCAGGCACTACACTCATCGCTGAGAATGGGATCATGCTGGCAGAGGGAGAACGTTATACATTCGACAGTCAGTTGGTGTTTGCTGATATCGATATTGATATGCTTCGTCAAGAGCGTATGAGAAACAAATCTTTCTCTATTTCTAAGTATAAAGATTTTAATATTCCTGAATATACTTTCCTTTCTGTCGATAAAGTGTGGAAATCTCAGCAAAAGAAAAACTTTAAACTTGCTCGTTCATTCTCCACGACTCCTTTTGTTTCGGAGGTAGAAGAGGAGCGCATAAGAGACTGCGAAGATGCTTTTTCTATTCAAACAAATGCTTTAGCAAAGCGTATGTTGCATGTTGGCTGCCAGAATGTTGTGTTGGGGGTTTCAGGAGGTCTTGATTCTACATTGGCGCTGTTGGTAGTTGTGAATGTGTATGATAAGCTGAAAATTAATAGAAAGCATATTCTTGGGATCACTATGCCGGGCTTTGGAACATCTAATCGCACTTACGAAAATGCGCTGAAACTGATGAATCTGTTAGGCATTACTGTAAAAGAAATAGATATAAAAGATTCCGTATTGCAGCATTTCAAAACTATTGATCATGACCCTAAGGTACACGATGTAGTTTATGAAAATGCACAAGCAAGAATTCGCACTCAAGTGCTGATGGATTATGCCAATAAAATCAATGGTTTGGTAATTGGCACCGGCGATCTTTCGGAATTGGCATTGGGCTGGTGCACTTATAATGGCGATCATATGTCAATGTATGGGGTAAATGCAAGTGTGCCAAAAACTTTGGTGCGAGATCTGACAAGAAATATCGCCGATAGCAAATTTAAAGGACAAGAAATACAGACTGTGCTTCATGACATTGTAGACACACCTGTTAGTCCGGAGTTGCTTCCTGCTGATGAAGTTGGAAATATAGCTCAAATCACCGAAGATGTGATAGGACCTTATGCGTTGCATGACTTCTTTTTGTATTATGTGTTGCGCTATGGGTTTAGACCGGCAAAGGTGTACTTTTTGGCTACTCATGCTTTTAAGGAAGAGTATAGTGGTGAAGAAATTCTTTCTTGTATGAAGATATTTTACAAACGATTCTTCAACAATCAGTTCAAGCGTTCTTGCCTGCCTGATGGCCCCAAGGTGGGAGCTATAAGTCTATCGCCTCGTGGAGATTGGAAGATGCCAAGTGATGCTTCCTATTCGCTCTGGATGGAGGAGCTAGATGCAATAGAGATTAACAACACAAAATAGATAGATGATTATGATTGATTTATTGAAGGTGTACCCGCGATTAAAGCAGGTTTTGGAGGATGATATGGTTCTCGAAACTGCAGAGAATGGGACTATAAAACTAGCTCCCGAAGATTCACCAGTAATGTTAGATTTTGCTGAGGGCTTAAAGATCGCATATGCCATTGATGAAGACTCATATTTTAGCCTTGTCCTTAATAGAGATATGGCTGATGTTGACATCAAAGACTTGCATGAGGCTGCACTGGAGAATATGTATAATGAGATCCGTGAGCAGTTGAGTTATCAAGGTGATCCAGCAGAGGTGATTATGATAACCAACGGAGGAAACTATGAAGCTACAATGATGTTGATGGATGGTGGCTTTTGGGAGCAGATAGAAGATATCATGGGTGGCGATTACTATGTGGCTGTTCCTGCAAGAGATATTCTCTTGATAGCACCAAAGTCAAATCCTGGATCCATCGGTAGATTGACAGAGTTGATCAATAACTTTTTTGACAACCCTGAAGCCAGCGGACTTTTGGTCAGAAACATCTACCAAAGAGAAAATAATAGTTGGGTATTCGTGCAGGCTGTTTAACGCCCTGTGTATAAATATAAAAGATCAGTTAATTGTTGAAGTTAACTGATCTTTTTATTTTGTGTCAATATCAATCCCAAATATACTTTTTACTGAGGGCATATTTTCCCCCTCCTGTGAAGATTAGCGCCAATGCACCGAAGAAGTATAGTCCAAGTAGTTCTACACCCCATCCTCCAGTTGCACCGATGGTGAAAATATCTCCACTATGAGCCAAGAAAGCAGCCACTAAACAGTTGAAGGCAAAGATACCCGAAGCTGCTCTGGTGGCAATACCTAGCAAGATAAGAATAGGCATCAATACCTCGCCAACGTAAACGCCATACGCAAAGAAATAAGGAAGAGAGGCTTGTGCTACCATGCCTTCAATTGGAGCTATGCCGTGTTGTAGCTTAGCTATTCCGTGTAGAAGCATCAGCCCTCCGATACTCAATCTTAAAATTAAGAGACCAATATCCGGACGTCTCTCGAAAAAACGGTGTTCAAGAAATTTCATCATAATCTAATGTTTTTATTGTGTGATTCTTTTTGATGTGCAAAATACATATAGTTCTTTAATATTATAGAACAATAATGTATAAATATTGTTTATGGATGTGTGATTTTTATCATTAAAAATGATATGTTAATCATGCTTCTTTAGTCTTAACATTACAAGTTTATAACTACTTTCGCAGCGATAAAAAGAATGAGATAAAAGTATGAAATTAGAAGGATACTTGTTTGCAGCTTTGTCTGCAATCTCTTATGGGACAATCCCTTTGTTTGCACTACCTCTCAAGAGGGTAGGCTTGTCTTTCGACACAGTGTTGACCTATCGTTTTTTGTTCACTGCACTACTGATAGGTTTGTATCTCCTTTGGAAAAAAGAAAAACTAAATGTGAATATCAAGGAATTGCTCACTTTAGTCACTTTGGGCTTATTGTTTGCTTTTTCGTCCTATTTTTTATTTTGGTCATACGACTTTATGGATGTCGGCATTGCTTCCACTTTACTTTTCATGTATCCTGTTTTTGTTGCGATGATTATGACGTTGGTTTTTAAGGAAAAAGCCTCTTGGACGTTATGGGTGTCCATAGCCTTGGCGTTCTTTGGTATTTATATGATCAATGGTGGTAGCTTAGACGGAGGTCTTTCTTTGTTTGGCATCATGGTGGTGGGTGCTTCTGCCTTATCGTATGGACTTTATATTGTGGTGATCAACAAATCGTCGGTGAAATCGATGTCTGGAGTTAAGCTTACGTTTTATTCTATGTTGATTTCCGGAATCTTCTTCCTCACAAAATCATTGATGATGACTGGAGAACTGCAACACATCCCCAATCTGGAATCGTGGGCAAATATTCTTCTCTTTGCTGTGGTTTCAACGGCTATTTCTTGCATTGCAATGGTGTATGCCGTGCATCATGTAGGGTCTACAGTGACGGCTGTGATGGGAGCTTTGGAACCTGTTGTCGCTGTTATTATTGGTGTTATGGTCTTTCATGAGCAGTTGACTTTAAACCTCGTAGCAGGACTGATCTTCATTCTCACTGCTGTGATCTTCATTGTTCAAGGTGACCACATCATATCTAAGACTAAGCAAGTAAAAGGACATTGGAGCTTATACTTGTTGAATATAAAGAAAAGAAACAGAACGAATCTTTAGAAGACTGATAATACAATAAAAAAGGTTCTGCCCTCTTGAGAGCAGAACCTTTTTTATTGTATATGTGATGTTTATCTTTTTCCTCCAAAGCTAAAGCTTAGAGGGATATAAACTGGCGAAGGAACTTTAGACTGTCCGATATTAAACGTCGGGCGCAACTGAACCGAGACTTTCGATTGTTGTGAGCCTATGCCTAAAAAGTTTTTAGCTATCTCCATGACAGCACTTTTCGAGTTGTCTTTCATTAATGTAGCCAAGTCAAGTCCTATGCTGATAGGTAATACTTGCGTTTGACCTGCACCAATATTCAGAGACTGATTGACACTGCCTGTTGTGAACTGTATATCATCTATACTGATAATGTAGTCCATGCCACTCATCAAAGCTGCACTCGTATTTGGGTTGTTCACATCCACATTCAATGTGAAATTGAAGGGGATAGATTCTTGTTTGCCCGAAAGCAAAGAAGTTACTTTGGCTATAGAAGTTAAAGAAAGTCCATTAGATGCATTAATGCCTGAAATGGACAAGTCTGAAATAGATTGGTAAGAATATTTACAGTTTACCAGATTGTACATCCCTGACATTTGTTGCTTTGTAGCATCACAGCTGGCAAGGGTGACAACAATAGCCAATAAGGCTAAAATCCTTTTCTTCATGTTTGTTTTTTTAATTATTAAAGTGTTTGTATTTCTAATTGTTATAGTTAAACGGGGTAAACCTCTTTTTGTTCAATAGATTGATCATTCATCGTATAACTACCATTGTAGCCCCAAAGCCATATTCTTGGAACGATGCATCCTGATAAGTTGCCGTTTTATAGTTTTTTCTTAATTCATCGGCAAGTGCATTTTTTAGAACACCTTCGCCTTTGCCATGGATGAAAACAATGCGTTGACCTTTTTTCTTCTTGTTCTGATCCATTATCTCTCTGAATATTTTAAGTTGATATTCAAGAATGTCAGCATTGTCGAGTCCGGCAGTAGTTTCTAGTACTTCATGAGCATGGAGATCTACTTCTATTATTTTGTTTTTTTCTTTCTTTTCTATGCGCTGTCTTTTAGGTCTTTCAGGCTCTTTGCTCATCATGGCTTCTTGCAGTTTCTGAGGCGAAACGATGGTACTCTGTTTTTCCTTGTCTTTTTCTATCACTGTGTATATGATCGCCTTTTCATCGAAGAAAACATTCTCCTTGAAGCTATGAAGCTTATAGAACTTTGTTGTATCTATTTTTATTTCTTGCGAAACGGGTTTCTTCAAGGTAAAAGGTTTATCCTCTTTGTAAGCGATAAATTGCAAGCATACATTTTCAAGATTATTAAGATCTTCGTGTGCGAATTCATCGACGAATATCTTCGTGTTAGGCTCTATCTCTCCATGCTCCCTGCTGATCCAGCCGTTGTTTGCCACGTTCATATAGTTATATGACAAAAAATAATTGCTGTCATTAACCAAATAGCATTCAAAGTCGGAGCTACTCAGACTCTTTATGTCATTAGCCAGATATGCCAGATAGACGGAGATTGCTTCGCCTTCCTTAGTTTCAATAATTTCATATCCTTCTTCTACTTGAGCTTGAGGGGCACTTGCAGCTGATTTATGGGCCTGTTTTACTTGAGTTTTGCCATCAGCCGAGATCAGAACGCATTCTCGTACCAATACAGGAATCTCAAATCCGGTTTCATCTTCCACAAGAATGATATCTTTGCCCTGAAATCCTTTAACGATTCCTCCACCCATGGTGTTTAGGAATCTAACTTCATCTCCTATTTTCATATATAATATTGTTTTTTGTTGTTTTTATAAGTGTCTAAAGTTGGTTTAGGTTGAGTATTGTCACATAAATAGCTCAAAAAACTTTTAATCAAAGCAAAGTTCACTATTTTTGTTCTAAAATAAAAAGAATAGTGGAGATTTCAAAGACACAAAAGATAGCAATCGAAAGTTATGATTATGACTTACCCGATCATCGAATAGCTAAATACCCATTGACGGAGCGTGACTCTTCAAAATTGCTGATTTATCGAAGAAAAGAAATATCAGATGCTATTTTTAAAGACTTACCAACTTATCTTTCTGCAGATAGCTTGATGGTGTTTAACAACACAAAAGTGATTCAAGCTCGCTTGTTGTTTAGCAAAGAGACCGGAGCTCAAATTGAGATTTTTTGTTTAGAGCCATATTCTCCAAGTGATTACTTGTCTAGTTTTCAACAAGTAAATGAATGTACTTGGCTGTGTTTGGTAGGGAACTCCAAAAAGTGGAAAGAAGGAGCATTAACTCTGGCTGTAACAATTGGAGGGAAAGAACTAAAGGTGTCGGCCGAAAGGCTTGGACGTGTTAAGGATGCCAATGAAATTAAGTTTAGTTGGGATAATCCTCAGATTACTTTTGCTGATATCTTGGATGCTGTGGGCGAACTGCCTATTCCTCCTTACTTAAATAGAAAAACAGAAGAATCAGATCTGGAAACCTATCAAACGGTTTACTCTAAAATAATCGGTTCTGTGGCTGCTCCAACAGCCGGTTTGCACTTTACTGGTCGAGTGTTCGAAGCGTTGGAAAATAAGGGGATAACAAAGCAAGAGCTGACCTTACATGTGGGTGCAGGGACATTTAAACCTGTGCAGTCTGCCGAGATTGGACAACATGAGATGCATGCTGAGCTGATTTCCGTTCGGAAAGATTTTTTAGAAGCCTTGATAGGTAACAAAGGACAGGTGGTAGCCGTGGGTACAACTTCTGTGCGCACCTTGGAAAGCTTGTATTACTTAGGAGTAATCTTGAAGGATAAGGCAAATTATTCTTCCGACCTTTTCGTTTCGCAATGGATGCCTTATGCAGATGAAAATAATAATTTGTCTGTTGACGAAGCTCTTCAGAATATAATCAAATTTCTGGATGAAATGGGGCAAGAGACATTGCTTGCACACACGGCAATTATGATAGCACCGGGTTATCAGTTTAAAATAGTGGATGCTTTGGTGACCAATTTTCACCAACCGAAGAGCACTTTGCTGTTGCTTGTTTCTTGCTTTGTGGGAGAGGAAAATTGGAAATCGATCTATAATCATGCTTTGAAAAATGACTATCGCTTTTTGAGTTATGGAGATAGTTCTTTGCTGTTCAGAAAATAAATACAAATAACTTTACATGACATACTCAATGAAAAAGAATATGAAGAAAATACTTCTCCTGCTTTTTGCACTTCTCCTTCTTGCTGGGGTGGGCGTGGCAGGCTACATCTATTCTGTTGCCAATACAGGTTTCGACGCGAAGAAGGTAACCTACATTTACGTGGATCAATCGAGAGATTACGGCAAAGTGATACGCCAAATAAAGGACTCTGCCAAGGTGCAAGATATTTCTAATTTCAAGATGCTTGCTTCTTACAGAGGCTATCCGGGAAATATAAAAACAGGAAGATATGCTATAGAGCCGACAGACAATGTTTGGACAGTGGTCAATAAGCTAAACAGAGGACTGCAAACTCCTACCAAAGTGACATTTAATAATATCAGGCTAAAGGCTGATCTTGTGGAAAGAATATCCGAGCAATTGATGTTTACAGATGCTGAATTTATGGCAGCCTTAAATGATTCGGCTCGATGTGCAAGTTATGGATTTAATACGGAAACCATTATAGCCATGTTTATCCCTAATACTTATGAATTCTATTGGGATGTGACTGTAGATTCGTTTCTTGCACGTATGAAGAAAGAATATGACAGTTTCTGGACTGCTGAGCGATTGGAGAAAGCCAAACAACTCAATCTGACTCCTGTTGAGGTAGCTTCTTTGGCAGCCATTGTGGAGGAAGAATGTACACTGACAAAGGAATACCCGATTGTGGCAGGCTTGTACCTCAATCGTCTGAAGATTGGACAGTTGCTTCAAGCTGATCCAACGTTAAAATATGCAGTGGGTGATTTCTCCCTACAGCGTGTTTTGGATATACATAAGACTGTCGATTCTCCTTACAATACTTATAAGTATAAAGGGCTGCCTCCTAGTCCGATCCGTATTCCATCTATTAAGGGGATCAATGCAGTACTAGATCCAGCAAAACACAATTATTATTACATGTGTGCTAAAGAGGATCTTTTGGGTGAGCATAATTTTGCAAACTCACTTGCAGAACATAATAGAAATGCCAATCGATATAGGCAAACATTGAACCAACGGAAGATCTATCGTTGAAATGCTAAACTTGAAAAATAAAAAAGACCGATAAGTTTCCATTAACTTATCGGTCTTTCTATTCTGTTTTGTGCGTTATTTAAACCTTGTTTTGTCCCAAATCAATGTTTTAGCTTCTTGGGTTAAGTAAGGTTCTAATATCTTATAAAATTCTTTCGGTAAAAAGCTTTTAGCATTAAACTTTATATCGACTTTGTTTTCATCAGCAGAAAGAATGAACTGCATCGGAAGCATTGTTAACGAATTTATTGCCTGTGTATATTCTTCACTTGTTTTATCAGCATCCTCTTTGATAAACCATTCGATGTTCTTTTCAGGAAAAAGATTAGCTTGAGGTATTGCTTCCCATGTTTCGGTATAGAAAGATATTCTACTGTCAGAAATCGTTCCCGAAACACTTTGTACCAAGCATACAATCTTCGATCCATTGATTAGGGGAAGCAGTTTGATTTGTGTGCTGCCCATTTCTGAGGTTTGCAGTGCAATATAATCAGAGTCAATTGCTATTCGCTTGATATTTGGATGAATAGCCGTAGAGACAAATCTGGTTGTGTCGCTTGGTTCATCCAACAAAAATTCTTTCATTTTTGGAGTTATGCCATATACTATTTTGCTTGGCATGGCAGTAAATACTGTTTTAATATCTTGTCCTTTGCTACTCAAAGAGATGGTTAGGCAAAGGATGAGCGCTAAAATCGTTTTGTTCATAAAATAGGTTTTATGCTTAATTTGTTCCCAAATATAAGAAAAACATCGCGATAAGTATGAGTAGGAGATCAAATGCTTTTCCTTTTAAATTCTTTTCTTTAAAAAGGAGAGCTCCTCCGGCAAAAGAAACAATAACACTGCTTCGCCTAGCCATCGACACAATAGAAATCATAGCTCCCGGAAAAGTCAGCGCATAGAAGTAGACAAAGTCGGCTGCTGTGAGTAGTACGGAGAAAATGAGAATAGACCAGCGCCACTCAAACTTTGCTCCTTTATTTCTCCTTGGATACCATACCAACATCAGCACCACTACCATCATCATCCATTGGTAGGTGTTGAACCAAAACTGCACAGAAGTGGCTGTAATACGTTGCATCAGATATTTATCATAGAGTCCACTGGCTGCTCCTGCAATGGTGGAGATGATCATAAATGTGATCCACTTATTATTCTTAAAGTTTATACCCTCTTTTTTGCTCGAACGAGATAAGAGATAGAACGAAATGATGGTGAGTAGAACCCCTATCCATTGGTATAAGTTCAGCACCTCGCCAAAAATGAGAATTGCTCCTACGAGTGCCATAATGGGGCGTGTGGAGTTGATAGGTCCTGTGATGGTCAGAGGTAAATGTTTGACAGCAAAGTAGCCGAAAATCCATGAGATGAGAACAATGGTAGACTTGATTAGAATTAGTCCATGAAATTCCCATGAGATAGAGGGCAAGAAAAAGATACTGCCTTCTAGTGTACTTGGTGACAGTTTAGAAATCAAAACCAGTGGAACTAGTAGGCAGGAGCAAAAAAAGGTGTTGAGAAACAACACAGGTATCACTGCATTGTTGTTGACTGATTGTTTCTTGGCGATGTCGTAACATCCGATAAAGAAAGCTGAGAGGAATGCTAAACTAATCCACATAATCTTTGGTACTTATTCAAAATAAGGCACAAAGATACGAAAAGAGATTGCCGTTTCAAAAGTAGGATATTCTATGTTGGCTCTATTTCAAAAACTCTGCTATAGGTGCAAATGTTTCAAGAAAGGCTTTGTCTACTTCTTCTGCTATGCCTGTGAGGGCTGGAAACGGGTCTTCGTGTTTATATTTATATGGAAAATCAAGAATGTCCACTTTCATCGGGATATCTCGTCTCGAACCTTGTAGTGTGTTGATCACCTCATAGGGGGGGATCACAGTGTCTTGCTCCAAAAGCACTGCATATATACGATCAGCCATTTGTCTGAATTTGTCTTCACGATGTTTTGTCAAGACTTTGTAGTCGAGCATACTTCTGAAGTTTATTCCTTCTGGATAATTGTCTCCTAGATGATGAGCCATTACTTTATCGCGTTTCAGGTGGCTCTCTAGATGTTCCACCAAGTAAGAGTAAAGACTGACATTGGCTTCGCTGTCTAGAATGAATTTGGAAACCGGTGAAAGACGATTGAATACTGCTCCTCCGCAGAAAGCTACAAATCTGGAATTATCAAGATAGCCATCTTTGTTGGTCATCATCAAAATCTCTGCCAACAAACACCCGATGGAATAGGCAAATACATCGATTGTGGCATCAGGGGCAATAATCGGATGTTCTCCTTTTTTGATCTCTTCAAAGAGTTCTACAACATCATAGTAGGTTTGTAAGCCAGACCAGATGAAACGTTGAGGTTTATTATGAAGACGGGTACTGATAGCAACATTAGAGAGACTGGAACATATAACATTAGGGTGTCTTTCCTTTCTTTCTTGGCTGATCTTATACATTTCACGTGTGTTACTCCAAGCCAAAGGGGCTCTGTTCATATGAAAAGCAATGGGAAACATCACAATTGTTTTGCCTGTCTTCTCTAATAAATATTTTGCCCAAGGGAGATATTTTGCCCAAACCTTCTCATTGAATCCATGAAACATCAATATGATTCCTTTTGCCTTTTTATCAGACTTGAAGGATAATGTATGATATTTGAAATTGATGTTTTCCATAATTTCGGCATCATTCTTATTCAGCATTTCTCTGATCACATCGGGCTCGTAATCGGCTTCGGCAGGAATAAATTCATAATCATCATGGTTGTTTTTTCCTCCGGGAAGAATCGACTGCGCCTTAGACTGGAAGTCGAAATTGTGCATCACAATGGATTCATCGATGTGTATCTCTTTATCAGTATAATTTTCTATGTCTTTTAAATGATTGAAGGTATCAATGTACATAATATAGATATTTGAAAGGAAAATATTAGAAGTTCTATCTAATGAACGTGCGAAAACAGGGTTCTATTATACAAATGTAAAAAAAAATTGGAAGGATTGGTATTAAAAGAATAAAAGCAGTCGGTTTACGACTGCTTTTATTCTGACTCTGAATTTTCTAATATTTGATTGGCAAATTTTTGTATGCCTAAACTCCTAATAATTTGACAGCATCTACATATGTTGCTATTCCTTTAGCCACTTCTTTGGCTTCGCGCATTGCTAAAACTACAGTCTGTGGGGTATGAACCACATCTCCACCGGCAAAAACTCCCTTTCTGGACGTCATTCCATACGGGCGTTCGATGGTTTTTACATATCCTTGCTCATTTACCTCAATGCCTAGGGTCGTAGAAACGATCTTATTGGCAGGTTTGGCTCCAATGGCAAGCAACACTCTGTCCATCTTCAATACGTGTTCACCATCTGCATCAGCTATTTTTATTGCTTCTAGCTTACCGTCTGTCCCAATGAATTCTTTGGTGTCGGTATGCCAACGGAATTGGACTCCTTCTTCCACTGCCTCATGATATTCTGTTTTTAGGGCTGACATGTTTTCTATGCCACGATAGTAGATGATGGTAACTGATTTTGCTCCCAAGCGAATTGCTGTTCTGGCTGTATCCATCGCCACATTTCCTGCTCCTAAAACTGCCACATCTTCCCCTTCTATCATTGGAACTCTGTCTCTGCCAATGTTCTCACTCTGGTATAGATATACCATACGTAGAAAGTAGGAAGACTGAATAACCTTATGAAGCTCTACTCCCGGAATGTCCAATGTTTTTGGAATTGCTGTTCCTGAGCCTATAAATATGGCATCGAAATCTTGTGCAAACATGTCGTCTACAGTGATGTCTTTCCCCACCAATGTATTATACATAAAGTTGACGCCCAAGGCTTCTATTTTTTTTATCTCTCGTCTCACGATTTCGTGAGGTAATCTATATTCGGGGATGCCATATAGTAAGACTCCTCCGGCCTCGCCTTGTCCTTCATAGACCACTACGTTGAATCCTTCTCTTGCAAGGTCGCCGGCAACAGTTAAACCTGCAGGACCAGCACCAATGATGGCTATTTTGCCTCTTGTTTTTTGTGGCAATTTTTCTTTGATCAAGATCATACCACTATCGAAGTCGGCTACAAAACGCTCAAGTTTTCCTACTCGTACCGGATTGCCTCTTTTGTTCAGGATGCAATGTCCTTCGCATTGCTTCTCGTGTGGGCACACACGTCCGCAAATGGCTGGAAGATTACTCTTTTGATTGATGATCTTCATTGCTTCTCCAAAGTTACCCATGGAAATTTGATGAATGAACCCCGGAATGTCGTGTACAATAGGACAGCCCTCAATGCATGAAGGCTTTTTGCAGTTGATGCATCTTTTGGCTTCTGTGATGGCTTCACCTATGGTGTAGCCTTTGTCTATTTCGATAAATTTGGTTAAGTTATCGTGTTTCTTTTCGTCCATATGTTAGGAGTATCTATTTCTTGAAATAAAGTTTAATGGGACAAACTTACATAAAAAACTTCATTTTGCAATCTCGACATAGCAAAAATCAACAAGGTCAAGGGTAAATTTACCCTTGACCTCGTTTTTAGCTATCTAGAATATATACTTTGTTTCTAACTTTTTTAGAAAGAAAAATCTACTCCGGCAGAGAACACTTTGTTTTTTCTGGTGTAAGTGTTGTTTGCACCATAATCGGCTTTCATAGTATAGTCTCCGTAATCGGTGAAGAAGTAGCCTACATTTATTTGTACATTTTTAGATACATTTACAGCTCCTCCGAACCCAAGAGAGTAAGAATTAACTGAAAAACTTAGGTCTGATTGGAATTTGTCAGCTAAACCATATCTGGTGATCTGACCTCCCATACTAACTAAAAACATTTGGTCTATTTTCCACTCAGCACCGAAAAGGTATTCATTTGTTCCTCCTGTCAGAGCTTTTTGTTTGTTACCGGCCATATCAGCTTGTTTGTCGAAGAAATGGTGATAACCTACACTTACAGTCAAAGGATCGATGATGTTATATGATGCTCCAACGGCTAATAGTGCAGGGACATCGTGTGCTGTGTTTACTCCATCTTTGAACATTCCTGTATTGTCAATAGATGTTTTATTTTCAACATCTAGGGCTGATCTAAATTCGTATTTGGCTCCAATATTTAATTTGTTCCAAGAAAAATTGAACCCAATGATTGGAGCTACTCCCCATCCTGATTGTTTTGAGTTCAACTGTGCCCCTTCTTCCGAAGCTGCATGTTGCATGATGCGTAAGCCTTCCAAGCTTGCTAGCTCTGCTGGCGTAGGATCTTGTTTGCCTTCTAGAGTTTTGATCATTATAGCTAAAGGCACACTAGGGCTAGTCATTGAACCATCATAAGCCGGCAAACCAGCTTGTGGTACTCCCGGAGATTTAAGATTTAAACGTAGGTCATTTAGATATCCTTCGTACTTGTTGTGCACAATATTTAATCTAAATCCTCCATATACTGAGAACATATCATTGATTTTGTATGCTCCACCAATCTGACCACCAAAAATATAGTTGGATCCTGTCATGTATTGTGTTACTTCATACTTATCGGCAGAAATTGGCAGTTTTGCACCCAATTCCTTAGTTATAGCTCCAGGTAATGTTGACACAGGTACTTCAAACATCGGTAAACCCTCGTTGAATGTGGCTTTTCCACCACCACCTACGATGGCAATACCTCCTGATAGAGCCCACTTCCCTTTTCGATATACTCCTTGTATGGAAGGAATAACCGGTGCTGAAGCTTTTCCTTTATATAACTTTGGTTCACCTCCGTTGATTGTAGGAAAGGTACTTGTTATGTGTCTTTCTTGGAAGGCACTTTGATTGCTAAATGTGAAATGAAATCCCTCAGAAAGCTTAGTAGTTCCTGCTGGATTGTAATATGCAGCATCTGCGGCATTGGTCATTGCTTCGAGGGCAAATAGGCGAGTAAAACGAGTACTCTGATTGGTATTTGTCAATATACCACCTGCATAGGTGTTGGCAAATCCTACTAGCGCAAATGAAGCGATCAATAATGTCTTCTTAATCATAGTAAACTTTAATTTATTTTAAAAGTAAGGCGACAAAGATAGATTAATTTATAATAGTTGCAAAAGAAACCGTTGTGAATTAAAGTTTGTGTAGTTTGGTGAAATGAAAAATACCAGTTCTACTCTTGTGTAGAACTGGTATCACTGCATAATAATAGGTACTGTTAGAAATTTATTTCTATTTTTTGATTCTTGTAAATTATTGTTTTTTCAGCTTTCTGAACAGAAGATGATTCTGTTGTTATTACTTTTATATTAAAAGTGCGTTCTTCATCCGTAGCTCTATATTTACCTAGAGGGGAAGCAATGGTAAGCGTCTTTTTGGTATTATTCCATTTCATTTCGATGGAACTATATTCGCCATTCTCATAGTTGTAGGTTTCGTTATCATCCTCATAAAGAGTGAAACTTGCATCAGCTCCGGCATAGATGATGATGTCCATTTCAGTCCCACTGTCTGCTGCCACATATTCTACTACTTTGTTTCTAGGGATGATGGAGCCCCCTTTCACAAAGACAGGAATTATGTCAAGACCGGCACTGTATGCAATCTCTTGTCCTGCCACAAAGGCTTTATTTGAATTTAGGTCATACCAAATCTTTCCTTGATGTTGAGGTAGATACACATTGACATCTGTATTCGGAGAGGAAATCTTACCCTCTCTATCATAGAGCATGGGGTGGGTGACTGGATGAATGAGCAAAGCATCGCCAAACATGTAACTACTGTCATCATTGAATGTCTTTCGATCTGCAGTGAAGTCCACAGCCATGGGGCGCATCATAGGTATTCCATCTTTGGTCACTTGCCAAGCTGTGGAATAGATATAAGACAGAAGACTGTATCTAAGGTCTATCATTTTTAGTTGTGCATCATAGAATGGTGTTCCCGGTTCGCCAAAATGCCAAATTTCTCTTGGCACTTCGGTGCCATGTGCTCTGAAAATAGGGTTGAAGACACCATATTGAAACCAACGAGTATAGAGTTCCAAATAGGCTGGATCTTCGAGCCCTTTGGTGTAGCCACCATCAGAAGTATCGATGGATTCGTCTACATAGCCACTAAGTTCGCCCGAACCTGCACCAAGTGTTTCTTGACTGATGACTCTAAAACCTCCGATGTCGGTTGTCCAATAAGGAATGCCTGTCATGCAGAGGTTGAGACCGGCAGAGATCTGCTTTCTATAAACATTCCATGAGGCATAAATGTCTCCCGACCATGTGATTGTGGAATAACGTTGTTGTCCGGCAAAGGCAGAGCGAGTGAGTACAGAGACACGCTTGTTGTTCTCTTTTCTCAAGTTCTCGTACATCACTTTAGAGAGAACGAGCGAATAAGAATTTAGATATTTGTGAAATGGTCCAATGTGGGTCATCCCTGCAGATTTTGACCATGCTTCTTGTTTGCTTTGATAGAGTCCATCGCGAAAAGAGGGTTCCGTGGCATCCATCCACCAAGAGTCGATGCCTTGGCTCAGGAGTCCTGTTTTCAGATAGTGCCAATACAGTTTCTGAGCTTCAGGATTGTAAATATCAATAATCTTATAGCCTGCCCAAGTGCGCTCATCAAAAAGTGCATGAATGGAATCCATCGACTGGTAAATCTTGGTATCTACTCCTACACCCGGCCACACAGAAAGGGCTACTTTGACATTCATCTGATGCAAATTATCTATTCGTTCTTTAGGGTGGTTGAAGCCAATGGTATCAAACTCCATGGCATTCCATCTTTTTTTGTCTATACCCCAGTATTGCCAATCTTGAATGATATTGTCCAGTGGAATTTTTCGCTTGCGATATTCTTCTACAACAGCAGTCAGTTCATCAAATGATCGATATCTTTCTTTAGACATCCAGAAACCAAAAGCTGTTTTGGGCAACATAGGAGCTTCGCCAGTCAACTGCTGAAATCCAGCCATGGCATCCTTCATGTCATTGCCATAGACAAAATAATAATCGATAGCTTCGCCCATTTCGGATGAAAATGTTGCACCACCAGCATTATCAGTGAAGGTCGTTTTTGAATAATTATCCCAAAATAGGACATAATTATTGGTGGAGACAATCACAGGGTTGGCTATCTCTCTGTTGGCATGTACCAGATTTACAGTGTGCCCTCTGAAGTTGAGTACACCATCTTGATATTGTCCAAGTCCATAGATAGCTTCATCGTCTGTCAACTGAAAGGTTTGGCTCGTGCTATATCCTTTTTCTCCTAGAAATTCGACTTCTGAAAAGGTCTTGGCTTTTTCGCTCAAGATCACTTTGCCTGTTTTATTATCCGTAAAGGAGATTGCTTTCTGCTCTGAATTGTACTCCACTTTTAAGAGAGGAGTTTCTAATATCTTTGCATCTCTGAACTGAATATCTTTTGTGCGTTCTGCATCCACCACCATGGATGGAGATTTGCGAGGATCAGCAAGAGGATATACCTCTACATGTATGGTGCGTTCATCCAGATTGGATATTCTTATTTGTAAGCCATCATCTTCGATCTGTATTCCCTTGATCTTTTCTTGAGAACAAGAAGTGATCAAGAGGAGAAAAAAGAGGAGGCTATATACTGATTTTTTCATGTCAATAAATGATTTAAAAAAACGAATAGAGATGATTATCAAATAAAATTTTCAAACCATCTCTATCCTGTAGTTAGTAGTAGTTAACCCTGATTTAATTTTTCTTTACGATGCGGATGGCATTCAAGATGACGTTGCCTTCCACAGGTGTAAAATCGATAGATAAACCTTCGTTATCGTTTACATCGATGTCGAACTTCTTGACAATGGCACGACCAGTGCCTACCTCGTTAGGGATGTCATAGTTCTCTAATACCTTTTGATTATTGATGGCAACATCGAAAACGCGAGGTAATATTTTCTCATATACTCTGTCGTTTCCTAAATTATATGCTACCACTTCTTTGCTTTCGGCTCTATTGAAATCTGCCCAATAGAGATAGACAGCATATTTTCCATTAGCTACATCAGCCTTAAATGATTCGATGTCTACGCGTTGAGTTTGGAAGATAGGATCTTTGTCAGTGCCCAATACATCCAAATCGGCTGCAGGAAGTGAACCAAAGCCAGTTTTGGCTCTGAATCTTTCTCCACCAACATAGCCCCAACTGCCCTTTGCATATTCTTTTTCGGGAATCCAACTTGTTTTGAAAGTCTTGTCTTCAAACATTCTGTCTGTTCCTAAAAGAACATTGAGCTCAGTGAATGAGTTATCTAACACTTGAGGAATGATGGTATAGTGCACTTCGGCAATATCTGATAAGTTGATGTCGGCTACACGAGCTTCCAGTGTGTTTACACCATTTTGGAAAGCAACATCAGCTTCGCCCACATGATTGTTTAATTTCACTTTAGAAACTAGCTTTCCATTGTGATATAAGTCAACCAGTGCTTGGTTAGAATATACTTTCACCTTTTGTGTATACGTGCCATTTCCTGCATCTTGTGCTGTTCTGTATTTCCAGTCAGCAGAAGCAATTTTCATGAAAGGCTCCTTTACTAGTGTTGCCTTATACAGCCAATAGGTGTTCTTTGGGGTTCTATCCAGTCCTGTTATTCCCTTGCTGTTGATACGAGGAATAGCATCTGTTCTGATCTCAGAGTGGAAATCATTAAGATTCCAGATGTTTGTTCCTGCCACAAAATCGTGTTTCAAAAACGTTTTTAAATAATGCTCATGAAACAGATCGCCAAACTCAACACTGAAGTCGAAACGTTCTGGCTTTTCGCTATGTATTCTCACATCCACATCTGCCCCATACTCACTGATAGTGATAGGTACGGTAGGATATTTTGACTTGAAATCTAAGATATCTTTTTCGATATTTTCAATCCCTGGATTATACCATCCTGAATAGAGATTGAGCCCCACAGTCATGGGAATATCTACCAAGCCAGCATCAGCATAACGATCGATGGCTGCATGGAAAGGTATTTGTGTATAGCGATAAGGATCAAGCGCTCTGATTGATTTTTCTATTGCTTCAGCATGTCTGTTGACCTCCTTGGCATAAGCCTTATATTCTTCAGAATCTTGTTTGTATGGCAATCTGAGCATCACTTCGTTCATGTATGTCCACAAAACAAGGGATGGGTGATTGAAGTTTTGCTTCATCATTTCGTCCATCATGTAGAGCGAGTTGTCCAAAAATTCTTGATCTTCTGTTATTGCATTGATGATCGGAATTTCGATAGAGGTGATAAGCCCCAACTTGTCGCACATTTCTAGCACAAGAGGATCTTGTGGATAGTGAGCAATACGCAAGAAGTTGCCTCCCATATCCTTTAATAGTTGCACATCTCTGATATGTAGTTGATCATCTAAAGCATTTCCCATGCCAAGGAAACATTGGTGGCGAGAAGTTCCGATCAGTTTCAGATGCTTTCCGTTTAAGAAGAAACCTTTATCGGCATCGAAGCTGAACCAGCGTAAACCAAAGTTTTCTTGCGACTCGTCTAGCACTTCTTTTGTTTTTGCATCTTTAACAGCAGTCAACAAAGTATAGAGCTGAGGTGTGTCAGTAGACCAAAGTTCAGGATTGCTGATCGAAAACTTTTGAGCCATTTCAACATTCTCTACTTTGGCTGTTAATGCTTTCTTTAGCGAAGCTTGTCCCACTTTCGTCCCTCTAGGAGAAAGGATTGTATATTCTATCACCACATTTTTTTTGCTTGCTGTGTGATTGTTGAGCAAAGTTTTCACCTCTACAGCTGCACCTTTTTCAGAAACTTCTGGAGTCGTGATATAAGTTCCAGAGGATGCTTTGTCGAGCAAAGAAATGTGCACTGGATTTTCTATCTGAAGATATACATCACGATAGATGCCCCCAAAGAATGTGAAGTCTGCACTAAGTGGAGGAATCATTTTGTCGTAACTGTTATCCACCTTGAAGGCAAAAGAGTTTTTCTCACCCACCTTGATATAAGGAGTGATGTCGAAACTGAATCTGCCATAGCCTCCCTTATGGGTGCCTACGTGCTTTTGGTTGACATAAACATCTGTGGTTTGATTAGCACCTTCGAAATATAGGTAGACTGTTTTGTCTTTTGCCACATCTCCAATATAGGTCTGCTTACGATACCATCCTTCACCTCTGAAAAAGCCGGGTACTTCGTCCACAGCATCTTTATTGTTCCATGTGTGTGGAAAAGATACTACTTCCCATCCTTTGTCATCTATATCTACCTTGTAGGCTTCGGCATTGTTTACAAGTGCAAACTTCCAAGCCTCGTTGATAGAGTATTTAATGTTCTTAGCCATTGCTGGCAAAGCCAAAAAACAGGTGATTAATATTATAAGAAATCTATTCATTGTCATTAATTTATAATTTGCTTTATCAGTTGAAAACCTCGAAGCTCAGAGAAATGTTCTTTACTTTTCCTTTTCCCTTGAATTGAAAATCTTTATCGGCATTGAATACGATGTTAGAATGAAAAAGCTTCACTTTTGCCTTCTTCCATTTATGTGTGTCATCCGTTTTTATCTCCGCAATGTTAGAGTATGATGAGTCTTTTACATCGTTGGTGTTGTTGCTGATGATAAGAGATTTATCATAAACTTCGTCTTTGCGATTGGTGTCACTCTTGATGGAGAAGAAGTCGTAGCTATCATCTAGATATTCAAAGTAAATATAACCCTCGTAATACGATTGCTCCAAAGTTTTTCTCAATTTTTTATCCAAAACGATCGTAACAGTTTTGCTGATATCGTATACTCCATCTTTATTCTTGCCTTTGATGGTGTAAAGATTCGCTTTGTCATAGGTCTTGGATTTTACTTTTTTCGCTACTTTTTGCTGGCTTTTTTCTTCTGCTTCCAGTTTTTCTATTGCTTTTTTATACTCTTTATTGCTAATCAAATTGGCAATAGCATCAAACGAAGATGTTTTAGCATTTAAGTCAGCGATTAAACCAATGGCATGAAGTCTTGCAGTTTCTTTTCTTAGGTTGAAAAGTCTGAAAGGAAGCTCCAAAGCACTCGCATCTAATTTTTCGTCTTTGAAGCGTGAGGCATACTTCAGTGTGGTATGCAACTCTCTATCGCCATGCTCGATGGTAGGCTCTATCTCGTGACCTTCGGTGTAGTCGGACCATGAAGCGATGAACACCATATCTAGCTTGTCTTTGGCATCCAAATTGGCTTGCCACATATTGGCATAGCTTTCGCCACAGTTGCGAGGAATGAAAGAAAAATGTCCTCGTCCCCAGCCTCCACAGCCTCTGTTGTCCATTCCCGGGACTACAAAACCTGAACGGATGGCGTAGTTGTCATTCTCCCAAACTTGCTTTTTGAAAGGTTCTAAAAAGTTGACTAAATCTTCACTGGTTGCATAGAGATCCCAAAGTGGATACTTCTTATCCATTGGACGCACTCGGGCAGGAATCCACGCTGTGGGAGACATGCCCAAGTCAGTCCATTCTTTGATCTCAGCATCAATGTTATTGGTTTCAAAGAGGTTATTCTCTACCTTCCCGAATGGCGCTAGACGCTTTAGGAAGACAGGGTGATTCACTCCTTTGTTGAGTTTTAATTCTTTTGTCAGAATCTCATTTTTATATTCTTCACTGGTTATTCCACCAAAAAGGTATGCAACTGGAATATCCTTTACCAGAGGAGCAGTAGGGACAGAAAAAACGCTATCAGTCAAGTATTGAAGCGACTTGAAGAAGTGTTGTGTCTTGTCTTCTCTCGTTTTGATCGATGGCACTTGTTTGGTAATCCAATCATAGTAGAGCCAGCCGTCGCACCAGTTGACTCCGATCTCGAAGTTGTATCTGCCGGCAACTCTTTGCATAGCCTTCAACAAGAAGTTGGACTCATGCTCAGGGTAACCCCATTCGATAAAGAAGCCATCTATACCAGCTGTTTTTGCTGAAAGAATCTGATACTCTATGTAGTCCTCGTCCATTGCCGACTGTATGCCCACTAGGGGATAGTTGACAGAGGCAATGTCGTGTCTTCCATTCTCAAGAATAATGTCTGCATTGTAGTTCAAGCTCTTGATGGGAGTATTGAACTGCCCAGTGTGCAGATAGTATGACCAACGGCCCAGCATGCCATCATGGGGACGAGTGTACCTCGTCCCATGATAGTCTGCATATACTTTTTTGCCATTTTGAGCATACGTCAATAATGACACCAAAGCGAGAACCGTTGATAATAAAATAGTTTTAACCTTCATCTAATTTTAACCTTTTTATTTCCCACTTATAGACTGAATGACAGTTGCACTTTTAGCCCCACATGCATTGGTCTAAAGCTTCGTGTCATTATTGTCGTTTCATTTTTATCCTTGTTGTAAGATCCAGCGATGCTACCATTTCCCACTTTCGATGGGTTGTGCTGGTTATATTCTACAAATAGCTGATCACCTTGTTCCCACACATTATTAAGCGTGTAGTCGAAATACATCCCTACATATAAAGCTCTGTTCTCGCGAACTTTATATTTCATTCCCAATTCTATTGCCGAACTGATAGCTGTTTTCTTGCTAACATCGCCATCGGAGCTCCCGTTTTCGTATACTCCGAAACCTAAATTGGGCAAGTCATTGATCACAGGATCTTCTTCTCCATTTCCCAATGAGCCATAAGTGGCAGAGGTTGCCATCTTGCCAAAGCTATTGTCATAAGTAGCTTTTACGTTGAAACCAATCTTAGCACCAGCACTAGCATACAAGCCAACTTTTTCTGATAGGCCATGGGTGTAGCGCACCATGATAGGGATGTTGAGGTAGCTATATTTGATGTCTTCGCTATAGTTAGAAACTTTGTAATCGAATCTTGCTTGATCGCCATGTAGATAGTCTTCGATCATATAGTTGCCATTGATTTCGTTAGCTTCTATTTTCGATTTGTTGAGTTGAAGCTCAAGTCCCGAAAGGATAGCGAATTTTTCATTCAGGTTATAAGCATAGTGTGCTCCTAGCCCTCCTCCAAAGCTTCCTTTATCTTTGATAGAAAAAGGAGTATTGAATTCTGCATTTAGCATTGAGAATCCTCCCATGCCATAGACTGATACTTCGTGTTTCTGCTGCGCCAACATGCCTACGCTGAAAAGCGTAGACACGATGAGCAGGATATATTTTAATGATATTGTTTTCATACAAAAAGTTTTATCTTACTATTAACTTAAACTCTTTCTTCAGGTCTTTACCAAATACCTTTACTGCATAGAAACCACTGGTTCTTGGTGCAGGAATTGAGGTCGTTTCTCCTGTCAGCTTTTGATTGATAACTAATGCACCAACAGAGTTGTAAACTTCTACTGCCATATCTTGGATGTTATATCCTTCTGGAAGCTCTGCTTGGATGTTAAAGTTATCTCCAGATGCTACTGGGTTAGGGTAGATGAATATTCCACCCTTCATAATGATAGGTTTGGATGGACATACCTTGATGATTCTTCCGTCAGTGGTTGTTAGCTCCACAGAGTATTGAGCATCGCTTTTGAAACCTTCTTGGGTTGTATATACTTGCCCTGTTCCTATTTCTCTAGCATCTTCGAACCAACGATATGAAGAGAACTTGTAGCCTCCATTGGTGAAGAGATTATTGTTGATAATAAATGCGTTGTTCCACTTTTGAACTACCACTTCGTTGAACTTGAATTGTGGTTTGGAAATTGTCAACTGATGTTTCTCTTTGGTCTTGTCATCCGACCCTATTATGGTAAACTCTACAGTTTTGGATCCAACTCCATTGGGTAAGAAAACTTTTATATCATTGCCTCCTTCCACAGTTGCTCCTTCTGGTGCTTCCACTGAAATGAGAAGATTGTCTTCTTTCCAGTCACATGAAACTTCGTAAGGAATGGAAAGATCGTTGTGTGGTTCACCATTGATGGTTAGTGACTTGACTGACGTGTCTATAACTTCATCTGTAGCTACAAAGTGATCAAATTCGAAAGAAATATCCTTGATTTTAGTGCGTGCATAGATAGAGAAGTCAGCTTTTTCGGTTAGCCACTCTGTTCCATCTAGCTCGGTGATAGCTTTATGAATTCTTATTTTAGCTTTGTTCCATTTTTTCTCAGCAAATTGTTTTAATTGAGCTGTTGCCTTGAAAGTTTTAGTCGGTTCTTTTTTGGTTTTATGCGTGATGTTGATGTCTGAAGTCAGATCATCAAAGAATTCGAATAGCATATAACCTTCATAAGTACCTTCTTTCAGCTGATCTCTTACCTCTTGTGGAAGGCCAAGTCCGAAACGACCACCAGTAAGGGTGTATGTTTTGTCAGCTTCGTTGTATGTTCCACCAGCAATCTTCAAGTCGCTAGAAGCTACTTTGATTTCATGTTTTACAACTCGCTCTTCTTGTTTTGCGATGAAAGCTTCTACCTCGGCAAGAGTCTTTTCTGCATCCTTATATTTTGCTTCTGCAATGTTTTTGGCAATAACATCCAATTTAGCTTGTTGAGCTGCTACTTCGAATTCTAGTTCTAGCAAAAAGTCCAGTTTTTTTCTAGCCTTAAACAATCTAAAAGGCTGTCCCATACCTGCATTGTCTGCTGTTTCATTTTTAAATTTGGCAGCATTCTCAAGAGTTGTACGCAATTCACGATCTTTGTTCTCCACGGTTGGTGCTATTTCGTGCCCTTCAGTGTAGTCTGACCAAGAGATTAGATAGATCATGTCTAGCTTATCTTTGTTGGCAAGGTTATAGTCCCACATTGCCTTATAGGTTTTTCCTCCATTTCGGTTGATCATGTGAAATTTAGCATTCTTATCGCTCCAGTTTCCACAACCAATGTTATCCATTCCCGGAACAGCTACGGCACTGCGTACAGCATAAGCATTGCTACTCCAAATTTCTTCATTGAATTTTCCTTGATATAGTTCTACATCCGATGTTACAGCATAGAAGTCGTAGGTAGGGAATGCCGAAGTAGGTGTTCCTTTTCTCACTCTTTCAGGAATCCATGGAGTAGGGATGATGCCTGTACCTGCCCATTTGTTAGCTTCTGCTAGGGGTGATCCCGGTACATATTTTCCTCCTGTTATACTTCCTTTGGGTGCAGTCCTTAATAGAATTTCAGGAAAAGGAGTTCCTTCTGGATAGGTGTATGTTTGTTGCTTCAACCATTTTAGATCATCAGCTTTCATTCCTGTACCAAACAGATATACCACAGGTTTTCCGTTTACACGAGGGGCTGTTGGTCCGGTCAGTACATTGTCTAAAAGATATTGAATATTGTCTTTAAAGTAAGTACGTTTTTGCTCATGTGTTACAATCTCAGGTTTCACTTGAGTGATCCAATTATTGTTGAAAAGCCATGCGTCACAAATATTTACCCCAATTTCGAATTTGAATTTTTCGGCAATGGGTTGCATTGCTTTCAGCAAGTCGTTAGAGGAGTGGTCTACATATCCCCATTCTATCCAGAAACCGTCGATTTTTGCCACCTTCGCCGATAGAATTTCATACTCGATGTATGCAGGGTCTAATTGCGATTGCATGCCAACTTCAGGATAGTTTGCAGCTGCAATATTTTCTCTACCATTTTCTAAGATCAGGTCAGGATTGTATGCCAGTCTTTTTGGTCCGTTGGCACTTCCAGATGTGTTAGAGATGTATCGCCAGTTGCCAAATTCGCCTTCCATTACTCTAGTGGTGCGAACGCCATGGTAGTCTGCATATACTTTTTTGCCATTTTGGGCAAAGCCTCCTAGTAGAGGGAGCGTTGCCAGTAGTAGCAGTAAATAATGTCTTTTTTTCATTGCTATTATTTTATCAAAACAAAGGCTTTATAAAACTATCCCCAGAAGTAAGAATGAAACTTCTGGGAGATAGTGTATAGCGATTGCTTATTGGTAATCAAATTTAATTTTTAAGGGAGCATTTTTACAGAAATAGTGAAGATGCCTTGAACCTTATTATTCGTATTTGTAAGATTTAGTTTGACGAATTTAATCACTCCAATTCTGTCTTCCCCAGAGGTTGAGTTTTTTGTGATAAATGCAATTACATCATTAGGCGCTATTGGATTGATTTGATTCAGTGTGACTTGACCAGGGATTATAGTCGTTCTAATCTTGTCAGCTGTTGCATTCTCAAAATCAAAGCCAGAGAGTTTAAGGAATCTCGTTTTGGTAGGATTTACAAAATCCGATACGTTTCCTTTGCTACCTTTATACTCATTGGATTTTGTGTTATTTCCTCCATCTATTGAGTAGATTCGAGGAATGGATTGTCCACCAAATAGATAGAACTTGAAGTCAACATTTTGTTCTGATTGAACCCCTGTCAAAATTTCATCAACAGTATAGGTTTTCATATCCTTCAGGGAGAACAAAGATGCCACCTTGTCTAATCCTGCAGCATATACTTGGCTGCCTACTTCTGCTCTGTCTATAAAGTCTAGACCAATGATTGCTTTTATCTTCTTCGAGTCTGTTCGCTGAGCCAATGTTTGATCTGTTACAAGCACTCTTATTTCAGTTGTCTTATCTGTTAAGTCAAACTTAGGAGTGATATTTAGTTCATTCTCTCCATTGTATTTTGTCAATAGAACAGATGTTTCTACTCCTTCTTCAGTTTTGAAAATTTCTACAGATTTTACACCTGCAACGGAAGTAATATGCATCGGAAGAGATACACCATTTGCATTCAATGAGTGAAGATAAGTTTGCTCGATAGTCAACACTGGAGGTGGCACTGATTTGTATTCTACAATCATAGTTGCATAAGTCACCTGATCATAAATGTCAGTTGCTTTTACTCTAAAGCCTCTGCTGTCTTCGTTATAAACGATTGCTTCCTCGAAGGTGAATTCTGGGCGAGGAGAACTAGTAAAGTCAAGTGGCTCTCCAAATTGTGTTGCCCCACTAGCTGTCATGAGTGACATCTCAATGGTTTTGATACCAGCTGTAGATGTAACTGTGAATTTAGTATTTGGCATCGGAGTAGGATTTGTTTCGTCATACTCGATCTTTTCAGGTTCGAAAACAATTTTCGGTGCATCTTTCACCGTGATGAATTCAAACTTTAAAGTATCTAAGGTAATTCGTCCAGCCAAGTCTCTAGCCTCAACAACAAAACCTTTATAAGAGTCTTTGTATGTTATCTTTTCAGCCAAAGAGTAAGATTTTTTGTTGAAAAACTGAGTTTCAGTTCTCAAATATTCATCTGCTTCGCCATCGATAATATACATGTCCACAGAGGCAAGACCTAGTTGCGAGGTAACAACTCCTGTAACAGGAAGATTGTCGATCTTGTTGAGGTCAGCTGTCAAGACATCAAGCGAGTATTTAACTCTAGGGGCTTGTGTGCCCGCAGTGTCTAAGAAATCTTTATCGCTACTACAAGAGAATAGGAAAAAGAATAAACTTAGGAATATAAAAATATTTTTCATGTTCATCATTCGTTTGTTTATCATTGTTTGTAGAAGCAATAATTCTCAAATACATGTATCACACCATTGGTAGGCATAATATTTGTAGTAACAGATTGGCGAGTAGGAGAAGTGCCATTAGATCCTTCTTCGTTGATCACAATCTTTCCAACATTTTGTTGCCAAGGGCTTTTTCTCACCATCATGGTCATCAAGCCTTTTTCTTCACCTCTCAATAGGTTGACAACAAAGATGGGCTCCACAGGTAGAAACTCATATGAGTTATAGTTGCCTTCTACAATGTGATATTTCAACATTTTGGTAAGGGCTACTTTGTCCCAATCTTCAAGCTTTTTTCCTGTTTCTACATTGTCATTATAGGCTTTTATGCCTGCATTATTAAGTGTTAGAAAAGTATATTCTACTTCTGTTTGCTTATAGTATCTATCAAGCCCTGTATATTCAAGTACTTCTACCAATCTAGAGAATACATCCGGACGACTATTTATAAACTCCCATGCTGTCATGTCCACATGTGGGTCTATTGTCTCCGACACATAGTCGTGGTCAGACTGTAGTTGGCAAGAAGACAAGACAAAACATATAGCCAAAAGTGATGCGGCTAGTTTCTTAAGTTTTGATTTATATATTGTTTTCATTCCTTGTTTGTTTCTGAGATTAATAACCTGGGTTTTGCTTCACATTCTCGTTTTCATCCACATGCGAGTGATGAATAGGGTATAGAACCTTTCGAGGGTCGCTCATTCCGTTGACGTCTTTTAGAGCTTTTTCCCATGTGTTGGTTCGCACTAGATCATACCATCTTTTACCTTCACCCACTAGTTCGATTTGTCTTTCGTCTAGGATGTAGTCAACAAGTTCATCGGTGTTTTTAAAACTGTCGAAAGGTCTTGTTTCTGTTAGTCCTGCACGAGCCCTGATCTGTCTAACGATGTCTAGGGCTTCTTCCCCTTTGCTTTGGCGCGCTAGAGCTTCTGCTTTAAGCAATACCATATCAGAATATCTGTATACTGGATATGCCACTTCACAAGTTTTGTTTAGCGTTGTACTGATCACGCCGTTGATAAATTTGTTCATCTCCCAAGCATCTTGATAATCCATGGCAATGATAGGAGCACGTAGGTCGCCTTCACGTGCGTTTAGCTTATCCATAAATTGGTCAGATAGTACACCAACTCTGTTTCCTGATCCTGTAAACCAACGATACATGTAGCTATAACCCTCTGTTCCTACTTCTGCCATATTGTAGTGGATAACAAAGATCAGTTCTTTGCTGCTATAGTCGTCCGTAAGATAATTATCGTCAGAAGCCTTGTTGTTTAGTTCCACAGTAAGCATCGTGTGCCAGCTATCCATGTTTGGCTCTAAGGCGATAAACTTAGGATCTTGTCCAATCTTATCGATCACCTGTTCTGCCAATTGATATTCATGTAACCACATGTACACATCTGCCATGATAGCCCAAACACCATATAGAGAGATGCGTTTACGCTCTTTGTTTGATTTAAGAATCAAGGTCTCAGCAGCTCTGAGATCTTCAAGTACTAAATCTCTCAAAACATCTTCAGCGAGTGTACGTCCTTTGTATTCTCCATCATCAAAGCTCTCAATAGGTTTGGTATATACTGGTACATCGCCCCAAACTCTAACGGCTTGGAAGTAAGCCAAAGCACGCATGGCGTATGCTTGTCCTAAATAGTCATTCTTAATGGTGACAGACGGCATGTTGATGTTGGGAATATACTTGATCGCTAGATTTGCTTGATTGATTACCTTGTAGGTAGAAGTCCACAAACTAGCCCTGTGATTAGAGGTGATGGAGTTAGTCATCACAATATCCTGATCGGTAGCACTAGGTGCTCCTTTAGAGAAGTTGTCGCTACGGAATTCTCCCCAATACCAATAGTTTTCACGCATCATCAAGCGATAGAGACCATAAATCTCATTTACTCCCGATTTAGCATCTTTTGCGTTTTTCCACATCTGATCTTTTGGAATCTCACTGTATGGTTGCTCGTCTAAGAAGTTGTTACACGACGATAGCAAGCCCATCAAGATCAATCCTATGATATATATGTTATATTTTAATTTCATGAGTCTTATGTATTAAAAGTTCATTGTAAAACCAACTCCAAACTCTCTTTTTCGAGGGTATCTATTATTGTCTCTACCCATCTCTAGAGCCGAGTTATTTGAGAATTCAGGGTCATATCCTTTATACTTTGTCCATGTCAATGCGTTGTTGATATAAGCATAAAGTCCAAGTCTTTTCATTTTCAAAACATTTAGAAGTTGTTGTGGCACATCGTAGCTCAAACGTACATTTCTTAATTTCAAGAACGAGCCATCTTCTACATAGAACGAGTGTCCTTGACCAAGTCTTGCATTGTCAAACTCATCATTGAATGGACGAGGATAAAGTGCCGCATCGCCTTCTTTTGTCCACAAGTTGTAGATCACCTCCGGTTCAGGAGTAGTTCCAGTAAATCGGAATGAGTTTCTATCTTGACGAGCAAAGTTGTATAGATCGCCTCCAATAGAGTAGTAGAAGGAAACGAATAAGCCCCAATTCTTATAAGTGAAGTTGGTATTGAGTCCTCCTGTAAAGTCTGGCTGAGCATTTCCTAACACCTTTCGGTCGTCAGAGTTGATCACACCATCAGGCTCTCCTGCTTCTTCCCAGTTGATGTCGCCACCTCTAAATGGGCGTCCGTCAGGCATTTTCTTTTGATTTACAGTACCTGTGTATACTTCACCATTTAAGAGATATTGATTTTGGAATGTTCCATTTTCGAATACTGGAGTCAATTGCTTCCAATCATCTGTAAAGGCATTAGACTCGCTGTATTGGAACACATTCAGAGCTTTGTAGCCATAGAAGTCACCAATCTTGCCACCTTCTTCCATTCTCCAAAGTCCTGATTGGATGTATGGAACTCCACCGGCCAGTTTTTCTATTTTAGTTGTGTTCTTAGAGATGTTGAATGCCATGTTCCATGTAAAATCTTTCGATCTTATGATGTCGCCACTGATAGCAAATTCGAATCCACGATTTCTCACTTCTCCAATATTTTTCATCACAAAGTCGTATCCCCATTCTTTTGGCACTTGATAACGAGCCAAAAGGTCTTTGGTATACTTGTCATAATAGTCAGCTGTGATAACCAAACGGCTCTTGAAGAAAGAAAGGTCAAGCCCTGTGTTGACTTGCGAAGTTTCTTCCCACGACAGATCGTTTACATTCAGTCGAGAAGGACCTACACCGCCCACACCATCGTATATCGTCGATAGACTGTAAGTCATCAGATAGTCATAGTTGCCAATTTGCTCATTACCAGTCACCCCGTAGCTTACACGTAGTTTGGCATCATCGAGGTATGATTTGGTAGAGGTCATGAACTTTTCATCAGAGAAACGCCATCCTGCTGAAATAGAAGGGAAGTTACCCCATCTGTTCTTGCTAGGAAAACGAGATGATCCATCACGACGGAAGTTAGCCGTCATCAGATATTTTCCTTTATAGTCATAAGTCATACGAGCAAAGATAGATGCTAGGGAGTGACCATATTTCCATGTTCCTGTTTTGGTTAAGTCCAGATCGGCAGCAAAGGCATTCATCATATAAATGATGTCTGTTGGCGAGTTAGTTCCCACCAAGATTTCATCCTCTCTCGACCATTTTTGAGCACTTACCCCAAGCATTGCTGACACGTTGTGCACCTTGTTAAACTTATTGTTGTAAGTCAAATAATGCTCATTCATCCAGTTCCAGTTCATGTAATTGAGCGATTCTCCACGATTGTTACTTTGGTTTTCATCGTAAAGAATACTAGGGGTCATTTTCTTAAACTTAGTTGCAGCATAGCTGAGACTTAAATTGGTTCTGTATTTCAGATTTTTAGTCAGATTCAGTTGTACAAACTGGAAGAAGTTTAGCGTATAATCTTCTTTATTGTTTCTTGTATATCTAGTTTGTGCAATCGGGCTCTTTTGTCCGTTAAATATTCCCACCATATCTCCGTCAGGATAATATAATGAGAAATAAGGACGACGTGTTAGCATGGAGTTCAAGAATGATCCCTCGTCTATTCCCTTACGTTTAGAGTAGGCAATAGAAACACGAGTCCCCATCGACAATAGGTCAGAAGCCTTGTAGTCAGAGTTTACTCTAGCTGTCAAACGATCGTATCCTGTTCGGTCGATAATTCCTTTTTCACTGAAGTACCCGGTGTTGATAAAGTATTTAAGATTGTCAGAACCACCACCAATACTCAAATCGAGTTGGTCTTTTTGAGCAGTTTTGAACCCTAACTTTTGATAGTCATTATCTACATTGAAGAATACATTCAATGAGTCATTAAGCATCTCGATACTCTCATCCGCATTTCCGGGTCTATACTTCAAGAAGAAATCTCTACGTTTGGTGTCGTATAGTCTTCTTTCTCTAGTGTTTGCTTGAGGTAGCTTGTGAGCTAGAGTTCCCCATGAGTGGTCGTACTTGATGTCGATGATTGGCTTGTTTTTACTTCCTTGTTTAGTAGTGATGATGATCACCCCATTTGCCGAACGTGATCCGTAGATAGCTGCCGAAGCGGCATCTTTCAGCACTTCAAGAGATTCGATATCTGAAGGGTTTATGGCATCGATGTTGTCCATCGGTGCACCATCTACAATATATAGAGGGTTTACTGCACCATCAGAGAACGATGATGTACCACGAATACGGATAGAAGATCCTTCACCCGGTTGTCCCGATCCTGATACAATCTGTACCCCGGCTGTCTGCCCTTGCATGGCTTCGAAGACGTTAGTGGCCAATCTGTTTTCTATATCTTTACTAGAGATAGAGGTAATGGCTCCTGTTACATCTCGTTTTTTCATGGTTCCGTAACCAACTACTACAACCTCATTGAGCTGAGTAGCTTCTTCTCTCAGGGTCACACTAATGGTCTTTTGATCGTTTACCACAACCTCTTGGGTAACGAAACCTAAATAGCTTATCTGGAGAATTGATTCTGCACTTGGCACTGTTAGTTTATATTCTCCGTTTACATCAGTAAGAACACCATTGGTTGTGCCTTTTATCTTTACTGTTGCTCCCGGAAGACCTCCCATGTCATCGCTGATCACCCCTGTTATCTCTATGCCCGACTGAGCAAGGAGCGTGGTGCTGCAAAACAATAACAGTGACAGGACAAAACCTTTCATGCCATTCCTTAGACTTTGCATCTTATTATAAGACTGTCTCATCATTTTGGTATTATGAATTTAATTTAACAAAATATAAGATTTGGTGAGAAAGTAGCTTTTTTAACTATTTTTTCATTTCTCGCTAACCTTAAAGTTATTTTTTGTACAAAGCTATGTGGAGCTAGACGTTTTAAATAACACTTTAGTACGAGAAACTTGGTTTTTTGTACACGTTGAATTTGTATCATGTTGATAATTAAATATTTGATCTTATTAATGATTTTTTGATATTGTAAAACTACATTAAGCTAATTAATGTTGAATAAATAGACATCAAGGGTAGAGATTGCCAATGTATAGAAAAATATTAATCGCTTTTTTAGTTTATTGTTCCTTGTTTTGATGGTGTATATTTTTTTCAATACATTTGCCGATGTTGGGACTTAAAAGAATACTTGTTTGCCGTTTGCAAATCTACGATTGAAAAAATTATCTACAATTACTTTCTGTGTTTTTATTATGAATAAGCAGATTTACATATATATCATTATGCTATTGTTTTTGCCACAAATCAGGGCGAGCAATATCTTGTTCGAGCATATTGATATAAAATCGGGCCTATCTAATAATACTGTCAATTCTGTTTATCAAGATGAAAAGGGAATTGTGTGGATTGCTACACGTAATGGCTTGAATAGATACTCGCAGAGTGGCATCACTGTTTTTAAGCCTATCATGGGGGATACCATTGGGCTTTTTGGGAATAACATACAGGAGGTAACGGGTGATGGCAAGGGACATCTCTATATGCAGTGTCTGTGGGGATTACTGGAATATAATTTAGAGAATCATCAGTTCAAACGAATTACCACTAAAGGCATTATGAGCATCTCGTACGGAGAAGAAACGCTTTGGGCAAGTTCTTGGAATAGGATATTGAAGTATAATAAGGCAACAAACCAATTGGAAACGTTTTTCAGTTTCGGTGAAGATATTGGCTTGACGGTATTAAAAGAACACAGAGGAAAAATATATGCTGGTAGTAGACAGGGACTGTATGCTATTGATAAAAAAACAGCGATTGCTTCTAAGATGATCGATCAGGTGGATGTTGTGTGTATATATACAGATAGTAAGGATAACGTTTGGTTGGGTACATCAAAAGATGGTCTGTATAAAATAGAAACAACAGGTGAAATCAAAACTTTTGTTTATAATAAAAATGACAAAAATTCTTTGACCAATAACTTTGTGCGAGGCATCACCGAAGATCATATGGGCAACTATTGGATTGGGACAGCCAATGGATTGAATTTCTTGACCCAAGACAATCAGATGATCGGTCGCTTTTATCATGTAGATACTGATTATAATAGCATTGCCAGTTCTTCCATTTGGAACATCATGACGGATGAACAAGGTACACTTTGGATAGGAACATTTTATGGTGGGGTGAGCTTGCTGAATCCAGAACTGACGCATAGCGAATACTTTAGGGTAAGTGAGAGCGAATTGAGTTATCCTGTGGTGGGCAAAATAGTGGAAGATGAAGATAGCAATCTTTGGATAGCGACAGATGGCGGTGGGCTCAATTTTATGGATCGAAAACATAAAACTTTTAAAAGTTATCAGAGTACATCAGCACCTAACACCATCTCTTCTAACATCATCAAAGATATTGTGCATGATAAAAATCATGCTTGCTTGTGGGTGGGAACCCATCATGGAGGATTGAATAAATTTGACCTGAAAACAAAACAGGTGAAAAGGTATACCTTGCCACCACGTTTGGGGGTGGGGAGGAATGATATTCGTAGCATTAAGCTACACAATGATTTGCTTTATATTGGCACAAGAAGTTCGTTGATCGTTTTTGACCCTAAGACAGAACATGGTGAACTGTTGATAAAGGAAGAGGTGACCGGTGGACGACAAATTTGGGATATGATGGTAGATTCAAGTAATCGTTTGTGGTTCTCTACCTCTGTTGCCATTTTCAATTATAGCCTCGATCGTAAAGTGTTGAGCACTTATACTTATGACAAACGAGGCTTTGATTATTTGGGAGAAAACTATCAGAATGTTTTTTATCAAGATCAATCACAACAGATATGGATTGGTTCTGCCGGTAGTGGCTTATTCAAATATAATGCAGAGGCAGATAAGATCGTTCCGGTTAGCTTCTCAAACAATGAAAATATTGACAACTATATTCTCAATATTGATGGCATACAAGACAACAAGCTAGTGATTACTACCAATAAGAGCTTTTCGATTTTTGATACGCAAGAAAATACTTATTTGGGAGATTATACAAATGAACTTACTCCATTAACGTCTATCAACGAGAGAGGACTCTGTGTTACAAGAGATAACGATATTGTGATCGGAGGTTACAATGGAATGATTATCCTGAAAAACAGTGGGTTGAATCTGGATAATAAAAAGTTCTCAATCAATTTGATTGACCTCTGGATAGATAACAAAAAAATAGAGGCTAACGATGGTTCAGGAGTGCTGAGCAAATCGTTGACCTATACCGATAAGATAGAATTGAAGTACAATCATTCTAGTATCTCGATCGACTTTGTGGAAACCAATTACATCAAGCGCTTGAAAAATGAGTTGGAATACACAATGGATGGTTTCGATCAGAAATGGATCTCAGTAGGCGAGGGCAATACAATTTCTTATACCAATCTTAGTCCGGGAAAATATACATTGAAAATCAGGAGTGTGAACAAACAAGCAGAACGAGCGCTGATGATTGTGGTTCATCCTCCTCTCTATGCTACTTGGTATGCTTATCTGTTTTACTTTATTGTGATTCTTAGTTTGGTAACCTATTTGATGCAGAACTATTCATCAAGAATAAAATTGCAAACCTCGTTAGAATATGCCAATAGGGAGAAACAGCAAATAGAAAGACTAAATCAGACTAAGCTGCGCTTCTTTACCAATGTATCGCATGAGTTGCGTACTCCGGTTACTTTGATTATCTCGCAAATAGAAATGATTTTGGACAATCGTCAATTGCCCGATTCTATCAAACATAGCATTGTTTCTATCTCGAACAATATCAAGAAGATGCAACATTTGTTGAATGAGATTCTTGATTTTAGAAAGCAGGAGCAGGGCTTTTTAGAACCTAAAGTGCAACATCTGAATCTTGTAAACTTCTTAAAAGAGGTCTGCTCTCAATTTGAAGAATATGCACAAAGAAAGGAAATTAGCTTGAAGTTTGAATCTACAGAAGACGATATTCAGATATGGATAGACCCCATGCAAATGGAAAAAGTTTTTTCTAACCTGCTAAATAATTCCTTTAAATTTACACCTCAAGGTGGTGAAATAAAGATGATTGTTGAGAAGAAAGGAGATAGTGTGGAAATCATCGTCTCAGATACAGGTATCGGTATTGATAACAGAATGTTGGAGAATATTTTCGAACGCTTCTATCAGGTGGATAATGAAATCAATAGCTATGGAACAGGTATCGGACTGTCACTTGCTAAGGGAATTGTAGAAAGTCACAAGGGAAGCATACGTGTGGAGAGTGAGAAAGGTGTTGGCAGTCAGTTTATTGTTTCTTTACTTTTGACGGAAGAAAATATAGGTGTGCTACATGAACTGCAAAGCGATGAAAAGCAAGCAGAAGAATCTTCTCCCTTTAGCGACCCATCTATTGATCTTTTAGATAACTATTCATTAACTGAAGGCTCTGAAAAACCAATAATTCTGATTGTGGAGGACAACAAAGAGTTGTTAGAAACTCTAGTTAAGCTCTTTTCTCCGTTCTATCAGGTTTTACATGCAATGAATGGTCAGGATGGGTTTGATATTGCTCTTGATAAACAACCAGACTTGGTGCTTAGTGATGTGATGATGCCGGTGATGTCAGGTATTGAACTTTGTAAGAAGTTGAAAACCAACTTTAACACCACACATATTCCTGTGGTTCTGCTTACAGCACGCACAGCGTCTGCACATACGATAGAAGGCTTGAATACAGGAGCTGATGACTATATTGTAAAGCCTTTTAGCAATAGTCTATTGATTGCCAGATGTAATAACATCATTAATAACCGAAAAATGATTCAAGCCAAGTTTAGCAAAGATGCAGAGATCAAGACAGATCTGGTGGCTGTGAATGTGGTGGATCAAGAACTGTTGGATAAAACGATAGAGATCATCGAGGCGAATATAACTAATTCTCAGTTTGATGTCAACTTCTTAGCCGAGAGCCTAAATTTGGGTAGAACGAATCTTTTCACAAAAATAAAAGGAATAACGGGACAGACCCCTAATGAATATATAATGAGCATTCGTTTGAAGAAAAGTATCTATCTTTTAGAGAAGCATCCGGAACTTAATATTTCAGATGTGGCTTTTCAAACAGGGTTTAACGAGCCTGCATATTTCTCTAAATGTTTTAAAAATACTTTTGGAGAAACCCCTTTGAATTATAGAAAACGAATAATAACTTAACTTTTATGATAGAAAGAATAGTAACATCTTTTATAATTATACTTTGCTCTTTTGGTGTCTTTGCACAAGAAAATGAGCAAAATTTAGATCTTTATCTTCTGATTGGACAGTCTAATATGGCAGGTAGAGGAGTGGTGGATGGAAAATCTGTGACCAGTGATAAAATCTTAGCTTTAGATGCCGAAAACGAGTGGGTGATGGCAAACGATCCAATGCACTACGATAAGCCTGAAGCTGGTGTAGGTCCGGGTTTGAGCTTTGCTTTAGAAATGCTAAAGCTTAATACTGAGCAAACGATCGGCTTGATCCCTTGTGCGGTGGATGGAACATCTATTAGCAAGTGGAGCCCTAATGTTTTTGATAATGGAACAGGCTTTTATCCTTATGATAACACCATCGATCGAGCGAAAATAGCCCTCAAATCAGGAACCTTGAAAGGTATTCTTTGGCATCAAGGGGAAGGGGATTCCAACGATAAGGCTTATCCTTATTATAAAGAGCGATTTACTACATTGTTACGTAACTTAGCCACAGAACTAGATTTTGATTTAAAGAATATGCCAATTGTTATAGGGGAATTGGGTGTCTTTTTCACAGAACGTACTCCTGCCAACAAAGGGGCTGAAATGAATAAGATTTTAAACGAAATAGGGCAAGAAAATAAAAATATCGAATGTGTAAGTTCTAAAGATCTGGTACATAAGGGCGACCATATCCATTTTGATGCCGAATCGGCAAGAGAACTAGGCAAGAGATACGCTGAAGCAATGCAGAAGCTGCAAGGGAAATAGTCTCTAAAAAGAAAATAAAAAAGGAACTCATTAAAGTACTAAGCTTTAATGAGTTCCTTTTTTTTATTGTTAATGCTTGTTCCTTAGAGTTTTACTGCACGAGTGGCTAAGAAAGTAGGTAAATATTTATCTATCAAGAAGCGAGGGTGAGGTTGCATGTCTTCAGTATAATTGCTAATCAAGAAACCTGCATTTAGTTGTCCTCCAATGAGATCGGCCAGTGTATGTCCAAAAACGAAGGCTTCTCCATTGGTCATTTTTATCTCCATTTCTTTCTTACTCAGATCATTAATATCTGAATAAGGAATTGTGAAGCGAGGTCTGATAATACCCTCGGCCATATCTTGTGGGTTGCGGTCAGCCACAAAAACAACAGGATTGAAGAAACTGGCAAGTAGTATTCCTCCCTTTTTAAGCACTCTGTAACACTCTCTCCAAACGGGATTTACATCCGCGACATAGTGATTGGAAATAGGGTGAAAAATGATATCAAAAGACTCATTTGAGAATCTGCCCAAATCGGTCATGTCACCTTGTACTGTTGTCAAAGATAAATGATCTCGTTTTGCTACAAAATCATCTTGATTGAGTTGCTCTCTAGAAAGATCAAATACAGTGACATCTGCCCCTGCGGCCGCTAGAATAGGGGCTTGTTGACCTCCTGCAGAAGCCAAGCACAAAATTTTCTTGTTCTTGATGTCTCCTAGCCATACCTTGTCTAGTGGAGTGGGGGTAAGGAGAATCTCCCATTGTCCCTCTTTAGCTTTCTGAACCTCTTTAGAACTAACCGGTTGCGACCATTGGTTTTGTGCTAAAGCCTGTTTGTCCCAAGCTGATTCATTTTGATTTATGAAATTTATCGTATTGTTTTGCATCTATTATTTTTGTTTAAAATGTTATGAAATTGATAGTTGTAGCTTTAGATCTTTGTTGTAATTTTCATGATCCTATAAATTTAAAAGAACCGAAACTTGCCTTCCTGAATATCTGCATTCAAAAAGGATAAATATTAGACAGTAAGAATATGTTAGTAGATAACTTGAGCTATATTCTATACAATATGCCTAGGTGACCAATGTTAGAATAACAATAGTTTTGAGGTGTGCTTTACTAATTAGTAAAAAGTGCTTATTTGCTCATTTTGGTGTCTTATATAAAATGGATGTGACAAAGGTATATATTCTTTTAGTTTCATCTATTATCATCAGAGTGGTATTGTTTTGTTAAAACCTCCAGCATCACAATATTGTTATTAAACGATAGGTTTTTGTTAGTGCGTTGAACTAAAAAGCTTCAACTTTACAATCAGCAATAGAAAATGCTATTTTCATAATCATTAAATTTTAAATAAATACTAGTACTATGATTATTAACAAAACATTGTGGAAGAAGACAATCTATACTTTTGTCTTTCTTTTATTAGGATTCTTGCCATTAAAGGCTCAGACTGAAGCCATAAAGGGTACGGTGACAGATCAAGCGGGAGATGTGCTGATTGGTGTAAGTGTTGCACTAAAAGGAGCGTCTCTTGGAACAACTACGAATCTTGATGGAGAATATAATTTTAATATTCCCTCAAAAGATAACAATATCTTAGTGTTTACCTATGTAGGTTTTAAAACACAAGAAGTTGTATTGGTTGCTGGTCAGTCAAAGTGTGATATCGTTATGGAGTCTTCTATAGAAGATCTAGACGAGATTGTAGTAGTTGGTTACGGAGTTCAAAAGAAAGCCAATTTGACTGGTGCAGTGTCTGCTATGCGTGTTTCTGATATCAAAGATATCCCTGTGTCCAACACTTCTAGCTTATTGCAAGGTCGTATGAGTGGAGTGACAGTAAGTAGTTTCTCTGCACAACCGGGAAAAGATAATGATGTAGAAATCAGAATCCGTGGAATCGGAACCTTTGGAAACAGTAGCCCTTTGATTCTTATTGATGGTGTGGAAGGTTCGTTAAGTAGTGTGGCTCCTAACGATATTGAGAGCATATCGGTATTGAAAGATGCGGCGTCAGCTGCTATTTATGGAGTGCGTGCTGCCAATGGAGTTATTTTGGTAACTACAAAGCGAGGAACGGGAGATAGACGTATTTCTTATAGTGGATCATTTGGGATTCAAAAAGCAACTACCTTACCCAAATATGTAGACTCATGGCAATGGGCAACATTATTTAATGAGCAAAATAATGCTTTGGGAGGAACAGCAGCAAATCAAAATTATTCAGAGAGTATGATTGAGTCATTGAAAAATGGAACAGATCGACAACATTTTGCAAATACCAATTGGATGAAAGAGTTATTTCGTACTGCATCTGTGCAAAATCATCACCTATCAATTGCTAGTGGTAGTGAAACATCTAGTCAGGTAGTTTCTGTGGGATATATGAAGCAAGAGGGTATTATGAGAGGAACTGATACAGATAGGTTAAACTTTCGATTAAACACCGATAGCAAGCATCTCAATATTATCCAAGTAGGAGCAAATGTAGCGGGAAGTTATCAAAAGACGCTAGAGCCAACAAGTGGGGTTTGGGGAATTTTTGATAAGGTAGTAGGCGACACTCGTCCAACTGTTCCTGTTAAATATGATAATGGGCATTGGGGGCAATACGATGGAGGACCTGAGTTTTCTACACCTCAAAGCAATCCTGTGGAAATGACAACATACCAATCTAAAGAACATGTATATAAATTTGATGGGAAAGCTTTTCTTGATATTGAACCCATCAAAAATTTGCATTATAGAACAAGCTTTGCATTCCAGTACAATCAAGGTACGTCAAGAGCTTTTACTCCAACATATCAACATTATAAATCAGATGGAAGTTTCCATACTACTGGAATCACTGAACTAGACGAATCTCGTATCCAACAAAGACAATGGATCAATGAAAATCTTTTGACATATACTCTAAATCTTCAAGATAATCATGACTTTAATTTCTTATTAGGTCACTCAGCACAATACAATGGGAATAGATATTCTGAGATAAAAGGAGACGGTTTCTTAAGTAATAATATTGAAGAAATGGATGCGGCAAGAACTTCATCGGCAAAAGGAAGAAGCTACATTGCGTTCTTTCTTTGGGCGAATAAACTATGCATATCAAAACCGTTATTTGATGGAAGTTAATTTACGTCGTGATGAATCGTCAAGGATCCCAAAGAAAAACAGAGCAGGATATTTCCCTTCTGTATCAGCAGGTTGGAATATTGCTCAAGAAAGCTTTATGCTAGATCAGGAGAATATTAATATGCTTAAACTTAGAGCTAGTTGGGGTAAATTGGGTAATCAAGATATAGGATTTTATCCATATTCTCAAACATATGCATTAGGTAAAAATAATTATATATGGGGAGACTCTAAAATAATAGGAGCAGCTTTGGCAAGTGCAGCCAATCCTAATATTAAATGGGAAACTACCACGACTACAAATATTGGATTAGATGCTTCCTTCCTTAGAAGTAAGATCAATTTGACATTGGATTATTTTAACAAAGTCTCTTCTGATATTCTACTCCAACTGCCAATAAGTTCCATTGTGGGTGTTAATGAGCCTCCATTTGTTAATGCTGCTGAAGTGAAAAATAGAGGTTGGGATATGAGCTTAGGTTATAACGACAAGTGGAATGATTTTAGCTTTGGAGCAACATTGAACTTTAGTTATGTGAAAAATGAGATAACAGATGTCAATGGTCGTGACAACTGGATTGATGGATGGACAATCAATCTTGCTGGACATCCCATAGGAGCATATTATGGTTATGTTGCAAATGGTTTATATACACCAGAACAAATTGCAGCAATAACAGATGATAAAGGAAATATCCCAAGTGTAGCTGTTGGTAAACCTCGTCCTGGAGATGTTGAGTATCTTAATGTTGATGGGAGTGAAGATGGAAAGTTGACAGATGCAGATCGTGCCATAATAGGTAACCCTTTCCCCAAAGTAACATATAGTTTGAATCTGACAGCAGCTTACAAAGACTTTGATTTGACAATGTTTTTTCAAGGGGTAGGCAATGTTGATCGTATCGTTATGGATCGTCCACATGTAGGTGGAGGTGTTACTGAAAGAATGATGAATAGGTATCATGAGGTGAATAATGTAAATGGAAGTTACCCAGCCTTGGGAAATGTTGGCTATAATGAACTTCCATCTTCATATTGGATACAAAATGCATCATACTTGAGGATGAAAAATTTAGAACTAGGCTACACATTACCCAAAAGTCTATTGAGTAAGATTAAGGTACAAGGATTAAGAGTATTTATCTCGGCTCAAAATTTGTTCACAATCACAGATGTGAAGAACTATGATCCTGAAAAATACTCGACGGATAGTAAGAACTGGACATATCCAAATGCCAAAACCTATTCAATTGGCTTAAACTTTAGTCTATAATCATAAAAAATGATTAACAATGAAAAAGATTAATATACAATTATACATTTTGTTTGTAGGGTTAATGACACTATTGGCCTCATGTTCAGATTTTTTGGAGCTAAATAATCCTTCAGAGGAAAATGTTGATTCTTATTGGAATAATAAGGCAGAGGCAGAGGCTATGTTAGCTGGATGTTATAATATGTTACAGCAACAAGGATTATATTTCAATTATTATAGTGCTTGTGACCCCAGATCTCTAGATGGTTTTGGGACAACTGATGGCACTAGTGGTGGATGGTATTGGTCGCCAACAGAGATGGCTTTAACGTGGGGGGAACTTTCTGCATCAGCAAAACTTGTTGAAGTAGTATGGGATGTGTGTTACAAAGGTATTGCTAGATGTAACGACGTATTATACAATGTGCCCAAAATGGGCGAAGCGAAGATTGCAAAAGAAGAGGCTGACAGAATAGTAGGCGAAGCTATATTCTTACGTGCCTTTTTCTATAACTATCTGACTTCTTTATATAGGGATGTTTCTTTGTCAACTGAACCTACAACTACAGGTTATATAGAAAAAAGCTCTAAAGCTGATATCGTAAAGTTTATAACAACAGAGCTGAAAGAGGTAGCTGAATCTGAAGTCCTGCCAATATCAACTGATCAAAGAGGAAGAGCAACCAGAGGTGCTGCATGGGGATTGCTTGCCAAGATTTATTTACACAACGAAATGTGGACAGAAGCAATAGATGCAACAAAAAAAGTAATGGAGTTTGGATATGCTCTCGAGGGCGATTATCTAAAACTATTTAGTGAGGCTGGTAATACAAGTAAGGAGGTTATTTTTTCAGTAAGATTCAGCGGAACAATAGATGGCACTGAAAACAAGATGAGAGGGTTCCTTTCTTGTCGTAATAATGATGAGTTCTATACTCCAATAGCTGTAACAAATGATTTGCTTGATGAGTATTATGATAATGAGGGAAAACCTGTATCTGAGTCATCATTGACCAAAGATGAACTTTGGAATGCACAAAATAGAGACCCAAGATGGGGATTCAACTTTGTTGTGCAAAATGCATGGAAAGTAGATGACAAGGGTAATTGGTATCAGGAAAATACAGGACGTATCAACAAATATCAAGACTATACTGTAACTGAAAAATTCCATGACGATCAAGATTATTATGTAATTCGTTATGCAGATATTTTATTGATGCGAGCTGAAGCTCTTGCTAACAGTGGAGGTAGTCAGACAGAGATAGAAGGATTAATCAATCAGGTTCGTGATCGAGCAAGTGTAAGCATGCCTCATGTCACAGCTGCCGAAGTGAGCAGACTGGGAGGCATATTAAATGTCGTAAAGCATGAACGAAGAGTTGAATTTGCCTTTGAAGGACATCGTTACTTCGATCTAAAACGTTGGGGAGAACACTCAAAACTTTCTGAATACAACTACATAGGAGCGGACAGAACTAAAGTTTGGCCAATACCACAAAAAGAATTGGATAACAACAAAGCACTTAAGCAGGCTCCTGAATGGGGAGGGGAAAAGTAAGGAATCTCTACATTATATAACTTAGAGAACAGTAAGTCCTAGGGACTTACTGTTCTTCAAATCATAATTTGAATGCAAATGAATAGTAAATACTTTTTGATATTCTTTTGTGTTCTGGCAACACTTTTTGCTTGTCAGAATATAAAAGAAGAAGACCGAACAATCTTGTTTGATGATAATTGGTTGTTCCATTATGGTGATATTGTTGATGGACAAAGTCTAGCTACAAATGACACTGACTGGAGACCACTTGATCTTCCTCATGATTGGGCTATTGAAGATATCCCGGGCACCACTTCTCCTTTCGACTCTACTGTTGTTGATGGAGTGGCAAGTGGCTTTACTAGAGGAGGAATAGCTTGGTATCGTAAGCATTTTGATCTGCCAAAGACAGACGAAGGAAAACGAATTTATCTTCGCTTCGATGGTGTATACATGAATTCAGATATATGGATTAATGAGCATCATGTAGGGAACTACTTTTTTGGTTATTCTTCTTTCGAATATGACATAACAGACTATCTGAAATTTGGGGCGAACAATGTGATAGCTGTACAAGTGAAGAGTGAGACGGTAACCTCTCGCTGGTATTCCGGAGCAGGTATATATCGCCATGTGTGGCTAACCAAAACCGATCCTTTGCACATTGTAAACAATGGTACTGCAATCACCACACCAGAGGTGTCAGCAGAAAATGCGAAAGTATCTGTGGCATCCACTCTTCTAAATAAAGATCAGAAGGAGATTTCTTCTACCATAAAATTAAAAGTTTTAGATAAAACTGGCAAAATAGTAGCAGAAACGCAAAAGGATCAGAAGATAGAAATAGAGTCAAAAACAGTAATCAATCAGGATCTAAAAGTATCAAATCCTCGTTTGTGGTCTGTAGACTCTCCTTATCTGTATACCCTTGTTTCGGAAATTTGGGATGGAAATAGGCTACTAGATTGCACTAAAGAAACTTTTGGAATCAGGTCTATTGAGTTTAATTCAGAAAAAGGTTTTTTCTTAAATGGCAAAGAACTGAAATTAAAAGGAGGCTGCATTCATCACGATAATGGTCCATTAGGAGCAATGGCTTTCGATAGGGCTGAAGAACGCAAAGTAGAACTACACAAACAATTAGGATTTAATGCCTTACGTATATCTCACAATCCACCATCACCTGCCCTGCTTGATGCTTGTGACAGACTGGGTATCTTGGTGATTGATGAGGCATTTGACGTTTGGCAACATGGGCATTTTGCCGAAGATTATTCAAAACGCTTTGATGAGTTGTGGCAGACCGATTTAGGAGCTATGATAGAGAGAGACCGTAATCACCCTTCTATCATTATGTGGAGTATCGGCAATGAAATTAAGCAAAATGAGACACAAGAGATGGCTGATCTTTCGCTAAAGATGGCAGACTTTACACGCAAAATAGACGATACTCGTCCTGTGACAGCAGGCGTTAATTCAATATCAGATAAAAAAGATGCCTACTTGTCAACCCTTGATGTTGCAGGCTATAATTATTCACCAAGCGAATACGAAGCGGGCAGAAAAAGACATCCCAATCAGCTGATATATTCATCAGAATCATACGCAAGTCAGGCATATGATTATTGGAAGGCTGTGGAGAAATATCCGTGGTTGATCGGGGATTTTATCTGGACATCTTTTGACTATATAGGTGAGGCCAGTATAGGGTGGTATGGATATTATCTGGAGCAAAGCTTTTACCCTTTCTATATGGCATACTGTGGTGATATTGATATCTGTGGCATCAGACGTCCACAGTCTTATTTCAGAGAAACTTTATGGAGCTCAAAACCTCTTGTTTCCATCAATGTTGTACCTCCTGTATCATCATTTCCTCTTAATCCTAAAAAAGAAGATTGGAGTGTTTGGGATTGGCCTGATGAGGTCTCTATTTGGAATTTTGAAGGGCATGAAGGTAAAGAACTTCCAGTTTTTGTTTACACTCAGTGTGAAGAAGTTGAATTATTCCTGAATGGAAAGTCTCTCGGAAAAAACACAAATACGGCAGAGACAAAAAATAAATTATTATGGAATGTTCCGTATGAAAAAGGAACGCTGCTGGCAAAAGGTTATATCAATGGTAAGGAGGTTACATCTTCAGTGTTAAGCTCTGCTGACAAAATAGAAAACATTAAATTGGCTGCAGATCGAAATAGCTTAAATGCTACAGGGCAAGATCTTAGCTTTATCTCTGTTGCATTGATTGATGCGAATGGAGTCGTTAGTCCACACGCTGAAAATTTAGTAACATTTACCATTGAGGGAGAAGGGGAATTAATTGCTGTAGCAAATTCAAATCCTATGAGTACAGAAAGTTTTCAACAAGCATATCGAAAAGCTTGGAGAGGAGAATGTCTTGTAATTCTAAAATCAGGGAAACAGAAAGGGAACATAAAACTGACAGCTCATGTTGATGGATTGCCAAGTGCCAATATAAATATTGAGGTGAAATGAAAAATACAATCAGATTCAAATTGCAACTTGTTTTGATATTGAGCTTAGCATTCTTTTTTTCGTGCAAAGAAAAAGAAGGACGGCTAGATATTCGGAAACAAAGTTTTGATCAAGGATGGTCTTTCATCCATGCAGATATAGATGTGAAAAATGTATTTGGTGCAGATCAATCCAATTGGCAGTCTGTTGATCTTCCCCATGATTGGAGTGTAGAGATGCCCTTCAAAAAAAGTAAGAACGGTATTCCAGTTGGACATACTCAGGGAGGTATTGGATGGTACACTAAAAAGTTTGATCTCCCTTTAGATATGCAAGGGAAATGTCTTCAGGTGTATTTTGAGGGAGTCTATATGAATGCTGAAGTATGGATTAATGGAGTGCAAGTAGGTAATCAACCATACGGTTATACATCATTTTTTTGCGATATAACAGATTTTTGCTCTACCGATCATCCTAATACGATAGCTGTAAAAGTCAAAAATGAAGGTCAAAATACACGCTGGTATGCAGGATCAGGAATCTATCGACACGTTTGGCTAATAACAACCGACAAAATCCACTTAGACGAATGGGGAACTTTTATCACATCTGATCAAGAGGGAACTGATGCTAATGTAAATCTAGCAATAGATGTATACAATAAATATGATGAGCCGAAGAATGCTAACTTGATCATCACCCTTTTTGATCAATCAGAAAAAATCGTTGGAACAAGTCAGGTGAGTGTAGTTTTGGATGGAAATTCTAAAGAAACAGTTACCCAGTCAATCAAAGTTCTAGATCCTACATTGTGGTCTACAGACTTTCCTGAAATGTATAAGGCTCAAGTAGAGTTAAATACGATAGATAATCAAAAAGATCTGCTAGAGGTTCCATTTGGTATTCGTTATATCTCTTTTTCAGCCAAAGACGGTTTTTTGTTGAATGGTAAACCTCTGAAAATGAAAGGAGTATGTGTGCATCATGACAATGGTTTGTTAGGGGCAGTATCTCTTGATAGAGCCGAAGAGCGTAAGGTCGAATTATTAAAAAGAGATGGATTTAATGCCGTGCGATGTGCTCATAATCCTCCTTCTGAAAAGTTCTTAGAAGCCTGTGATCGCCTTGGATTGCTAGTGATAAATGAAGCCTTTGATCAGTGGAAGAAAGGAAAGAACCCAGAAGACTATCACTTAGATTTTGACGAGTGGCATGAGAAAGACTTAGCTACCATGGTTTTACGTGATCGCAATCACCCATCTATTGTGATGTGGAGCATTGGAAATGAAATTATAGAAAGATCAGATGCATCAGGAGTTCGTATAGCCGAAGAATTGAAAAATATTGTCAAGAAATACGATAGTACTCGTCCTGTAACAGCTGCTATCAATGACTATTGGGACAATCCCAATCTGACATGGAAAGATTCACCAGCAGCATTTACTCACCTAGATGTTGGGGGCTATAATTACATGTGGTGGGAATATGAGAATGACTCTAAAAAGTTTCCTGAACGTGTTATTTATGGTAGCGAAACAACGGCTGTGGAGCGAACCGTCAACTGGGATTTGGTCGAAAAACACTCTAACATTATAGGTGATTTTGTCTGGACAGCAATAGACTATCTAGGAGAATCAGGAATTGGACATGCCATAAATGTTAAAAATGGAGAAAAAGATCCTCCGCAATTTCTAGATTGGCCATGGTTTAATGCATGGTGTGGTGATATTGATATCTGTGGCAACAAGAAACCTCAAGGAGCATTGCGGGATGTCCTTTGGAACGAGAGTAAAATAGAGATGCTTGTGCATCATCCTATCCCCTCTGGCTATAAAGAAAAAGTTAGTTATTGGGGCTGGCCTAACGAAGATGCTTCTTGGAATTGGACAGGGCATGAAGGTGAGGTCTTGAAAGTAAAAGTATATACTCGCTATCCATCAGTAAGACTTTATCTAAATGGAGAGTTAATTGCAGAAAAAGAGACAGAGAAAAAGGACAGGCTTTTAAAGTATTCAGCTCTTTTTGATGTCAAATATCAGTCAGGAGAGTTGAAAGCTGTGGCAGTGGAAGATGGGGTAGAAAAAGACTCTTTTACATTGCAGACTGCCAGTGAACCTGTTGAGGTTAGGCTTGTTGCCGATCGAACAAATATTGAGAATAATCCAAATAGTCTGGTGTATGTGCAGATGGACTTGATAGATAAGGATGGCAATATTGTTCCAGACAAAGACATCACTTTGGATTTGATGATCTCGGGAACCGGTAAAATCTTGGCAGCAGGAAATGCAGATCCTACAGATATGGGAAGTTTTAGATCGCTGAATCCTAAGAGCTATAAAGGAAGAGCATTGGCTATCTTGCAACCGACAGCGAAAGGAAAAATAGACTTTGTGGTGCAAGGCAAAGGAATGAATGAAAACAAAATTTCAATACATGTGAAATGAAGAAATATTGTATCAAAATATCACTATTGACATTATTCAGTGTTTTTTCCTTTGTCAGCTTATTGGCTATATCTGAGCTTGATAAAAGTAAAGATTTTGAAGTTACGATCAATGGAAAAAAGGTGGCAGTAGGTGTACTCTCTCAGTTTGATATTCCTATACATACAGTTCATGAGATAATTAATGAACAACAACCTATTGAAATTGAAATAAATATAGGAGAAAAAATAGAGACTTATGCTATAAGTCCTTTAAGCAGAAAGATTGAATCCAATGTGCTGGATAAAGTACTCACTTTCTCATTGAGTAAACCTCAATATATAGTGGTGAAAATCAATGAGAAGGAGTACTTATTTATTATGCTTGACTCTCCATCTGCCAAACCTGCCAATATGATCAATATATTGGATTATGGAATTAATAATTCGGGTAAAGAGGTCTTGACCAAGCAAATTCAACAAGCAATTGATGATGCTGCTAATCGTAATCTTATCCTCTATTTTCCAGCCGGGAGATATTTAACGGGACAGTTGAGGTTAGCAAATAATTCTCAAATCTATTTAGACAAAGATGCCTGTATCAAGGCAAGTACCGACATTGCTGATTTTCCGGATAATGCAATGATTAAATTAGATAATATCAACAATGTTAAAATTGGGGGACATGGGACAATTGATGGCTCTGGCTATACAGGCTTGAGGCAAAATGGAGGTGAGGGAATTCACTTGATATATATGTCAGAATGTCAAAATATATCATTAGAGGATTTGGTGCTACTCGATCCTTGTTTTTGGAATGTGAGAGTATATCGATCTGAAAATGTTCATCTAAAAAATCTAAAAATACTAAACAATAGACCTTTTGAGAATTGGATCAATACAGATGGTGTAGATTTCGACTCATCCATCGATTGTTCATTGACAAATTCCATTTTGCATTGTGGAGATGATAATTTAGTAGTAAAAGGATTGGATGATGAACGAATATTTAACACTCAAAACATTCTGTTTGAAAATATTACAACATTGAGTAATTCGGCAGCAACTAAAATAGGTACAGAAACCGGTGTTGAGGAATTTTCTAATATTATATTCCGAAATATTGATATCATCAAATGTAAAAGAGCAATGGTGATCAATGCTTATGATTCAACTTATATCAAGAATGTAACTTTCGAAAATATTAATGTCGAATCGTTTGACTTGAATGGTGTTGAGGCTGCTCAACTTGTAGATTTTGAAATAACAGACAATTCATGGCGAGATTGCGTTGGAGATTGTGTTATTGATAATGTGACTATTAAGAACGTAAATGTCTTTACAGATATGGAGGGTGTTGGCACTCAATTGATAGGTAAAGATGAAAAATATGCCATTCGAAATATCAAGATGAAAAATATTACGAAAAAAGGTAAAGTTGTGAAAGATGGCAACGATCTAAACTTAAGTAAAAATGAATATGTCTTTGATTTGACATTAGAATAAGAGTAATAAAATGACGATACGATTTAAAAATATATTTTTAGCATCTCTGCTCATACTTGGAGTCTTTATTAAAGTAGGAGCAAAGGAGTTGCCTGAAGTTAGATATCCTTTAGCAACGGGACTAGAAAAACCGTTAGTGGTATATAACAATTGGTCATCGTATGATGAGCTTTCTGACAATATCCCCCAAACAGAAGCACTTTGCATGCAAATGTTAGATGAAGCTATTCGCCTAAAAAACAATGGGGTACAAATAGACTGTTATATGATGGATGCTTTTTGGTTTGATGTGGATGGAGGATACAGAACTTGGCATCGTACCAATTGGACTAATGGTCCAGAAAAATGGATAAGTAAATGTAAAGAAAATGGTATTGTTCCTGGTTTATGGTTTGCTACCAATCTTATTCGCACAGGTGGAGGGCAGATGTTGAATGTTATTCCAGAGTGGAAAGGATCGGAAACAGCCAATTCGGCAGTTTTAAGCCTTTTTGAAGGTGATTATCTAAATCATCTAATGGAAACATTGCAGATGTATGCAGATCAGGGTTTTGGAGTATTTAAGTTCGATTTTGCTTATTTTGATGCAGCTTCTAACGTTGCAAAAGAAACAATGTTGCTTTCAGAAATTGAAGAGGCTAACAAAAACGCCTTCATAAGAGCTGTTAAGGCATTTAGAGCAAAAAATCCTCATGTGAAGTTTATTGGTTATAACGGCTTTGGTGGAGATATGGAAAATACTACAAGTCCGTTTCGTAAGACAGTAGATCCTCGATGGCTCGAAATATTTGATACGCTTTACTCTGGCGATCCACGTTTTTCGGATGTGCCTATGATGAATGTTTGGCGATCTCAAGATATGTATAGTGATCATATGGTGCAGCAATTTGCATTCAACGGGTTGCCTCTTTCGCGCATCGACAATTGCTCGTTTATGATAGGTAAAACAGGAACTTGCTATAATCGTGGGATAGCTGCTTGGAAAAGTTCATTGGTTCTCAATATGGCACGAGGAGGATGGTTGAATGTCTATCATGGCAACATTGATTTGTTAAACGATGAAGATGCGAAATGGATGGCACAGGTGCAAAAAACTTATCTTACTCTTCAGCAGTTTGGGCAGACAAGTATCATTGGAGGAGTGCCCGGAAAATCAGAGGTTTATGGTTATAAGTCTGTTACTCAGAATGGAGTGTTATTTACAGTTGTAAATCCATCTCAATCGGCAGAAACAATAGAGTTGCAAATGCCAGAAGGGGTAGAGGGGCAACTGATTTTTACAGACAAAGGATTTACTCCCATTCTTAGCAATAGTACTATCACATTAGGAGCAGAACAATTAGCTGTAATTGGTTTTGGAGAGTTTGCAAATAATAAAAGTTGGGGATTAGAAGAAGATGTTGTAATTCCACAAAGTATTACAAAACTAAACATAACATCTGTCAAAGAAGATAATCAGACTTCGAAAATAGTTTTGAAGAATGTATCAAATACGATACGTGTTATCTTCAAACAATTGGATAATAATGGTATACCCTTTCGTTCGTGGGGTGGTGCACCTCCTTATGGTACAAAAATGGACGAGTATTTAACCATTTCGGCAAAGCAAAATAATAAAACAGTGCCTGTGACAATCAATTATGACAGAATGATATGGAGTGGTTTGTCGTGGGGTGTAGCTGAAATAGATAAGGCAGATGTCAATACAAAACAACCTCTCACAATCATCTGTAAGTCTAAAGAAGGGAGTAGTGACCGTTTCGAAATAGAGGTATATAACGTAGTTTATTAATAAGTGAAATAAATATGAAGAAGGTTAAACTGATAATTTTATCATTTCTATTGATGCAACTATCCATCAGAGCACAAAATCTGGAGTTGGGCTCCATTTTTACTGACAACATGATCTTGCAACAACAGATAGATGCACCGATATGGGGAAAGGCTAAGCCTAATACGAGTATTAATGTGAAAACTTCGTGGGACGACAAATTTCATACTGCAACAGCGAACAAAAATGGGCAGTGGCAGCTAAAAGTTCAGACACCTCATGCTGGAGGACCATACACAATAGAAGTAGAAGGACAAGAAACAATAGAGCTCAAAAATGTCTATATAGGAGAAGTGTGGTTAGCTAGTGGACAGTCTAATATGAGTATGAAACTGAAAGGCTATAAACATCAACCCGTAGAAGGATCGACAGAGGCTATTTTTAGTTCGAAAGGAAAAAATATTCACTTCATTAATATTCCAGAACTAGCAGCTTACAAACCTTTAGATACCTTCAAAGATGCACAATGGCAAGTTGCCTCAACTGAAACGACAGCCGAATTTAGTGCAGTAGCTTGGTTTTTTGCAGATATGTTAAATAAACAGCTTGATGTTCCCATTGGCATCATCAATGCCAGTTATGGAGGCTCAAATGTAGAGGCATGGATGACAGAAACAGCATGTAAAGAGTTTAAAGATATAGAAGTACCACCTCATAGCGACGAAACATCGCCTTGGATTGGCAATCTTCCAACCCTATTGTATAATGGAATGATACATCCACTGCAAGGGTATGGTATAAAAGGATTCATTTGGTATCAAGGAGAATCTAATATTTTCAATATTCCTCGTTATGCTCCTTCTGTTGCAGCTATGGTCAAAGATTGGCGCAAAATATGGGGAAATGAAGATATCCCGTTCTATTTTACCCAAATAGCACCTTATAACTATAAAGAATGGAACTTTTTTACACCTCAATGGACTGAAATTTCAGCTTATCTACGTGAGTCTCAATTAAAATCACAGGCTATGATTCCCAATAGTGCAATGGCTGTAACCTTAGATCTAGGGGAGGAATTTATGATTCATCCTGCTCGCAAAAAAGAAGTGGGAAATCGTTTGGCATACTTAGCATTAGGCAAAACATACGATTACAAAGGATTTGAATATCAGAGTCCAGAGTATGACCGTCTGGAGATAGAAGGAGAAAAAGCCATTGTTTACTTCAAGAACGATTTTATGGGCTTAACCACCTTTGGAAAAGAATTAAAACAATTTGAAATGGCAGGCGAGAACAAAATATTTATGCCAGCAACTGCTCACTTCGATGAAGACAAAGGTGCAGTAGTGGTAACAAGTCGTTTTGTAAAAGAACCAAAGGCTGTTCGTTATGCATTCAAAAACTACGTTGAAGCAGAAGTCTTTGGCACAGGAGGGCTGCCAGTTTCTTCGTTCAGAACAGATGATTGGGAATGAGATTAATACAATAATAAAATAAAAAATATGATAAGGACTATTTTTACAATTAGCTTATTTGCTATTTTATTTTCAGCATGTAGTTTGTCAAAATCACCTACTACTACAAACTATTATTTTGATGCAGAAAACGGAAAAGATAGCAATACAGGGACGGCTGCTGATCAGCCATTCAAAACTTTGGCAAAAATCAAAGATATTGATGTCAAACCAGGAGATAGTATTTTGCTGAAATCAGGATGTGTCTTTACCGAAAAATTTTATTTTTCAGGTAAAGGAAGTCTTGAAAAACCTATTGTGATTGGAAAATATGGTGGAGAACCTAAGCCACACCTAAAGGGAGATGCTTCGGAATTAGAGATGTTACATATCTTCAACTCAGAGCATTTAGTGATTCGTGATATTGAAGTGTCGAACAAAGGAGAAAAAATCCGTCCTCGATTGAGTGGCGTGAAAGTTGAAATTTATAATTATGGAAAAGCCGAAAATATCACAATAGATAATCTCTTTATCCATGATGTTTATGGCTCGCTCATCAAAGGTGAAGGACACGAGCATGAAGATGCAGGAGGAGGACAAGCCATGATGTTGACCAACTTTAGAGATGACGAAACTGATTCTATCCCTTCATACTTCGATGGATTGCTGGTAGAGAATTGCTTGATCAAAGATTCACAACGCAATGGAATCATCATGTGGGGTAACTGGGTCAGAAGTCAGTGGTTGCCAAGTCTGAATGTGATTATCCGTCACAATGTGATAGATGGTGTACCCGGAGATGGTATAGTGCCAACGGCATGCGATGGAGCAATTGTGGAATATAATGTGATGAAAAACTGCCCAGCAACATTACCAGCCACAGAGGCATGTGATGGTATCTGGCCTTTTTCAAGTGATAACACAGTTGTTCAATACAATGTGGTGAGAGGTCACAAATCTCAAACAGATGGCTATGGTTTCGATTCGGACTATAACTCTAAAAACTCATTGTTTCAATACAATTTGAGTGATAATAGTGAAGGAGGTTTTCTCTTGCTTTGCAACTCAGGAGGATGGCCAGAAGATTGGAGTGTAGGTACTCAAGGTACTGTGGTGCGTTATAATATCAGTATCAATGATGGGATTCGCAAGCACATTGTGACAGAGAAAAAAACAGAACATTATTCTCCTGTTATTCATATAACAGGTCCTACTTTGAATAGTACGATAGAAAAAAACATCTTCTACATCTGTAAAAAAGAATTGCCACAAATGGATAAACGCTTAGTACATTCTGACGATTGGAGAGGTTATGCAGATAGTACATTCTTCAAGCATAATTACATATTTGTAGAAGAGCCTACAATTGCATTTGATGCTACGAAGTCTACCAACAACTTCATAGAAGATAACTATTATGTAGGGCCATTGAAGTATTCAGGTTCAGGGTTCAAAAAACATGATGGTAAGTTCGACAAGGCAATGTGGTATGATTCGCAAGACGAGCATTGGAATAAGTTGATCGAATTTGTGAAAGACAAAAAAGTAGTATTGCAAGGAAAAGAGATCCCTGTACTTGATATAATAGGTTATAATTAAAAGAAAAAACTTCCATATCGGACAATATAATAAACTCAATGACTAGAAATAAATACCTTTTTTTGATAGTTACAATGCTGTTTAGTTTGCTTTCTTGTCAGAAAGAATCACTGAACAATCTGGCATCATTGAATGTCTATCCTGATAGTATAGTGAGCGATGTGTCAAATCATCCGATAGGCATAAACTTAAACTACTTCATGGATGGAGACTACTATGAACATACTGAGCGTAGTATGGTAGAAGCTTTGTCCGATATGGGAGTTAAATATCTACGCTATCCGGGTGGCGAAAAATCGGATGTCTATATGTTTAGTTCTCCTCCTTACGGCAAATCTGAACCTACTGCCTCACGCACAATTGGTATAGAGGCTTACACAGGCATGTTGTCCGAAGAGGGAGAGTTACTATATGATCCACTTGATTTTGACGAATTTATGCAAATCTGTGACTCTGTTGGTGCTGAGCCAATTATCGTAGTAGCAGCAGACCGATATCTATTACCTCCGGAAAAGGGGAAACGATCGGCAAAACGAGAAAAACTAATAGAGCATGCCACCGAATGGGTGCGATATGCTAACATCAAAAAAGGGTACAACATTCGTTACTGGATGATCGGTAATGAAAGTTGGCACAAGAATAATATAAACTCCACTGCTGATATCTATGCACAAGATGTAATAGATTTTTCGAAAGCGATGAAGGCAGTTGATCCCTCCATTTTGGTGATCCCTAATGGAGAGAAAGAGGAGTTTTTTGAAACCGTAATAACAAAAGCAGGCGACCACATAGATGGTTTGTGTGTTAGCAATTATGGAGTATTCGATTTTGTGGATGGTTATGAAACTTATAAGGACTCTACTAAATGTTTGATTTGGCCTGCTCAAACCGCCCTAAATGCATTGAATAAGTATGCAAACAAAGAACAATTGGAAAGATGGAAAATGATTGTGGCTGAATATGGCACGATAGATTGGTTTGGTCTATGGAAAGCGACGAATGATATGGGGCATGCAATCGTTACATTTGATATGACAGGGCAGCTATTGATGCAACCTCAAATAGATTTTATGTGTTTTTGGAATACCAGATGGATAAATAATGCCACTGACAATCCTTATACCGATCATGACGCCTTGGACAGAGAGGGAAATCTGACGCCTACGGGGCAAGCAATGAAGATATGGGGCAATTATCTTGGCAAGCAAATGATCAAAAGTCAGTCTTCATCTGATTTCATAGTTACTTACTCTAGTTTGGATAAGGATCAAAACAAACTTTTCGTATATGCAATAAATAAAGGATCAGAAGATGTTGATATAAAATTAAATATTAAGAACCATGAACTAAAATCATTACCTCATGGATGGGAATATTATGGAAAAACATCGGATGACATAGCTCCCGTATGGAAAAAGAAACAAACAGAGGGAGAAAGAATATCTCTTAAGGCTTATTCAATAACAGTTCTGGAATATATAATCAGTTAAGATGTGAAAAGCTGATCAAATTGGTTAAATTACAATCAGATTTTTTCTCACCTAAAGTATATTTTATGAAGCGATTGATGTTTATCTTTTTAGTTTCGTTTGTTGCCTTAGCGCTACACGCCCAAGGTTTTCGACACTACACTACTGTTGATGGACTGTCGGGGATGGATGTGACGGCAATCTGCGAAAACGAAAACTATCTGTGGATTGCTACCAATGATGGACTGAATCGCTTCGATGGCAAAGGATTTAAAGTCTATCGACATGATGATGTTTCTGGTAATAGCCTTACAGAAAATAACATAGAATCTCTGATGTTCGACTCTAAAGGCTATCTTTGGATCGGCTTCAAGTCGGGGGGAGTGGATATATTCGATCCTCGTAAAAATAAGTTTACGCATATCAGTGAAATCGTAGCGTCTTATCCTCAACGTGTTATTTCTATTTTCGAAGACTCTCAAGGCAGTATTTGGCTGGGCAGTTGGGAGGATGGTTTATATCAACTAGAGCCAAGCAACGATCAGGAGTTATCCTTCAAAGTATCGCATCACTATGATAATAGCATAATATCAAGTATTATAGAAAAACCTGTAGGAAAATTATGGGTAGGAACCTATCTGGGATATTTTTTGTATGATATAGAAGAACGAAAGGAAATTAAAATTTCGGAGAATGATTATGGACTCACCCAACTGTTAGATGTCGGCGAAAAGAACAGTCTATATTTTTCTACATGGGCAGATGGCTTACATAAAATAGAATGGAACGAAGATGTATGCAAACATCATGAAAAATCCGTTGGCAGTGGTATTGGCAACGTGTATCGCATCTTTCCATCCTCCGATTCGCACTTATATTTAGGAACCTGGGGCAATGGACTGAAAGTGATAAACACCAAACACCCTGCTTCGTCTCAGTCTTTGTTGAGTAATGCACCGGTAATCTTATCTTTTTTTAGAGATCGTCAGAATAAGCTATGGGTGGGTACTTATGGCAATGGGCTGTATGAGCTAAAGGATAATGATGATGGCATTAAACATTTGTCTCCAATCAACAGCAATGGTTACTCAGCAGCTTACACTCTACAAGACTTAGGAAGTAACAATATTCTCATTGGAACACAGGGAGATGGGCTTTATCTATATGATGGAAATAAACAAAAATTGTATTCCAAACAGATAAAGAATAGTGATGAACTATTTTACAAATATATACTTTCGATATACAAAGATGATGATGTCTTAATTGTAGGCAATGATGATATTGGAATGCAATATGCCCCATTAACCAAAGGAAGAGAAGTAGACTTTTCTCTCAGAGCATATCATGTAGACAAAAACTTTGGGAAGGTGACTTCCATATTCAGAAGCAGTACAAAAACATATTGGATTGGTACGAAGCAATTTGGGTTGGTGTCAATGAAGTTTGATAACCTTAAAAAAACATTCACAGACTATACGCATTACGACTCCTTAGGAATGGACGAAATCACGGGCTTTGCCGAAACAGTTGCAGGACAACTTTGGGTAGCCTCGCACGGAGGACTCTATTTATTTAATCCTCTGACCAATAAAGCTCAACGCTATGGAGAAGAAGTTCCCGAAATGATATATAGCCTAGTAGATGATAAAAAGAATGGTTGTTTGTGGTTGGGCACATCCAATGGTCTAAGACAGTTAGATTATTCTAATAAGTCTAACGAGTTGACTAATCCCTTTACTGCTACTATGCTGCCTGATGGAGCTATGCGCAATGTGGAACTAGACCCCTATAACAATTTGTGGTTTTCGGTTGGTAACAGAATTTTTTGTTATACAGATGACAGCAAAGAACTAAAGGAGATTAATCCGGGAGAAGCTAATAAGCATATATTTTTGTCATCATGCACGATGAATATTGATGATAAAGAATATATAGCTTTTGGTGGTGCTGATAATCTTTTACTTATTGCTTCTAAGATTTTATTAAATCAACCTTATCAGGCACGCATAGTGCTGACAGAGCTAGAGGTGGATCATCAGAAGGTGGAAGTAGGGGAAGAAATATATGGACAGGTAGTCTTAACAGAGGATACGGAATATATAAATTCTATAAGCTTGTCACATAAATGTAAATGGATAGGCTTCTCTTTCGTTGAGCTAGAGTGGAACAATTACAACAATACCTATCAATATCAGATACAGGGATTTGGAGACGATTGGCAATATTTGGATATAAGCAAACCTTTAACGTTCTCGCAACTTCCCCCAGGAGATTATAATCTCTATGTTCGCCTGAATAACTTATCCTCTAGTCAAGAAAATGCACCCATTTGGAGTTTGCATATAACTATAACTCCACCATGGTGGAGGACGACCACAGCATATGTGTTTTTTGCATTGGCTGTTTTATTCGTGCTTTTTTCTATCTTCTTATATATCAGAAACTACTACAGAAAACGTCAGATACAGCGGTTGAAATATATAGAAAGAAAGAATAAAGAAGAACTTATTTTGGAGAAGGAAACATTCTTTGCTGGTCTTTCTCATGATCTGCTCACTCCTTTTTCTCTGATCATAGCTCCTATTAATGATCTGATGAAAGATGAAGATATGGATGAAGAACAGCTTGAGAAACTTAAAATTGTCTATAAAAATGCAACATTACTTTCTGACATATTTAGTGGAATATTAGATTTTAAACGAGCTGAACTGATTGATGTAGACATTAAAGAAAAACAGGTCGAGTTAGTCTCATTTACTCAGATTATAGTCAATGCTTTTGACTACATGGTTAAGTCTAATCGCATCGAAATGCATTACGAGTCGAATGTTAGTACCTTGTATGTAATGATAGATTCAATCAAGCTGGAACGCATATTGTATAATCTGATAAGCAACTCTTTAAAATATACAGATCCAGAAGGTTCAATCCTTGTTTCATTAACTTATAGTTCAAACTCACAAGAGGTGCGTTTGGAAGTGCAAGATACGGGAGTGGGCATTGAGCAAGAAAATCAAGATAAAATATTTGAGAAGTTTTATAGAGAAAATAAAACTGAGACAAAGAAAGGTTTGGGTCTTGGTCTATACACCGTTCGCAAGTTTGTCAATCTGATGGGAGGTGAAATTGAGATTGAATCTAAGACAAGTGAGGGTACTAAGGTGTCTATAACTCTTCCTATCAAACAGGTGGAGCCAATGCCTGAAGCAGAGCATATAAGTATGGATGAAAATACAGGAGAACAATTTTCGATACTGCTTGTGGAAGACAATGACGAGTTGAGAAACTATTTGAAGAAAAAACTATCTGTATACTTTAATATTGCAGTTGCTTCCAATGGTGTAGAGGCTCTGGATTTTATTAAAAATAACTTGCCTGAGATTGTCATTTCCGATGTGATGATGCCCTAAATGGATGGGTTGACATTGTGTTCTACCATCAAGCAAACTCCGATGTATTCTGATGTATTTGTTATTCTGCTGTCAGCAAAATCGTCGTCAGAAGATGAAATGATGGGCTATAAAGCTGGAGCTGATTTTTATATTAAGAAGCCATTTAATCCGGATATCCTTATTTCTCAAATACAGAATGTATACACCACTCGCGAGCAACGTAGAAAGCAAATTGCCTCTAAGTTACTGTTCTCTCAGCATGATGGAGATCAAGAAGAGGTAAGTTCGCCGGAAGATGACTTCTTAAACAAAGCCGTGAAAGTGATAGAAGAGCACTTGATGGAAGAAAACTTTAATATCGAAGAATTTGCTACGGAAATGAATTTGAGTAAGACCGTATTGCATCGAAAATTTAAACTAATGATTGGAGAAACTCCCAATGTTTTCATTCGCAATATTCGTTTGCGAAAGGCTGCCGATATGCTTAAAAAGACAGATTTGCCCATCTCTGAAATAGCTTATCTGACTGGTTTCAATCAGGCTCACTATTTCACGAAGTGTTTTAAAGATCTGTATAAGGATACACCCAAAAATTATAGAAATAATTTTCAGAAGAAAGAATAATTAATAAGAACAATATAAAACATATGAAAACAAGATTTAAAGCGTTGCTTCTAGGAGTTGTATGCAATCTCCTTCTATTGTCGGTTGCATATGCTCAAGCACTAAGTGTCGATCAGAGAGTGGAATCCTTATTGGAAAAGATGACACTTGAAGAAAAGATAGGACAGATGAATCAGCTCAATTTTGATAATCTGGATGACGATCTCCTGAATAGTGTTAAAAAAGGAAATATTGGTTCCCTGCTCAATGTATGGGATGCTACAACTGTAAACAAATTGCAAGAAACAGCAGTAAAAGAAAGCCGCCTCGGTATACCATTGCTCATTGCACGTGATGTTATTCATGGCTACAAAACTATTTTTCCAATTCCTCTTGGACAAGCCTGCTCGTTTGACCCCAAAACAATTGAAGAAGGAGCTCGTGTAGCTGCTATCGAGGCTTCCGAAAATGGCATTAGATGGACATTTGCTCCAATGATTGACATTGCTCGCGATGCTCGTTGGGGTAGAATAGCAGAGAGCTTGGGAGAAGATCCTTACTTGTCAGCAAAATTGGGCGAAGCCATGATCAAAGGTTTTCAAGGTGAAGACCTTACCTCTCCCACTGCTTTAGCTGCTTGTGCCAAGCATTTTGTAGGCTATGGAGCTGCAGAGGGAGGACGAGACTATAATAGCATAAGTATAACACCTCTCTCTTTACTAAACACTTATTTAGTGCCTTTTCAGAAAGCTATTGATGCAGGTGTGGCTACAGTGATGACGTCTTTTAACGACAATGATGGAGTACCTCCCTCAGGAGATAAATATTTGCTTAAAAACATTTTACGTGACGAAATGAAATTTAAAGGGATGGTCGTTTCAGACTGGAACTCTGTGGGTGAGATGATTACTCATGGCTTTGCTACTGATGGCAAAGATGCAGCTAGGCTATCAGCTAATGCTGGATTGGACATGGAAATGAACACCCAGTTTTATGTTAAGTATTTGCAAGAATTGCTAGATGAGGGCAAGGTATCCATCACAGATATTGATAATGCTGTCCGATATGTTTTGGCTCTAAAGTTTAAACTTGGACTCTTCGAAAATCCATACGTGACACAGCAAAAAAAATCAATGCTCTATGACCAAGACCATCTCCGAAAGGCGAGAGCTGCCGCAGTAAAGTCAGCAGTATTGTTGAAAAATGACGGTCTATTGCCTCTAAAACGAAATCAGAAGATTGCTATAATAGGACCTATGGCAGATGCTCCACACGACCAGATGGGGACATGGGTGTTTGATGGAGAAGCAGAATATACCATTACTCCAATCAGAGCTCTGAAAGAATATGGAGAGTTTAAGGACATAAAATATAATTATTTACCAATTCTAAAGACGTCAACAGATCTTGATACCAAAGATTTTAATAAAGTGCGTCAGACGCTACAGCAGGCAGATGTTGCTGTTGTGTTTGTTGGTGAAGAATCTCGCTTGTCGGGTGAAGCTCATTCTTTATCTAACATCAACCTGATAGGTAAACAGTCTGAGTTGATTCAGGAGGCGAAAAAAGCCGGTAAGCCCGTAGTAGTTGTGGTTATGGCTGGACGTCCATTGACCATTGAACGAGATCTTGCTTATGCAGATGCAGTGTTATATTGTTTCCATCCGGGAACCATGGGGGGGCCAGCAGTGCTTGATCTTCTGTTTGGAAAAGAGAACCCAAGTGGTAAGCTACCAGTGACATTTGTAAAAGAGGTTGGTCAAATACCTCTGTATTATAACCATAACAACACCGGTAGACCTGCTCCTGCAACGGTAAATACAATCTTTGAGGATCGTGAGGATATAATACAGAGTTCTGTAGGGGATGTGTCGCGCTATTTAGACTCTGGCGTAGCACCACTATATCCTTTTGGTTATGGGTTGTCGTATAGCAAGTTCGAATACTCTGATCTATCTCTATCCTCTAAGCAAATAAGTGTGTCAGACAGCTTGGAAATAAGTGTTCTATTGAAGAATACGAGTCAGGTTGAGGGAACAGAAGTTGTTCAACTCTACGTGCGAGACTTGGTGGCCTCAGTTGTTCGTCCGGTAAAAGAATTGAAAGGTTTTCAGCGTATATCATTGAAGGCTGGGGAAACAAAAAAAGTAACCTTTATCCTTTCAGCAGATGATTTAGCTTTTTATGGTCGAGATTTATCCAAAAGAGCAGAACTTGGAACATTCTCTTTATGGATAGGAGGAGACAGTCAGGCTGAAATAACAGAAAATTTTCAGTTAGTAGAGTGAAAAAATAATATAACCTTCATTTTTTTTGATATGTCTATTAATGCCCCTCTACGATGCATTGGTAGACATATCTTTTTATGTGCTAGTAAATGGCAGTATTGTGTTATTAGTCTTGCCTAATATCGTGCATATTTGTATGCAACAGGTAGAATCGTTGTATAACCGAAAATATAATAACAAAGATTTATGAATAAATTAAAAACAGTCATTTTTTTATCGATAGGCTTGATAAGCTTTATCGGATTTGCTTGTAGCAAACAAGTAGCACAGGTGCCCCAAGGCGAAATTATTTCTGGTATAGAGTGGAAAGATACTGATGGAAACAGAATCAATGCTCATGGAGGAGGGATAATGTTTCATGAAGGAATATACTATTGGTACGGAGAACATAAGGGAGATTCAACTTATTTATTGGAGTGGGTGGACACATGGGAGTGCTGGCGTGCCGATGCAGGAGGGGTTGCATGCTATTCATCCAAAAACTTGACAGATTGGAAGTTTGAGGGGGTAGTATTGCCAAGTACGCCTGAAGATCCTACATCCGATTTACATCCTTCGCAAGTGATTGAGCGTCCAAAAGTTATTTATAATGAAAAGACAAAGAAATTTGTCATGTGGATGCATATTGAAAGTCCAGATTATGAAAAAGCACACGCAGGTGTGGCTGTCTCAGATTCTCCAACCGGTAAGTTCACTTATTTAGGCTCGTTTAAGCCTAATGGAGAAGATAGTCGGGATCAAACAATCTTCAAAGATGATGATGGACGAGCTTACCATATTTACTCTTCAGAATGGAATAAGACGTTGTATATCGGTCTGCTAAATGATGAATATACACAACATACAGGTGTTTTTACTCGCAATTTTGTAAATGAGTCTCGCGAAGCACCAGCTGTTTTTAAGCATGCAGGAAAATATTATATTTTGTCTTCAGGCTGTTCAGGGTGGGATCCTAATGTGGCAGAAATAGCAGTTGCAGATTCGCTATTAGGAAAATGGACAACAATGGGCAATCCTTGTGTGGGCACAGATGCTGATAGCACATTCTATGCTCAAAACACATTTGTGTTGCCAATAGAAGGAAAACAGGACGAATACATTGCAATGTTTGACCGTTGGAATAAAACAGATTTGATCAATTCTACTTATGTTTGGTTACCACTAACTTTCGAACATGGAAAGCCTGTGATAGAGTGGAAAGATAAATGGACTATTTTTGAAGATTAAGTTCTAATTGATCTATATGAACGCAAAAACTACAAGCTAAACAGCTTGTAGTTTGTTATTTTCTAAGATGATTTTGAGATTCCTATTCTCAATATTTAATTTTGTCATACTGATCATCTGCCGATATTTCAGAATATTTCTTTGCTTTAGCCATCTCTATCAAGGCACGGAGCACAGGCCCTTCTCCCATAGGAGCATTCTTCTGTACAGGACGTTTGTAATAGAATGAAAGTGATGGCATTATCCCTGTGCCAACACAAATATTTGTCACATCGCCTTGATCAGACATCATACTCATCATTCCCTTCAAGCCTTGTTCTGCTGCGTAAATATAGTCTTTGTTGATCCATCCCTCACGCACTCCTCGTGCTATTCCAAAAACAAACATAGCTGTTCCTGTTATCTCTTCATACGAATCCGTTTTGTCTAAGACTTGATACCAAAGCCCATTTTTTCCTTGATATTGCAATACTCCTCTCACTTGCTTGTCGAAAACGGCAATAACAGCATCTCTCTTAGGATGGTCTTTTGGCATCATTGATAGCAAATCAGCCTGAGCCATCAACATCCATCCGTTCGCACGCGACCAATGTGCAACTCCATGATGACCATTATCAGTATGATAGCAATGATAGTATATCTCTCTGAGTGGATCCCAAAGATACTTGTCATAGTTTATCACCTGATTAGCTGCATCGTCAAAATATTTTACATCGCCAGTCATCTTTCCCATTCGGGCAAGGAAAGCAATACCCATGAATGCGTCATCTGCCCAAACAGTGTTTTCATGAGGCCAGATGCGTGCAATGGTTCCATCTTCTAAGCGTGGCTCTGCATCAGACAGGTGAGTGGCTGTTGTATTTATATAATTTAGAAATGCATTATTGGGGTGACGCATTTGTAGGTCTATCAAACTAGCTCCCATAGGTCCGTTGTCATCCAGTCGTTTGTTGCGAAAAATCATGTGCCAAGTTAATTTTCGTATTCCTCGCCATCCTTTTTCGGCAAAAGCCTTGTCATATTGTTTTTTGAAATATTCCAAGTTGCCTTCATTGAATACGAAGTTCATATTTTTCAAAACATATGCTTCATATTCTTTATTTTTGGTCAAATCTGCTAATTCCAATAAAGCGATGTGAAGTACCCCATTGGTATAATGCCAATCATTATATTGGTTCGATACCTTCATGTCCATATCTAATGGAACATTTTTCAGATTTTGAAAACTCTGGCCTGTGCTTTTATTCTCAAATGTATATGGAGTTTCTGATATGATACGGTTTGCTATAATTTCAGATAATTGTGTAGGATTTTCAGTTGCTTGACCGAAACAAGTTGCAGTTATTGTCAATAGCAACGAGATTAGGAAATATATTTTTTTCTGTTTCATAGGATATGTTTATTTATTATTTTATCTACTTTTCTTCAAATTTACTGCGTCCGAAGCTACTTGAGCTCCCACCTTCAGCTTCCCTATATCATACGATGACATGATTTGAATATCCTTAGTGTTTATTCCCGTTACCCCAAAAATGGTTTTTGAAGTGCTATCAGTCTTGAAGTTCTCTACTATTACATTTTTCACATTGCTCATGTATAGTGCAGGTTCTTGTTCAGAGTAAATGTGAACATTCTTTAGTTTAATATCTTCAGACTCAATCAGCTCACCGCCTTTCTTAGAATAGATTACCATGTTTTCAATATTTATATTGTTGATGTTGTGTTCAGGTAACCCATAGAAGTACATGGCTTTTCCGGCATGGCTACAATGAACGTCCTTGATATAGATATTTCTGAATGTAGGAGTCGTTTCGTCAACCGGTGGCAAGTTTTCTAAAGGAACAACTTTTGTGCCATCTTCGAGATCTTCAACAACGGATCTGCCTCCATAGTATAAATTGAAGTGTACGGGTTCAGTTGCTATATCTATCATGCTGATGTTTGAGATATAGATGTTTTCTACAACCCCTCCACGACCTCTTTTACTCTTAAAACGTAAACCTACGTCTGTTCCTAAGAACTGACAATTAGAGACTGATATATTTTTTGCTCCTCCAGACATTTCACTGCCTACCACAAAACCTCCATGTCCCTTGAAGACTGTACAATTGTCTACAATAATATTCTCGCAAGGCACTCCTCTGTTTCTTCCATCTTCGTCTTTTCCAGACTTGATGCAGATACCATCATCACCTACGTCGAAGGTGCTGTTTACGATAATAGCATTTTTACATGACTCTAAATCTAAGCCGTCTCCATTCTGAGCATAAGACGGATTTCTTACTTGTATACCATCTATTATTACATTCTCACACATCAAGGGGTGAATGTTCCATGCTGGGGAGTTTTGAAATATAATACCCTGTAAATAAATGTCTTTGCAGTTTTGGAAGCTAACCATAACCGGACGTAAGAAATCTCTAACAGAGTTCCACTCTTCTTCAGTTTTTAGATGACGAGGTACATTCATGTCGCTGATGGTATCTCCATGCAGATATTGGGCTGATGGCATCCAATAGTCGTCACGTTTGAATGCTCCTCCTGACGATGTCATTTTTTTCCACAGGCTTTCGCTTACTTTTTGCTTTTTCAGTGGTCGCCAAAAGTGTCCATTGCCATCTATTGCGCCACTTCCTGTGATCGCAATGTTGGTTAGATCTTTACCGTATATGGGTGATTGACAACGACGAGTATCCAGCCCTTCGAATGATGTTTCTATCAAAGGATATAAATCTCTATCTGGCGAAAATAATATAATGGCTCTATCTTCTAAATGTAGGTTTATATTGCTTTTGAACTCTATTGGTCCTGTAAACCATATTCCTGAAGGAACAACAAGTGTTCCTCCTCCTGCCGAGGATAAACTTTCTATGGCCTTTCTAAAAGCTTCGGTGTTGAGTTGTGTGCCATCTCCTATACCTCCGAAATCAGTTATTTGCACCTTTTTGTTTGGAAAACTTGGCACCGTCAGCCGTGGCATATCAAACGGTAGCCCTTCATATAGATAGTCATATCTACTTTCGTCTTTAACGCAACTCGTTACTACAAAGCAAATCAAGAGTGCTATTACCTGAATCTTTTTCATATTTTATACTTTTATCTTTTCAATCGAATTATTTTCCTAAATACAAACACCCCATGATAAATGGCCCTGTGGCTTTAGAGTCGTTATCTCTAACTCTTTCGTTCACGTAGTAATCTACACTTCCATCGCGATATGGATGCCCTCCAAGTCCTGACACCGCACAGCAGTTGGTTAGGGTTAAAGTGCCATCCGCATTTTTAACGATCAGCTTATTCATGATTCCGTTATAAGCTTTCTCTGCCACCGCCAAGTATTTTTTATCTAAATATCCTTTTTTTACTGATTTGGCATACCCGTACATGAACATGGAAGATGCCGATGCTTCTTGATAGTTTCCTTTATATTCAGGTTTATCCATCACTTGATACCATAGTCCATCTTCATCTTGATAGTTAGGTAGAGCATCAGCTAGTCCTTGAATTATTTTTATCAAGTCCGATCGTTGAGGATGATTTTCGGGAATAAAATCGAGTACATCTACCACTGCCATGAACCACCAACCGATGCTTCGTCCCCAAAAATTGGGAGAGTGTCCTGTTGTTTTATTTGCCCAAAGCTGATTGCGACTTTCATCATAGGCATGATAGTATAATCCAGTCTTAAAATCGTAAGTCCTTTTGGCAGTTGTCAAAAACTGATTCATTACATCATTGATCCATTCCAATTCATTGAAAGTAACTGCATATTGTGCTACAAAAGGGTCTGCCATATATAAGCCGTCTAGCCAGATTTGATGTTGATAAATCAACTTATGCCAAAAAACTCCCTCATGCGTCCGTGGATGATTCTTCAACTGTTTCATCAACAATTGCATCGCCAGTTTATATTTTTCTTTACCCGTTTCTTTATATAGATCGAATAAGATTTTTCCGGGATTAATATAGTCCAAATTGTAAGTCTCTACTTTGTACAAGTGGATTTCCCCTTTGTCATTGATAATGGTATCTGCCCATTGCTCTACATAGTCGAAATACTTTCTATCGCCCGTTTCCTTCCATACCTGCAACATGGCTGTGCATCCTACCCCTTGTGCATATCCAAAGTATAATCTTTTGCCATGATCTATCTGCCAAGCTTCGGGGAAACGTTTCATTTCGGAATCGGCAAAATGGATTCCTGTTTTTTGAGCAAAAACAAATTGTGAAACAAAAAATGATATAAAAAGAATAAATATATTTTTCATTTGATATATGGGTTTAGTTGATTTTCTATCTTAATAATGTAATTCCCATCAAACCAATAACCACCTCATTGGCTATCGATTTGACCTCCAGTCGGTCTAACTCTTTATTAGGGGCTAGCGGCAAGTCTAATATATTTGCTGCCCCACCATCAATATCTCTATTATAAACCTCGGATGGATTGATATTAAACTTTTCTCCTAAGTCTCGGCTCACCTCTCCTGTTTTTAGAGCAACTCTATAAATTTTAGGTTGTTTTGAACTAAAGGCATAGTCATCTAAATAGAAATCTTGCTCAATAGGTGCCCATGTTTCAGGGTTTATTAGTTCTAAAACATCCTTTGTACCATCCTTATAAAAAACTGTGACAGTGCCATTCACCACATGACTTTGCATGTGATTGGTACTTCCAGCCATCATCAGATATGCATGAGAAGATTTTCCTGATAAACTGACTTCTAGCTGAGTCGGATAATTATCCCACAAAGACGTAAATGCTATATTATTCTTTGTCTCTGACGAAGTTGTTCTAAATGGTACTCCAAAAGGAGTAGCAAACAGATCATTCTTTGCAGTTTTTCTGATACCCGAATCGTCAATATTAGCCATCAGCGTTGGGTGACACCATTCTCCAATTCCCTGTTTAGGCGTTTGCATCGTAGTATATGGAGAGCGAGGTGTCAAATATTCATTTTTGAATATTTGGCTCACAGCATCATTCATCTGATCATCCATATTTACCACTTCGTAGTTAGGCTTCTTGTTTTCAAGATTCCAGTTCATGAGTTTTATTTCATATATCACTTTCCCATTTTCTGTCACTTGCAATATATTTGTTCCAAATCTAGCAAATTCTGATGGTACAGTGATTGCCACCTCATCGTTAGATGCTAATCGTATTGACTTGGTATATTGATTGTTTACTGTGATTTCTCCATCAATAGTTTTCACTCTATTATTAACTAAAGTAAAATCTAAGCTTGGTTTTTCTGAATCAAATTTCACATTGACAGGTTCTTTTACCTCAAGATCAACAGCTTGCCACCATTTCATTTGTCCTTGTTGCAACTGCACAAATAGCGATCTGTGTCCTACCAAACCTACCACTGTGCCTGTGATTTGATTACTAGATTTCTTCATTTGAGCCAATACACCTTGAGGGTCATATACCTTTTCGATGCGAGCATTGGTAGTCAAAGTCAATTTTTCGCCCATCACCATTTTTTCTGGCGACTGAATTGCGTTCAACTCTTTTCCACCCCATTCTATCTCTATCTGGTATGATTTGGCATAATCGCAATTCAAAGCAATTTGTGGCGCAGAAACTCCTTCGTTTAGTGTCCACTTATGATTTTTCCCATTTACTGTGATTGACTTTATAACATCTTTCCGAGCATTCAAAACTAACTCTAAAGCGAGTTGTTTCGTAAAGTCATTTTTTATCTCATAAATATCTTTATCTCCTATCCTCTTAAAGTTGAAGCTGACATCAGACAATGATATCGAAGCATCTTCCCAATCAGCAGGAAACCCCGGACGAATGACAAGCTTGTTGTGCAGAGCATCTGGAAGAATGCCAAATAAGCCTTGCACCAAAGTACGTGAATAGACTCCTATTGGGTCGCCAAAGTCACGATAACTCTCTCCACGAGCAGCATCATAAAAACTTACTTGACCGATGTTTCCTGGAGTGGAGCCCAAGTACATTCCATCCAGAATAGCACTTTTGAACAAGTTGTAAGCTTTATCTGCTCTTCCTGCTTGCCAATATGCCAAGCTAGTATGTGCTACTTCGGCAAAAGCTACATTATTTACCGACCACGAATAAGGTAGCCAATTGGTCGTCGAAACCACCTCATAGCCCTCATCTTTCAGCCCTTTGGCTACAACAGGAATATGTGGAATCTCTTTATCAATATAGCGTGTGGCTTGATATGCCTGAAATGGAGTATGTATATCCGAATCAAGAGCATGATAAACAGTCCATAACCCTGCATTTGGATGCAAAAGCTTATTTCCCATAATATCTTTATACTCTGCCCACCAACCTTTGCCATCAATCCATAAAGTAGAATTAATAGCATTTAATATTTTTGTAGCCTCTTGTGTATAAGGTTTATCATCTTTTCCTATCAGCTTTGCTATTTTAGCAGCCATCTTATTAGCACGATAATTGTATGCAGAAGAATATGTTACTCCTCCACTGTTATACATCAGTGCATCACTTGCCCAAATACACGCATAGGCATCATAAAGTCCATCGTCATTAGGGTCAAAGTTGCGTTTTTCCCAAGCAAGATGTCTTTTTAATGTTGGCCACATTTGACGCACATAATCCAAATCGCCAGTCCAATTGAAATGCCATAATAGTTCATCAATGTAAACCAGATTCATATCATAATGATGCATCTTATTCGTTTCGTATTGATTGCGAGTAATATATCCATTGCTATACATTTGTGTGCCCCAAGTTTTATCGGCTCTGGTCAGATTCAGCTTTTTGTCTTGTGCCGGATGAGGTATCGTTGGCTCTATGTTTGTAATCTGCGAAGCTGCATATCCATCAAAGTGTTGACGGGCTTTGTCGTGCCATCCAACAGCATCACCCACATAAGCTGCACGCCAACCATTGAGAGGCATGCGCCAACCTACTGCTCCATGTTGCCAACACGTATTTTGCCAAATGCCATCAGCAGCAACACTTATTACCTCGCCCAAAGGATTGAAAAAATGATCTGGAGTATTCACCGAAAGGGCATTGGCTATCATTGATCTTCTGTCTTCAGCCTTTGTGTAAAGACTGGCTAAGTCAGAATAGTTGATTTCATTTCTATCGTCGTTCTTTATGACTATATAATAGTCTTTAGAACTCTGTAAAATACTTTTAGAAAGTATTATAGGTTTGTCATCATCAGATGACGACTCCCAAACATCGGTTGGGGTCATTAACTTGAATGGAGAGCCTGTTTTTAGTTCTGCTCCCTGTGGAAACAAGCCAACAGTTTGTCTTGCTCCACCTTTCGTATCTTGCCCGTAGGAAAGAATGAATTGGTTGTTTTGGATGTTATATACGTTCCCTTTACAGTTTTCAGATTTCAAGCTGAATCCCTCTGGATCGTCCACTCCTAAATCGCCATTGCGCCAGAAACGTTTGTTGTTAGCACCACCAAAAACAGAAACCAATGCTGTATTGGTAGGTAGAGATGTGGTTTCTATTTTCATAATCATCCCCTCCACATCTTTCATTGGAAGTACAGAAATTATGATTTTTCCACCTTTTAATATTGGATCTTTTATTTCATAAATGCGTGATCCTGCACGATAAATAGATTTAATATACTCTGCATCGTTGAGCCACAAGTTATGATCATTTACGATTAAGCCTAATTGCAAATTTCCTCCCATCTGTGGCATGAAAAAACCAAATTCGGGAACGTCGCCTGTTTCTATTCTAAATGCAGTATTTGAACCATATAGGGCTCGATTGAATTTTTTGTCACCATTGACAATGACAATGTCTTTTTCTTCGGGCGTATAACGCAAAGTTCGTTGTTTGTTGTGCCAATATCCGTTGGATTGACCGAACAGGGTGCAAGTAAGTAGTATAAAAACAAAAGTTATATAGATATGTCTCATATTTTCAAGCTTTAAAATAAAGGCTTTGTCTCTATGACAAGACAAAGCCTTGTTGTATCTAACTTTTATGGCATTGGTACCAAATCTTCCCATTGCACATTCCATGTTCCATCTTTAGGAAAGCCCGGAGTGTCTATTTCATTTCCATCCCATCCTGCGCACATCATAGCTGCTGCTATCAACAACCCACCATTACCTGGTAGATAAACTCTCAATCTGGCATCTTGATAGTTGTGTCCATTCAATAAGTATGTATTTGTACGTTTGTTCATCATCAGTGCATCTACAGCCTTAGCTGGTTCGTTCAAACGCGCGGCACACATGGCTGTCATAGGATAATCCCATCCCCAAGTTTTGCCCCAATTCCAGTTTTCAAGAATCCAGTCTAAGGTATTCTTCATATAATCTGGTCTTAACAATTTATTTTGAGGAAGCATTCCCACTGCACCCAGCACAGCCGGATGATCTGAGGTAAATCGGATATCAATATATGTATCTAAAGCATCTTCTGAAGCTAGGTAAAGTCCGTCTTTAGAGGCTAAAGGCGATAGTTTGTCGATCAACTCATCCCACTCCATGTTACGGCTTTTGTCAGCACGCTCTCTCCATTTTTGGGCTACTCCCATAGCATAGTGCCAATACGACACTTCGAATGGAGGATTTATCGTTTCTGATGCACGCAATGTCTCTTGTGCTGCAATGATACCCTTCAATAAGTAACGCCCTTCTAATTCGTCATAAGTGGCAAATGAAGCCATGAACTTAGCCGTTTCTTCTACCAAGAAACCATATTTTTCGATTACCTCTGGCGAAGGATTGGCACGATAGATCAGCTCTGCCATATATATAAAGTGTGGTTGTTGCCAAATTAAGAACGACCCAACTTTAGATGGTGCTTCTGTAGCTGACGGATCGGTCATTTTCATCCATCTTAGCCCATCAAAACCTTGTCGCTCTGCGATAGATTTTGCAATTGGATATGCTGTTGCATACCAATCCATGCTACGCTCTAGCAAGTCGATACGATTCCATAGGGCAAAGTGTACGGCATGCCACCAATGCATTTCGAGGTGAAATTTGCCAAACCAACTGTTGTATGTCAATCCTGTTTCTTGAGGAGGATACATTCCTGCCGATTGGATAGCCATCAAATATTGTGAAAGGATAATTCTTCTTTCCAACTCTTTTGCTCTGCTATCAGTAGCATTAGAAAAATCGATAGCCCCACCACGTTGCCAGAAATCTTGCCAATATTTTGAAGACTCATCGAATGTAAGACCTGCATTGTTGTCTGCTATTTGGGCTGCTGCCGAATCTGTAAACTCACAAACAAATGAGAATTCGTCACTTTCAGGAGTTAACAGTAAATAGTGTGCCTCTTTTTCTGAAAGGGTAGATTTGCCATCTGTCTTCAATGTTACAAAGTATGTGTCAGCATCTAATGTACGTTTTAACACATAGTTATTATCATCTTGTGATACAACCTCTGTTTTATGCTTATTAGGAACAGTTCTGTCGCAAGCGTCATCAGCATGTCCACCAGTGGGGTATGAAAAACGAAGATTTATTTTCAAAGCTCCTTTCGAAATTAATGGAGATGCAACGCTGACAGCCAAACGATCGCTTGATGGATGAGCTGCTGTTTTCACCTCTACTATTTCTCCATTTACCTTAAATGTACTCTCAATGATCCCATTCCAGAGATCTAGGTGTTGATCGATTGATTCTATATCTTTAGACTGAACTAAAGTTCCATCTTCATTAGTCAATTCGAATCCGATGTTTCCTAAATGTAAGCGATGAGGATTGATACGATACCAATCTGCTGCATCGTGTTGCCTTCCTTTTTCGTTGAACTGTACGGCATAAAGTTCTTTGTGTCCTCGTCCAAAATCATACTCTTTAAAGGTTTCTTCTAACTTATAATTGTTAGGATTTGGAAAACTATGCCATCCCCATTGCGTTTGTGTACCTAAAGGAATACCTTTGGCATAACTCTCTGGATACGTTTGTAGACCTGTTGCATCTACTGTAAATGCAAAATTTCCATTCCCAACGGACAATGCTGTTAGACTATCAAAGCTAGTTACATGAGGATTGTTTCTCTCCACTAGAGCTAATCTGTCTATTTTAGCTGCTTTATCTTTCGTACATGCAGTGCATAGCAAGGATGCAGAAAGAATTACTAATAACCATTTTTTCATATTATCTCTTATTTTTTAATTTTAAAAACAAAACCTGACGCAGTCTCATATTTTCCACCTTGCATGGCATTAAACATATACTCTGGTTTGCCATCTTTCATCAATAGTTGTGGTCGCTCAAAACGTCCATATCGTTTTAAGTGCTTGGGTGCAGGTGGCTCATTCAGATAGGCTTCTGCCCCAAACCATGCAATCTGTGGGTCAGACCAATGAATGCCATCTTCGGACTCAAAAATAAGTCCAACAGCATGATCGAAATAGCCCATATCACGCATTAGCATTTTATATTTTCCATCTTCTTTGAATATGGTTGCATCTTCTACTTGCTTGTTATCTCCTAAAATCGAAAAATCAATGATAGGATTATTCTCATATCTCTGATACTTGCCCTCTATATTATTGGCTATGGCAAGACCATATTTTCTGTTTGCTCTTATATTTCCTGTTTGATTTCTATAATCAGATTCGTTCCATGACTTGTAATAAAGCCAAGCCTCTCCGTTATCTTGCAACAAGAATGCAGGGTTTGTGGTGTTACAGTCGTCCCACTCTCCTTTCTCTCCGGCATCTAAGATCGGATGTTCTGATCTTTCCCAAGGTCCATCTAACGATTTTGACTTTGCCAATCCTATTCGCTTTGTATATACACTGCCATCGCTATTGCCCATGTAAAACAGATAGTATGTACCATTGATGTACTGTATATGAGGATTGTGGCAAGTGGTAGCATCGAAATATCCGGGACGAGGGGCAAGGGCAACATCTACAAACTGATATGGACCTTCTGGATGATCTGCCACAGCATGAGCTATTTCGCATTTACTTATCCAACCACCCATTTTATACTTTGCATCCCATCGGGAATAAAATACATGAACTCGTCCATCTTCTCCATAGATGGGGGCACAACACCAAACATAATATCCTTCGGACTCTAAGATACGCCCTATTGGTTGTAGGTTTGTTGCAAAAGTGGAAATTTTATCTGCTGGGTATTTTTTTATTATTGCACTATCTACTTTTGCTTTCACCACAAAAGTATTACTTCCTTCAGAGTCTCTATCATGTTTACTCTTATTAGGTTGACATGCTTGACTCAAAAGGATGATGAGAAACAATGAATATTTTAAAAATCTGCCCATCTTTTAATGTACTAATGAATTCATATATACTTCCAGATTGGTATACTCTTTACTCAAACTATATAGAGAACCATCCGTAGGATCTTTTGGATCTAAACCATGCAATTCTTCCCAATAGTCAGGGATTCCATCTTGATCAGAATCTTTATACGCAGGTTTACTTCTTAACACAGGCCAACCTCCTAACGAATCTTGACTATCAATGATGCCAGTATTTGCACCATAAGACTCACCTCCTTCTGCCGTTCCTGTTTTTACTTCCTCAATGATTCTTTGATCATAAACATCTCGTTTCAAGCTTGCCCCTGCAGAATTTAATACTCTAATATAGGAAATATTAGCATCATCTTGATTAATTGGAACAACCTCAAATGGTAATTCTGCTTTAGTACATTTTTTAGCGCTCACACCAAGCCAATTGTCTAGGGTGACAGCATCACTACCTTCCATAATATTATCTGCTAAGAAGTATGATCCAGTTTCGTCTTCTGCTGGGTCTAAAAAACGCTCACGAACCTCTTTCGAGGTAGCAGGTCCTGGTTTGTAGTAATTGGCTATAAAATTAATTCGTCCATATCTTCCTCCACCATAGGCCGACTTGAAGCCCCAGTTGTAGACTACATTGTTTCTGTAATCCACAGGCGAGCATCCATCCGAGGCAAAGCGAGGATTTCGGCTTGTATTATGAGCCAAGAGGTTGTGATGAAACGTTGCTCGTTCGCCACCCCAAATTCCTCCAAAACCATGTCTGCCTTTGGAGTGAACAGAGTTAGCCAAACTGTGAGTAATCATACACCACTGAACCGTTAGATCGGATGAGCGATAGACTGACAGACATTCGTCTGTGGACCATGAGATGGAACAATGATCAATGATCAAATTTTTCACATCCATAGCCCCCATAGCATCATCTTCTGCTTGGGTTTGATCGCCCATGCGAGAACGTATATATCTTATGATCACGTTATTGGCTCGTACGTAAAAAGGATAGTTTCTCAAGCAAATGCCATCTCCCGGAGCTGTTTGTCCGGCAATGGTAATGCTATCGTTATGTATAATCAATTTACTTTTCAACTCGATCGTTCCATCAACAGCAAAGACAACTGTACGTGCTCCTTTCTGCTCTATGGCAAAACGCAGACTCCCTTCTCCCGAATCATTAAGATTGGTTACGGTATATACTTTTCCTCCACGACCACCAGAAGTATATTTTCCAAATCCTTCGGCTGTGGGAAAAGCCAACTGTTGAGCCTGCCCTCCAACAAATGCAACAAACAGTAGAACTGTTACTAAGAATATTTTTTGCATTTTGATATCTTACAGTTATGGTGAATAATAGTAAAAAAATGGTGACTACCATCTAATGATAGCCACCATCCATCTTATATGATTAATAGCAAGGATGTTGTTGTCCAACAAGTCCCGGGTTCACATCAATGATGCTGGTCGTGTTGAAAGGCATAATCTCTACCTTATTCTTTTCCATTCCATAGAACATGTCTTCGATCCAAACATTTTTGTCTGCAACACCTTCAATTTTGTCTACAGACAAACCTCCTTTTTGCTTCACGGAATGACATCCAAACATATTGAGGATTATATATTCAGCCTCTTTGACTGATACACTCTCTGGAACAGAAGCCTCTGTGAAGTAAACTTTATTATTCGCATTATCTTCGTAAAAAGTCACCTTTAAGTATCCTTTGCCCGAGTCATTCAAAATATGCAATGTTTTATTATCCTCATCCGACAAGTTTAGAGATGCAATATCTTGCTCGGTCATCGGTATATGTGATAGCCCTATTATAGGATTCTCTAAAACACCTTTCACTTGTTTGTAAGCATGAAATACGGTTACATCTGTATATTCAGCTTCACGTCTAGCCAATCTAAATAGTTTATCTTTTTCAGCATTCAGATGGTCCACAAGAATCCCCCAACGAGCTAAGTCACTTTTACGAAGACCCTCATTAGATAGTTCTAATTTACGCTCCAAAATAATTGCTTTTTTAAACTCTGCATAGTTGGTTGGAATAGTACCCACTTTAGCTTCATCTTTCTTGAATGCTCTTAAGCGAACTTCTTTTAGGGCATTAACCGCCTCACCATCTGCTCCATTGTTCAATTCATTTAATGCTTCTGCATACATTAATAAAACATCAGAGTATCTCAACAGAGGAAAATTGATATCACGTTTGCTATCCGAAGTACCTCTGTTCTTTTTCCAATCTAAACGATATTTTCCAATGGTTCCTCCGACATATGTACTCATCTGCAACAGGTCGTTAGACAGGATGCCATAATTGCAAATTGAGACATCACGACGTTGATCATCTTCTGCAAATTCGAAATAGAGTGTAGGCATTACTACCATTTGAGCACCACCTTTGCCAAATGTTTGGTTAGTTCCACTTGTGGCTATACCATTGGTGTAACCCGTACGCACATCTGGAGCTTTAGGACCAAACCAACCATACTCAAGGATGGTTTCTGAATTATATTTTTTCAAAGATAGATCACGGAATACTTGCTCATAATTATCTAACAATGAGTTTTCATTCTTCTTGATGATTTCGTAACAAGCATCTGCTGCTATTTTATACAATTCTTTCACTCTGTTGGCATCATCACGTTGTGCAATTTTCACTGTTCCTTGGTCATACGGAACAGTGCTTAGGTCCCATCTCAGAGAATATCCTGCTGCCGATAAGGCTGTACGTGCCAATATACCATAAGCTGAATTTTTGGTAAAACGTTCTGTCGTTGGCACCATGTTTTCGCTTTTCCAAGGGAGGAGTTCTGTTGCTTTTTGCAAATCTTCAATACAATTATCCCAAATCAAGTCACGGCTTACACGTGAAGAAGAGAAGGTGTCCTTATCTTCTGTTGGAATATCAGAGTAGGGTACATCTCCATAAAAACGCACAAGATTCCAGTATGCATACGCTCTGATGGCATACGATTCGCCGAGTAATGAGTTGATCTTCTTTTGCTCTGCTTCTGTACTACCTTTCATTAATGGAAGATTCTTAATACAGATGTTTGCATACTCTATTGCTTTATACATAGTAGTATAAGTAGAGTTTAGCATTCCTGTTAGATTTGTATAATCGTAGTTAGAAACGTTGTATTTTGAATTTGATTCAGTAGAACTTGACTCATCTGTACCCATTAATAGTTGATAACCCAATTCTTGAGTGTGAAGAAAAGGATAAGCTCCTAACACTGTCCTTTCGGCTCTACCTACTGTTGCAAAAACCGACGTACCATCAGCTTTGTCTTCGGACGGCATGTCTAGCCAATCTTGGCACGAACTAAGCACCAAGAGTATGACTGATATAGTTAAAGTATTTATTATTTTTTTCATAATTACAATCTATTAAAATGTTATATTCACACCTAGCACCCAGCTTTTCGATCTTGGGTATGATGAATTATCTATACCTGGAGTCAATGCACCCGTAGTTGCAGACACTTCTGGGTCGTAGCCTGAATAGTCAGTAAATGTGTAAATGTTATTTAATGTACAGTAAACACGAGCATTCTTGATTCTTGCTTTTTGTGTCAATTTGGTAGGCAATGTATAACCTAATGTTATAGTGCTTAATCTCAAGAAAGAACCATCTTCCAGATAGTAGCTACTGTGGTCGCTGATTGCATCTTTATTGTTCGAAGAAATGTTCCATAGTGTTGACGAACTCATTTGATTCGGGTTCATCTCGGCTAGTCTTGCCAAGTTTGTCGACTCTTTTCCTGTTGCAGGGTCAATCAACATAAAACGATTAGACATCTTAGATAAGGTGTTCTGATTTGCTAAATATGGACCAATGAAACGCTGTGTACTCATATTAAACACATCATTGCCATAAGAGAAGGTCATAAACACATTTAGGTCAAAACCTTTGTATCTAAAGGTGTTGTTCAACCCTCCAGTAAATTTAGGTTGTGCATTGCCTATCACCGTACGATCGTTGATCGAATATACAGGATATCCATCCTTGTCAGTCTCTTCAGTGATATTCTTATACTTCACATCCCCTACTTTTACTTTAGTACGATTTGTCCCCTTTTTGTGAGGTATATCATCTTTTAATACATACTCATTACCATTTTGTATGAAGTCATCCGTAGTATAAATGCCATCATAAATCAATCCATAGAATTGCCCCATAGGCTTACCTACTTCAATCATATATCCCATTCGAGATTGATAATCTTCTACAAAGTAGTTACGCTCATCACCATACAAGTCCATCACTTTAGAGCGATTGAAAGCAATGTTGAAGTCTGTGGTCCACGAAAAATCTTTTGTTTGAATATTCGTTGTATTCAACACAATCTCAATTCCTCTATTGCGAATAGCACCTATGTTTTGGAACTGAAATCCATAACCTGTAGAAGATGGAATTTTATTTTTGATCAATAAGTTAGAAGACTCATTGTTATACCAATCTAAAGCTAGATTTACTCGGCTCCCAAACAATGATGCATCCAGCCCTAAGCTTGTAGTCGTTGTTTTTTCCCATTTCAAAGCACGATTTCCTAATACATCAGTTGGTTTAAAAGTAGGTTGTTCTTTCCCATTTTGTCCATAATACCCTGTTTCGAAAAGTGTTGCATAGTTATTGGCTGCGATTCCATTATTCCCTGCTGTACCATAACCTACACGCAACTTCAAGTTATCTAAGAAAGAAGATTTTAGGCTCTCCATAAAGCTTTCTTCCGAAATACGCCAAGCGGCAGAAGCTGAAGGGAAATACCCCCATTGATTGCCACGTGCAAATCTAGCAGATCCGTCGGCACGCATTGTTCCTGTAAATAGATAACGGCTATCATAGTTGTATGTAACGCGTCCAAAAACGGATACTAGACCATTATTCTCTTTTCCAGAAGCAGCTTTAAAAAGTTCCCCTTCATCAACTTTATTCAGACCAAAATTTCCCTCATCAAACTTACGGTATTCATTATCTAGTTTCATATTTTCGGTATAGAAGGTTTCTTGGCCTAATAAGAAATTGAAACTATGCATTTCTTTCAACTTCAAATTGTAATTCAAGGTATTGGTCACCTGCCACGAATATTTCTCACCATTGTTACGATATCCATATCCATAAGGACTCTCATTAGCTTTAGCCTGTTTGGTACTACCATCGTCCCAATAGTCTTGACGTACTTGTTGCCACGTATAACTTCCTGCCGTACGGAAAACTAGATCTTTGAGAAGATCAAATTCTAGTCCAGCATTTACAGTGGCTAGACGTGTAAACTTCTCATCCGTAATAGCTAGATTATCTAGTATTGGGTTTTGTGCATCATAGTTGTCGGTTCCCATCATATCTCCAATTTGCGTACTAAGATCCGAATTTACCATTTCTTCATTTGTCCATCTAGATCCACCTGTTATTGGTTGTAGAATAGTTTGTTTTAGTTTTCCTCCTAACGAACCACCACCTTCTACTTTGGTCATTTGCATGCTAGTAGAAAAATCAAAGCGAACACCTTTCCAAAGTTCGTGGTTGATTTTTGTGCGAAGGCCATTTTTTTGGTAGCCATGCTTTGCCATAATTCCATCTTCACCTGTGTAGTTGTAGCTCAACATATAGCGAGTTTTTTCAGCTCCTCCACTAATATTCACATTATGATTTTGTGTAATACCGGTAGAGCCAAATACTAAATCTTGCCAGTCTATCCCTGCTCTATTGCCGTATTCATCTGCTATACGTCCATAGGCTCCTGTGTAAAAGTTCGGATCATTAACGTCGCCACCAAAGAAATTAGTAAATTTATTAGCTTCGCCACGAAGTGAGTTAAACTCATATTGATATTTCACATAATCCTCTACACCGAGCAAGTCTAGTTTTTTACCTAAATAATCAAAACTAACAAAGCCATTGTACGAAACTTCTGTTCTTCCTTGTTTTCCTGATTTGGTGGTAATCAATACAACTCCATTTGCACCTCTTGATCCATAGATGGCAGTAGCTGAAGCATCCTTCATGATGTCGATGGTTTCTATGTCGTTGATGTCTACATTTTGAAGACCATTCTCCATTTGGAAACCGTCTACAATATAAAGAGGCTCTGAGCTTTGAGTGATGGATGTTCCACCTCGCACAGTAATTTTAATGTCAGCTCCGGGTGCACCACTCTGTGGTATTACATTTACCCCTGCTGCTTTACCTGCTAGAGCCTGAGCAGCAGTAGTCACGGGAGCCATCTTCAAGTCGCCAGACCTTACTGAGGCCATAGATCCTGTGAGGTCACGACGTTTTACCGAGCCATAACCAATAACTACAACTTCGTCCAAAAACTCTGAACTCTCTTGTAATATGATTTCTAAGCTTACTTGTTCTCCAACTTGCACTGTTTGAGATTCGAAACCTAGATAACTAACTTCTAGAGTGGAATTAGGTTGTACGTTTAATGTGAATTTTCCGTCAAGGTCTGTTATAGTACCCAGTTGTTCTCCTGCTACTTTAACATTAGCACCGATTAACGGTTCACTGTTCACATCTACTACTGTTCCCGAAATTTGTCTTGCCCCTTGGGCGTGCATCACTTGTGTACACAAGACAAAAACGAACGAGAACAATATGAATTTCGATAAGAAATTTTCCAGTCCTTTTTTCATGGTATTGATGATTGTTGATTAAAATGTTTGTACAAAAACTGCTATTCAATCACGGCGTAAAAAGATTAACATTATTCAAACTCATGATCTTTAAGGTCAAATGAAAGAATGTGAGTTGTTTAGGATACACTTACATCCTGATTGTAATAGTTGTCACAAACATATCTTGTATTTTCAAAATGGGTGTTGACGATTTATCTATTTAGCCCAACAAATTGTACACCTCATTCAATCAGGTCTATCTGGAAGGCTGTACTAGTAGAAAAATTGACAAAAAAGCTGAAATATTGTACAGTATTATAGCTGTGAAGCGATTCTTTCGCTTGATTTTGTTTTTTTTCTTAAATTTGCTTTAATTGTAAGTTTATCCTTAATATCTATGTCTATGAAAAAAATAAATGTGCTAATATCATTGTTTCTCCTTTTCTTAGGGCATAGTTTGACTCTCTTGGCTTTTGATGAAGTCAGATTTGAAAACATCACTAACACTGAGGGGCTCTCCCATAACACAGTGAGGCATATCATGCAAGATAGTCATGGCTTCATGTGGTTTAGTACAGTCAATGGCTTGAACAGATATGATGGGCACAAGTTTATTGTGTTTCAACCAAATTTTGAAGAAAACTCTTTGAGTGAGAGTAATATAAGGAAAATAGTAAAAGATAAGAATGAGCATATATGGGTGCAGACAACTTCTCGCTCAATGCATTGTTATGACGCAATAACAGAGACATTCGTAAATTATACGTCGCAACAAGGATTCAGCAACTTCAATCGAGTTGAAGTATTACCTAGTGGAGATGTTTGGCTCTGGGGATATAAAAATGGAGCTTGCAGAGTGTTGTATGATGGTGAAAATAATCCTATATCTCAGGCTTTTGATGTCAACACTATTGGAACCAACTCTGTAGCATTTGTTTTAAGCGATAGCAATGGACAAGTATGGATCGGGACGAACAAAGGTCTTATACAGCTAATAGATGGTGCTCCTATATTTTGTAATACTGATAACATCAACTATAGTTATTGTAATGTAGTAGAAGTTAAAGATAAAATCTTTTTTCTTACCGAAAATGAAAGAATTATCGTCTATGATAAAAAGCAAAAGATATTTTTGCCAGCTATAGAAGGTGAAGTTTGGGAAGATCTTAAAGTAAATATCCCTGCTAAAATTAACGATGATTTTATATTGATTACAAGCAAGCAGTATCCTCTTGTCCTAGATACTAAAACTCATAAACTAACAGACGCTAATGTTTTCTGGGGGGGCGAGCATATTAAGAATGCCAAATTGCTGAAAGACAATAAAAAGAACATCTGGTTGTACAACAACTCTGGAAACTTATGGAAATATAATCATGATTCTCGTAGTGTGAAGAAGTATAACTTGATGCCTGAAAATGTGCTTAATCTCATAGATGCTGAGAGGTTTAATGTTTACCAAGATTCGAGAAATATAACTTGGATAACAACCTATGGCAATGGCTTATTTGCAATAGAACCATCGGGAAAAATAAACCATTTCACCACAAATAATAGTAGACTGAAAACAAATTTTTTGCTCACTATAAAAGAGGATAGAGCAGGAAATATGTGGGTCGGGACAGAAAATACAGGTTTGGTGAAAATCTATTTACCAAAATATAATCATGAGCTGTTTTATCCCAATTTGGACAGATCATCTTCAACCGACAGAGTTATAAGAACTATTTATGAAGATACAGAAACTGGGTGTCTCTGGATAGGGACAAAAGAAGGAAGCCTATACATATATGACAAGCAGATGAAGTTGAAGGATAAGCTATCTTTTAATCTAGGTGCTCCTTATTGTATAACTCCTGATAATCAAAATAATATTTGGGTGGGGACAAAAGGCAATGGAATAATCATATTTCCTAGAGGAGAGAATCCAACGCATAAAGGTCGGGTACATATGTTGTCTAAGGAAAACGACAGCGGAATCAATAATATTTATACCATACTGCAAGATGACAAAGACCGAATGTGGGTGGGCACCTTAGGATCAGGTTTGTTTTTATGTAAATATGAAAATGGACAGTTACACACCACGCCGTTGCCTTTTTTATCGGAAAAACAAACAGAGGTGAGATGTCTGTTTCAAGACTCTTCTGGATTTATCTGGGCAGGAGGCTCAAAGGGTATTATTCGATTCAATCCAGATAGTGTTGCACAGGGTGTGAATGTATATCAGCGCTTCATGTTTGACCACAAGAACAGGCAATCGCTCAATAATAATACGGTTAAAACGATTGTTGAAGATGCTCAAAACAGAGTATGGATTGGTACTTCAGGAGGAGTAAACTTGGCTCAAAAAGATGAGGTTACAGATCAGATCATCTTTAAACATTATACTGTAGATAATGGATTGATTAGCAATATGGTGCAGTCTCTTCTTGTGGATGATGAAAACAATCTTTGGATAGCCACCGAAAATGGAATATCTAAATTTAATGCAGAGCACACTGGATTTGAGAACTACAGTTCTCAAGATAGTTGGGAAAATGATATGTTTAGTGAAGCTTCGGCATATAAAAAAAGCAATGGAGAATTGCTCTTTGGTAGTTATAATGGGATGTATATTTTTGATTCCTCTACCTCTAATAAGCAAGATACTCCTCAGATTGCAGTCACGTTGACCGGATTGTCAATTAATGGTGTGCCCACAAATCCAAATAAAGCTGATTCGCCTCTGGATGAAAGTATTACCAAAACTAAAGAATTAAAACTTAACAGTACACAGAACTCATTCAGCATCGAGTTTTCGTCTCTTGAATTTCAGAATGAATCGACCAATAGATATACCTATATTCTTGAAGGATATGATCATACTTGGAATCCTGTGACGTCATACAATACAGCAACATATAAAAATATCCCTCCGGGGAAATATATTTTCAAAGTTAAGGCAATAGATAATCTACATTCTTCGGATAATGCTGAAACAGAGTTAGCTGTTTTCATCACTCCTCCATTTTGGAAATCACCTCAAGCCTTTTTTCTGTATTTTATACTATTGTCCTTGATTGTGTTTTTTGCTATTAGGCTGATACTAAAAATGAATAAGCTGCATAATGATGTAGTTGTTGAAAAACAACTAACGGAGTTCAGATTACGATTTTTTACAAACATCTCTCACGAGTTTAGAACTCCCTTAACGATTATTCAAGGTAGTATCGAAAACATGAATAATATGGAGTTGCCCGAGAGGTTAAGAAAACATATAAAGATCTTAGATAAGAGTTCTGTCAAACTTTTACGTCTAATTGATCAGCTTCTTGAATTTCGCAAGCTTCAAAAACATCAAATGGATCTACGGCTAAGGTATATAGATGTTGTTGCATTTATGAAAGATATTTTTGAAATGTTTCAAGATACTGCCTCTAAAAATGAAATAGACTTTACTTTTTCGACGAGTAAAGAATCGGCTATTCTTTTAGTCGATCGAGGAAAGATCGACAAAGTGCTATTTAATCTGTTGTCTAATGCATTTAAGCATACTCCAGCGAGAGGGAAAATTGCAGTAGAGCTTATTTTTGATGAATCTGATTATCAATTTATATTCAAAGTATCCGACTCAGGAATAGGAATACCTGTTGACAAACAAGAATTCTTATTTGTACGCTTTAAGCAAATTAACTATTCATCGTCAGGCATTGGCATCGGGTTGAATCTTTCTGCTGAGCTCATTCTAGCACACAAAGGTGAAATCAAGTATGAGCAATCGGAGTGGGGGGGAGCTACTTTTATTGTTTCTTTACCTACATCCGAATCCGTTTACGATAAAAGTGATATTATAGAGACGTCTTCTGTGGAACGGAGGGAGAATCGGATTGAAGATAGTGCTTCTACATCCGAATCTTTTGATGAAAATTCTATTACACGAAAATATAAAATACTTCTAATTGAAGATGATGAAGAAGTTCGTTCCTTTTTGCAGGATCAATTAAATGAGTATTTTACTGTGACAATCGCTACCAATGGGCTTGAAGGATGGAACATAGCAACTGAAGAACACTTTGATCTTATAGTCTGCGATGTGATGATGCCAGAGATGGATGGCTTTGAAGTGACCCTGAAATTGAAATCAAACATTGAAACAAGTCATATACCCATCATTCTTCTGACGGCTCATTCATCTATCGAGCATCGTCTGGAAGGGATAAACGCTGGTGCAGATTCTTATATAACCAAGCCTTTTAGCACTAAGTATCTGATTTCTCGTATTGTGAAACTGATAGAGCAACGAGAAAAGCTCCAGTATAAATTTGCTCATGAACCGGGAGAGATCCCTATCACAATATCTACGTCTGATAGAGATAATAAGTTTATAGCCAAGGTGCTTGAGATAGTAGAAAAAAACTTAGATAATCCCGAATTTTCTATCGATGATTTTGCTAGTGAAGCCAATATGGGTAGAACATTGTTTTATAAAAAGATTAAGGGGATAACGAATTTGTCTCCTAATGAATACTTGCGTGTGGTAAGATTAAAAAAAGCAGCTATTTTACTTCGAACTACGGAATTCAATATTTCTGAAATCGCCTATAAAGTAGGATTCAACGATCCATATTATTTCAGTAAATGTTTTAAAGAGCAATTTAAGGAAAGACCATCTCAGTTTAGGCAGATAGACGATGAAAATGTGGAAGAAGAGATAGTCTGATACAATAGTATGCCTTTAAAACCATTTTGTCAGGGTCTAAAAGGGTTATTTTCATTTATTTTACGATGTATCTTAATAATTGAATTAACCATAAATTAAAAGACCTAACAAAATGAAGACTGCGAAATTTTTAACACTTTTGTGTTATATACTTTTTAGTGCACATCTATCGGCTAAAGATATATTTCCGGATGGTACTCCAATACCAGACTGGTTCCGACAGAACGAAATAGTAGATATTAAAGCTCTAGGAAAAAGCTACAATGTCACCAGTTATGGAGTAGTTAACGATAGTACATTAGTGCAAACTACAGCCATACAAGCAGTGATTGACCAAGCCTATGAGGCAGGGGGAGGGGTGATCCTAATTCCTGAGGGAACTTATTTGAGTGGGGCATTGTTTTTCAAGCCCAAAACGCACCTTCATCTAGTGAAAAATGCGATGATAAAAGGAAGTGATGATATTCGTGATTTTCCAGTTATCCCAACTCGTATGGAAGGGCAAAGCATCAATTATTTTCCTGCGCTAATCAATGCAGATAAAGTGGATGGGTTTACCATTTCGGGCGAAGGAACGATAAATGGCAATGGCTTGAGATATTGGGAGTCTTTTTGGCTAAGAAGAACATTTAATCCAAAATGTACTAATCTGGACGAGATGCGCCCAAGATTAGTGTATATCTCAAACAGTAAGGATGTACAGCTTTCAGGTGTCAATCTGATAAATTCTCCATTTTGGACCACACATCTCTATAAATGTGATAATGTTAAACTTCTAAATCTTCATATATTTGCTCCAAAAGAGCCTGTACGTGCTCCTAGCTCAGATGGAATCGATATCGATGTATGCACGAATGTTCATATCAAAGATTGTTTCATCTCAGTTAACGATGATGGTATAGCATTGAAAGGAGGAAAAGGACCACTCGCCAATAAAGATGAGAATAATGGTTCAAATCGTAATATCTTAATCGAAGATTGCACCTATGGATTCTGTCATAGCGTTTTAACCAGTGGCAGTGAGTCGATTCATAACCATAATGTACTGCTGCGTCGTTGTAGTATTGATAGTGCAAAACGCTTGTTGTGGTTGAAAATGCGTACAGATACTCCACAAAATTATGAATATATAACAGTGGAAGATATTACCGGAACTGTTGAAAGCTTTCTTTATATTAAACCTTGGAATCAGTTTTTCGATTTAAAAGGTGAAGAGAAGCCATTCTCTCGTTCTTCGCATATCACCATGCGCAATATCAAAATGAAATGTAATGCTTTTTTCGATGTCAGAAAATCAGAGCAATACAAACTATCTAATTTTATATTTGAGAATCTTGATATTACTGCAAATACCAAATCTGAGATAGATATGGATATTATCAGTGATTTTAAGTTGACAAATGTGAAAGTGAATGGGGTGTCATTTTGAAAAAAGGACTTATCCTTTAGCAAAATAAATTATTTGCATATCTAAAGAATTCTGGAGTTCCTAACTGTTTCGATAGAAATAAGTTTGGAACTCTATCTTTTAAAATTCGAATTGTTTGGATAAGTAGATTCGTGTTAATTGATAATTAAAGATGACTAATTCCAAATAAAACCATTTCATTTGCAACTAATGCTGACTTTTATTTACTTTTGTAATTATAGGTAATTACCTTTTGATATTAGAATCAGCATTAAAACACACTTGTGTTCTATCTATATTATTAATTAACTTGTTATGAAATATTTATTATTTCATGGCGCATTTTGAATCAAATGAAATCATTCTTTATAGGTAATTTGGAAGTAAAGCTTCCAGTAGTACAGGGAGGTATGGGCGTTGGTGTCTCTTTATCAAACTTAGCATCAGCTGTGGCCAATGAAGGTGGAGTTGGAGTTATATCATGTGCAGGTTTAGGCTTGATATATCACAAATCGCCTGGAGATTATCTTAATAAGTGTATTGTAGGATTGACAGAAGAAATCAACAAGGCTAAGATAAAAAGTAAAGGGATTATCGGTGTAAATATAATGGTTGCATTGAATAATTATGCTGATATGGTTAAAACCTCGATAGCTCAAAAAATAGACGTAATATTTGCTGGTGCAGGATTACCTCTTGATTTGCCATCTTATTTGACAGAAGATAGTACAACAAAGCTTGTTCCAATTGTATCTTCGCCTCGCGCAGCTAAAATTATTTGTGATAAGTGGAAAGCTAATTACAATTACCTGCCTGATGCAATAGTTGTGGAGGGGCCTAAAGCTGGGGGACATCTTGGGTTTAAAAAAAATCAAATTGATGATCAACACTATGCTTTAGAGAATTTAATACCTGAAGTAGTGGAGATTGCAAATTCTTTCCACGCAGAAAAAAATATTCCAGTGATTGCAGCTGGAGGAATATCAACAGGACAAGATATTCATGAGTTTATTAAGCTAGGAGCGTCAGGGGTGCAAATGGGAACAGTCTTTGTGACCACTACAGAATGTGATGCTTCTGATACTTTCAAAAATAGTTTTATAAAAGCTGGTAAAGAGGATATAAAAATTATTCAAAGTCCAGTAGGTATGCCGGGACGTGCTATCGATGGTGAGTTTATACAAAATGTGGAAAAAGGATTAGAGAAACCTAAAACATGCCCATTTCATTGTATCAAAACGTGTGACTATACCAAAAGCCCTTATTGTATTGTGCAATGTCTGTATCAAGCAGCTAGAGGAAACATGAAAAAAGGCTATGCTTTTACAGGGGTGAATGTTCATTTGTTGAAAAAGATATCTAGTGTCAAAGAACTTGTATGTAAGCTGAAGGAGGAGTATCTAGAGGCTAGAGGTAATAATTAAAAAAGTAAAGGGTTTAGAAGAGGGAGAAGGCACCGATTAATCTACACAGGCAGCTATATAGAGCATCTTTTGGGTGGTTACCTGTTACACGAATAAGGAAGTCTCTTTCTTTCTCTTCAAATTCTGAATTCGATAATTTGTTGTTAGAATGTGATTGGTTATCACAAGCTGCTGTGGCTCTGCATGCTCTTGTCTAGAGAAGTGAAAAGTAGAGGTATGTTATACCTCTAAGTTTTTATTGACTTTAATAAAAAAGAAAAAGTCTGTTAATCTAATGACTAACAGACTTTATGTTTTTGTGGGCGGTGAGGGATTCGAACCCCCGACCCTCTGGGTGTAAACCAGATGCTCTGAACCAGCTGAGCTAACCGCCCTATTTGTTTACTCTTTTGGAGTGACACTTCCTCTGAAATGCGATGCAAAGATATGCGAAGTTTTTTTATCTCCAAAACAATTTGAGGTTTTTTTTCAAAAAAAGTGAAAATTATTTTTCAGTCCCTATCTTTAAGTATTAATATTAATGAATTTACCACGCTCATAACAAAGAATTACGTAATTTCGCACATCTATATTATATCAATACGTTTTAGAATATGAAAGTGAAAATAATAAATAAATCTCATCATCCTCTTCCTGAATATGCAACTTCTCAATCCGCAGGCTTAGACTTGAGGGCTTATATCACAGAGCCGATCAACTTGAAACCTTTGGAGCGAGTAATGGTGGGTACTGGCTTGAGTCTCGAACTCCCTGATGGTTATGAAGCGCAAATTCGCCCGAGAAGTGGGTTGGCTGCTAAACATGGGATTACTGTTTTAAACTCTCCGGGTACAATCGATGCTGATTATAGAGGTGAGATTAAAATTATTTTGGTAAACTTGTCAAATGAAGATTTTGTGATCAACGATGGTGAGCGCATTTGCCAAATGGTGATAGCTCCATATACACAAGTGGAGTTGGTTGATGCAGAGAAACTTTCTGACACCGATAGAGGACAAGGTGGGTTTGGTCATACTGGCAAAGAGTAACAAAACTGATAAAATTAACCTATGTATATTACTAGAATTATATATACCTCTCTTCTTTTCCTATATTTGGTACCCTCTTTTGCTTCTGTGCCAAGTGGAGATTTGGATAAGAAAGGAAAGTATAAATTTGATTTCCTTTTTTACGAGGCGATGCATGCTCGTGCGCAAGAACAGTATGGTACAGCTTTTGACTATTTAAAATATTGTCATGAACTAGATTCTACAAATGCTGCCGTATTGTATGAATTGGGGAATTATTATAGCTCAATAGAGGATAAAGAAAATGCCTTGACAATGTTTAGGGGTGCATCTAAGTATGATCCGTCTAACTATTACTATGTGACAGCCTATGGCACACTTTGTCTCGAGAGTGGAGACTATAAAACAGCTATCGCTCAGTATTCATCCTTGATAGACAAATATCCAGAGAAAACAAACTTGTACATTTACCTAGCGGAGGCATATCGACAAGGAGAAAATTACATGAAGGCGGTGGAATCATTAGACAAGCTGGAGCAATTTGTGGGAATGAACGAAAAAATTAGTTTGCAGAAGTACCAATTGCTTACGCAGATGGGGCAAGAGCAAAAAGCTTTTGCTGAAATTCAACGTTATATTGATAAATATCCTACTGAAATAAATTACTACATCCTGTTAGGAGACTTGTATTTGCATGCAGACAAAGATGCAGAAGCCTTGAGGACGTACACAAGAGCTAAGGGGTTGGATCCGGATAATCCTTATCTGATATCTTCTATGGCTAACTATTATGAAAAGGTTGGTAAAAAAGAAGAAGCTGAGAAGGAGTTAAATATTGCTCTGATCAGTCACAAGATGGATGTAGAGACCAAATTAGGCATACTGGCTCAATATGTGGGTACACTTCAGCAGCGAGGTAAAGGCATTGAAAGAGCGAATGCGCTATTTGATACGTTGATGATTCAACATCCACAAGAGCCTAATCTCAATATGATGTATGGTAATTTGTTGGCTATACAGAATAAAAAAGATGAAGCTAGAGCTCAATATAAGTTATTTGCAGAAGCTAATCCAAGTAATCCTTTGGGATGGGAGCAGATGCTTTCTACAGCATTTCCCGATAGCCTAAAACTGGCAGCTGAGATTTGTGAAACTGCGATCAAGAATATACCGGATCAACCACAATTTTACTTCTATTTAGGTCTATCGCATTACTTAGAGAAAAATTATGAACCGGCACTTGCTGCTTTTCAGGAGGGTGTGGTGTTTGTAGATGTACAAAATCGCAAATTGTTGTCTGATTTCTATGGACAGATTGGAGATCTGTACTATCACACAGAGCAAAAAGATAGTGCCTATGTTGCTTATGATAAGGCTTTGAAGGCTAACCCCGGTAATCTAGGAATCCTGAATAATTATAGCTATTTTCTGGCCATTGACAATAAAGATTTGGACAAAGCTGAGAAGATGAGTAGCCAGACGATTAAGGCAGAGCCTCTGAATCCTACCTATTTAGATACATATGGGTGGGTGTTGTTTAAGCAAAAGGCTTACAGTATGGCCAAAATATATATCGAAAACGGAATAGAAAATACGAAGGATAAGGAAGAAATCAGTGCAGAGGTTTATGAACACTATGGTGATGTGCTCTATATGACTGATGAAAAAGAAAAAGCCTTGGAATATTGGATTAAAGCTAAGGAAGTGGGAGACTCCGAGTCAAAAACGCTAGACCGTAAAATAGAGACTAAAGAATATATTGCAGAATGAAAAAAATATATACCTATACACAATCATATTTATTAGTTGGCATCTTGCTCTCTTTGCTTTTCTTTGCTGGATGTAAGTCAAAGAAGGTAACTTTGGTGGATGCTGATGGAACACTGAAGGCTAAAACCCATACTGAGGTGGTAGATGATATCCTTTCGCATGAGTTGGACTATAAGACAATCACCACCAAGGGTAGCGTGACTGTTAAGGGTAAAAGGCTGACAACTGTTTTTAAATTAGTGAAAGATGAAGTGTTGCAGGCTTCCGTTCGCATTCCAATCATTGGAGCCGAAGCCATGCGAGTAGATATTACCCCCGAAAAAATAGTGTTGATCGACAGACTTAGCGCACGTTATGCTGAGGTGGATTTAAAAGATACAGGGGTGAGTGCTATGGTCGCTTTCAATTTTTATAATCTACAAGCTCTTTTGACCAATCAGTTGTTTGTGGCAGGGGAGAACCGTGTGAACAAAAATGATTATAGCAAGTTTAATATTAAGGCTGAAGATAATAAGTATTTGTTGCATACACAAGATCATAATAGTATTGAGTATCTTTTTTCTGTCAATCCTGCAGAAAGAATAGTTTCCACGCTGATTAATAGTTCTTCTAAGGGAGTGTCTTTGTTGTGGAACTATGACAAATTTGTAGAAGATGGAGCATTTATTTACCCTACTGATATGGAAGCTAATCTGACCATAAAGGCTAAAAAAATGAATGTAGGTATTTCATACTCCACATTGGATGTCAATACAGATCTGAATGTTGACACTTCTGTTCCTTCTAAATATAAGAAAGTGGACATCTTGGATCTTATTGGAGAATATATGAAACTAAAGTAGTTAGCAGTTGATGAAAAATGTAGTCCTTACGCTCATATTCTTATTTTGTGTGTCAGCGCTCTTTGCTCAGAAGAATAAATTGAAAGATTTAGAAAAGCAAAGGTTGCAGGCTCAGCTAGATATTGAGAATACTGATCGGCTGTTGAAGGATACACAAATCAATACGGCTTCCCTACTTAACAGAATCAAGTTGTTGTCTTCACAAATTGAAAGTCGACAAAAAATAGTTACACTACTGGAGCAAGAAGTGGAGCAAATTGTGCTGGAAGAGAATGAGATAGCAGCCGAGGTGAAAGCCTTGGAGGGCGAACTGTTGATCAAGAAAGATGCCTATCATAAGGCTATTGTTAGCATGATGCGCAATAGGCAAGGAGATAATAATCTCTTGTTCGTTCTCTCTGGAGGTTCTCTCGGAGAGTCTTATCGTAGATTCAAGTATTTGCAGGATTATTCAGAATGGAGAAAGCGTCAAGCAGGCGAAATACAAAGCAGAAATGATTTATTAGGTTTGAAGCAAGATTCATTGCAGTTGGCTAAAGTTGAAAAAGAAGGACTATTGTCAGTGCGAGCTAATGAACAACAGAAGCTAAAAGAAGAAGAGCTTAACTTTCAGGAAGAAGTAGACAAAGCAAAGAAGAATCAAAAAGATTTGCAACGCATCCTTGATCAGAAAAAACGGCAAGCGCAAGCTTTGGATAGGCAGATCGAAAAGTTGATTGCTGAGGAGGTGGCTCGTCAAGAGGCAAAGGCGGCACAGGAACTAGCTTCTACAGGAGGTGAAAAGCCTAAAGAGACTACTGATACACCTTCGAAAGGGACAGCAACGAAGCCAGCAGTGGCTGTCGTTTCCACGCAAGAAAACGTCAAATTGTCTAACAATTTTGCTTCCAATAAAGGTAGATTGCCTTTCCCTATATCAGGTGACTATACGATAACGAGCCGTTTTGGTCCTCAGAAGCATGGTCGCTGGGTTACAACCTCAAGTGGGGGGATTGATATTCAGTCACAAGCATCTGCAGAGGCTAAAGCTGTATTTACAGGAGAAATAACCTATATTTCTTCATTTCCGGGCTATGGTACATGCGTCATCATTCGCCACGGAAATTATTACACCTTCTATGGAAATATACAAACCGTGACAGTTAAAAAAGGTGATAAGGTGTCTACTGGTCAGACCTTGGGAACGGTTTATACTGACCCTAATACAAATATCTCGCAGATGCATTTTCAATTGTGGCAAAGCAGAACTAAGTTAAATCCGGAGCCATGGCTGAGAAGATAAAACTAGAGTATGATCTGGATAAAGAGTTCTTCTTTGATCTTCCCAAGATGGAGGATGAGAGAGGAAATCTTTCTTTTTTAGAGATCGAAACTCATGTTCCGTTTCGCATTGCTCGTACCTATTGGGTTTATGATGTGCCGGGTGGGCAAGAGCGTGGCAGTCATGCTTTTAAGTCGCAGCAAGAAGTGATCATAGCTCTTTCAGGAAGTTTCGATGTTATTCTAGATGATGGCGAAGAAGAAAAAGTCTATACTTTAAACCGTTCCTATAAAGCACTTTACGTGCCGTGCATGACTTGGCGAACGTTGGCCAACTTTTCTACAAATTCAGTTTGCTTGATACTCAATTCGGGTAGTTTTAGTGAAGAAGAATATTTGAGAAATTATACAGACTTTATTCAAAGCTCTAAGTCGTCAGAAATATTATCTGCATCTGATGCTAAAACCCTCAAAGAGGTGCGTATACCCCAATATAACACCGTTTTCGATTGCTCTATTCTTCAGTTTCCCATCGTTAGAGATCGAGCAGGAAACATTACACCAGTGGAATCCAATAAGAATATTCCATTCGACATCGAGCGTGTTTTTTATATTTATGATATCCCAAGTGGGGCTGAGCGTGGAATGCACGCACATCGCTATTGTCATGAGGTGTTGATAGCTACCACCGGAAGTTTTGAAGTAGAACTTGATGATGGTGTAAATAAACGGATTGTGCGTCTAAATAGTCCTAGTCAAGGTCTGCACATCCCTCCGGGAGTTTGGGCACGAGAAAAAGAATATTCCTCTGGTGCTACTTGTTTAGCTCTTGCTTCCGAAAAGTTTGGATTGGATGGTTATATCAACTCTTACGAAAAATTTAAAGAATATAGGAGTGGAAGCTAGAGTTTATTCCGATAAAGATAAAAAGCAATGGGATGCCTTTGTTCAAGCATCAAAGAATGGTACTTTCCTGTTTCAGAGAGACTTTATGGAGTATCATTCAGATCGGTTTGATGATCTATCGATTTTGTTTAACAGAAATGATAGTATCATCGGTTTGTTTCCAGGCAATATAAAAGAGGATGTTTTTTACACTCACCAAGGCTTAACTTATGGAGGACTGATCACGAGTAGAGAGACTAAGGCATTGGATGTGTTAGAAATGTTCGACTGTGCGATCACATTTTTGAAGGATAAAGGAGTAAGAGAAATTATTTACAAGGCAATTCCCCATATTTATCACCAACATCCAGCAGAGGAGGATTTGTATGCATTGTTTCTGCATAAGGCACAATTGGTAGCTAGAGGAATTTCGTCAGCCATTCAGTTTTCGTCTGATGATATTGAATACTCTAAGTCAAGAATTTCGGGCTTAAAGAAAGCTGAGAGAGAAGGTATAGTGGTGAGGGAAACAAGTGATTATACTACTTTTTGGGAAATTTTATCTCAAAATCTAATGAAAAGATATACTTCGTATCCTGTTCATACTTTACAAGAGATAAGTAAATTATCGAATCTTTTTCCTGAAAACATTAAACTGTATGGAGCTTTTTCTTCTTCAGGTGAAATGCTTGGAGGAGAGGTCGTGTTTGTTTCTAAAAATGTGGTACATGCGCAATATACAGCGGCTACGCAAGAAGGGCGAAAGTTTGGCGCCGTAGATTTGCTGATTGACTATGTGATAAGAGAAGCAAAGCGAAGCGGGAAACGATATTTCGATTATGGAATATCTACAGAGAACAATGGCTTGTATCTCAATGAAGGACTCATTTCTCAGAAAGAAGGGTTTGGGGCTAGAGCAGTAGTTTATGATATTTATAGTATCAAATTGAGCTAAAAATCCTTTTTGTTTCTACCTTTAGCTCTAGTTTAAGAAAAACAGTATTTAAGATATACAATTATATATAATGAAAGAAAAAGAAATGATTTTTGGCATTCGTGCTGTTATGGAAGCAGTGGAAGCCGGAAAAGAGATAGATAAAATAATGGTGAAGAGAGAGTTGCAGGGTGACTTGTCTAAGGAGCTGTTCGACTTGCTCAAACCATTAAATATTCCGGTACAACGTGTTCCGATGGAGCGTCTGAACAGGTTTACACGTAAGAATCACCAAGGAGTGATCGCTTTGCTATCGGCTATCACGTATCAGAAGATAGAGGATATCGTTCCATTTTTGTACGAGAATGGTAAAGACCCATTTATCTTAATATTGGATGGAATAACAGATGTTAGAAACTTTGGGGCTATCGCCAGAACTTGCGAAGTGGCTGGTGTAGATGCTATTGTAATCCCTGCTAGAGGTAGTGTGAGTGTGAATGCGGATGCTGTAAAAACATCTGCGGGAGCATTGATGACTATCCCTGTTTGCAAAGAGGAAAGTTTATCTGGTGTTATCAAATTTTTAAGAAATAGTGGTTTGAAAGTGGTTTCGGCTACCGAAAAGGCCAAAGACTATTATACTGAAATAGATTATAAAGGGCCTGTGGCACTTATTATGGGGGCAGAGGATATTGGTGTTTCGGATGAAAGTTTAAGATTGTCAGACGATTTAGTAAAGATACCTCAAGTTGGAACAATTGATTCGCTCAATGTTTCGGTGGCTGCAGGGGTGCTTATTTACGAAGTAGTGAGACAACGAGGTCTTAAATAATAATATATCTATTGGCTATGAAAAAAGTTATATCATCAACAAAAGCTCCCGCAGCTATTGGCCCATACAGTCAGGCTATTGAAGCAAATGGATTAATCTTTTGTTCAGGGCAATTGCCCATCGATCCTGTCACCGGAAACATCGTTTCGGGAGGAATAAAAGAACAAACAAAGCAGGCATTGAGCAATGTGAAAGCAATACTAGAAGAAGCAGGATTGGGCATTCATGCAGTTGTTAAAACAATGGTTCTTTTGTCTGATATCAATGACTTTGCAGCGATGAACGAGGTTTACGCTGAGGTTTTTGAAGCTCCGTTTCCGGCACGCTCAGCCTTTGCTGTGAAAGATTTGCCGAAAGGGGCATTGGTGGAGATTGAGGTTGTTGCAAGCCGATAAAATAAATATTAAGCGAAGAGGATGATTGTTGACACTAGATATATGCACAGATGCATTCAGCTGGCACAGAAAGGGAGGGGGGCAGTGAGTCCCAACCCTATGGTGGGTGCTGTGCTAGTGCATGAGGACAAAATAATTGGAGAAGGCTATCATCGGGAATATGGTCAAGCACATGCAGAGGTGAATGCCATTGCAAGTGTAAAGGATAAAAGCTTGCTGAAGCATGCTACTTTGTATGTTTCTTTAGAGCCTTGTTCTCATTATGGAAAAACCCCTCCTTGTGCTCAGTTGATCATTGATTCGCAGATCCCTAATGTGGTTATAGGCTGTTTAGACCCATTTCCCAAAGTGTCGGGCAGAGGTGTGCGCATGTTGCAAGAGGCAGGAATTAAAACAAAAGTTGGACTGTTGGAGCAGGAGTGCTTGCAACTGAATAAAGAGTTTAACAAAGTGCAACTGGCAGGTCGTCCTTATGTCTATCTTAAATGGGCGCAATCGAAAGATGGCTTTATTGATAAAGCAAGAAAAGATGCTAATGATTTGCCAACGGCCATATCCAATGATTTCACAAAACTGTTAGTTCATAAGTTGAGATCAGAGGTTGATGCTATCATGGTGGGCACCAATACGGTGCTGGCAGATAATCCTTCGTTGACTACACGTCTCTGGCATGGTGAAAGTCCTACACGTATCGTTGTAGATCGCACGTTAAGATTGCCCTCTGATTGTAATATTCATGATCATGCAGTGGCCACAATCGTTTTTACAGAAAAAGAGGTTGTTGCAGATTCTAACGTAAATTTGGAGTATGTGCAGGTCAAATTTGATGAAAATATTTTTCAATCAATCCTTAAAGTATTAAAAGCAAAGGGTATAAACTCTATGATGATAGAGGGTGGAGCAAAGCTTTTACAATCTGTAATAAATGCTAATTTGTGGGATGAGGCTTTTGTCGAAATCGGTTGTGAGCCATTTCTCGAAGGGGTTAAAGCACCTGCTATCGACTGGAATATGGTATCCGAAGAACGAGTTTGGGGAGATTCAAAACAGGTGCATTTGATAAAAGATCAACTTTAAAAAATTATAAATATTCAATTTATTGACTTATAAGCAGAAAATCTTACTACTTTTGCACATTAGATAAGTAAAATACATACCAAATTATATGAATTTAAGAGTTTTTACAAGGCTAGTAATCTGTTGCTTGGCTTTCTTGATTTTTAATACCTCTTGTAATAGTGATTCAAACTATGAAATAGGAGAGTTGAGCCCTGATGGACAGATATCCAGTTTCAGTATTGCAGCAACACCAAGCAATGCTGCAGATTCGGCTAGATTTCCGGCAATGGCCAAAACGGCTTTTACCATTATTAATAAAAATTCGTATCTCATCTACAATGTGGATTCATTGCCACAAGGGATCAATTTCGATTCTCTTAAGTTGAAATTGACGATGTCCTACTCTTCTACCCCTGCTCGCATCGATTTGGTATATAAAGACAAGCAAGGGAATGACTCTATTCCTGAAGAAACATGGAATACAACAGACTCTGTACAGTTTATCCAAAAAGGAAATGATGGTTATTTTTTACCGGAACTAAAAGTTATAGCTCCTGATGGTACAGAAAGAAGATATTCTATAATATATAATGTTCATACTTCAGATCCTGACTCCATCCGTTGGATGAGGGTGATGGATGCAAACAAGAAACCTATCAACTTACCTAAAGTTGGTGAAAATAAGACCATTGCTAATACAGATAAAACGACTTTCTATTCGTTGACCAATGATGGATCGAAAGTATATCTTTACTCTAGCAAAATAGAGGGAGAAACTGTAGTATGGGAAAATATTAAAGCTACTAATCTTTTGTCGAACTCGGTTGTTGTTAAAAGCTTCCAGCTAGTTGATGGCTACTTTGTGATCGGTGCACAAGATGGAAAAGTTTATACTGTGAAGGAAGATGGCGATTGGACGCAATGGACAGCGCACTCTGCCAATCATGTGTCTGCCCTTATAGGGTCTCTACCTAGCTTGGACGATCAAACTTCTAGCAATCTTCTTTTCATCATAAAAAAATCGAAAGATGTATCTGTTTTTGCAAAGGCTAAGATTGCAGATATTGACAATCCTACTGAGTTAGGTTTCTTGAGCCCAACGGTGCCAAGTGATTTCCCTATTGCAGATTTCTCAACAGTGTCAGGTGATGGCATTGGTTTAGGAAAAGAATATTTGGTGGTAACAGGTGGCAAGAATACTGAGAAAGAATTGATCAATAGATCGTGGGTAATCAGAGAGCTGACCGGCAACAAGATTGAGGCTGTGAAAGGTTATAAAGACGATCTAGCTGAATATAAACATGGAGTAACCACTTTCGCTTATGCTAAAGAGATGTATATGATTTCTAATGATTCTATTTACACTAGCAAGGGGTATGGATCTCATTGGGCTAAAGCAGATAAAAAGAAAGTGTTTCAAAAAGATATAATCGAGAACGGGATGGATATGCCTTCTGTTGTCGTAGATAAAGATAATTTTGTTTGGATTTTCGGCGGAAAACTCAAAGGAGATAACGTCTCTTATTCAGATAAGATCTGGAGAGGACGCTTAAATAAGTTGACTCATAAGAGAATTAACTAACCCAAAAATACTTAAAGAGAAAGATTAGCGTTATTGGAGTATATGGATTTATTAATACAGTGATGAAAAATAAATACAACTATATTCCCTTTCTTTTAATCATCTTTTCTTTATATTCGCTTTCTGCTAAGGCTCAAGACGATTATAAGTATGAAATTGGTGGAATGGCTGGTGTTAGCTTTTATATGGGCGATGCCAACAAAACAAAATTATACAATGATATAGGTCCTGCTTTCGGAGGCGTATTCAGATACAATTTCGATTTGCGTTGGGGATTAAAAACTAATCTTTTGATGGGGCAAGTTTCTGGTGATACTAGAGACTTTTCGAATGCATTTCCATTCGAGCAACATGCATCCTTCAAAAGATTCTTTGGCGAAGTAGGTACTCAGATTGAGTTCAACTTCTTCAGTTATAGTGATCAGTTTGCATATTTGGGTGCAAAACGATTCACCCCTTATGTGTTCACAGGCATTGGGTTCACATTTGCAGGAGGTGATAAAACTTTTTTTGATGCAAACATCCCTATGGGGATAGGACTAAAATATAAGGTGAAAGATCGCCTGAACTTAGGTTTCGAATTTTCATTCAGAAGACTGTTCAGCGATTCTTTTGATGTCACCAAGCAAGGGGGATTGCAATTAAATGATCCTTATAAAATAAAGAGTAGCGTCTTTAAGAATAAGGATTGGTATTCTCTCACCATGTTCAGTGTAACATGGAGTTTTGGTGCCAGAGAATGTCCATGTTTAAACATAGAGTAATAAACAATTTTTTTATAGATGTCATTAATAGACCAAATAGACAAATCTAAAGTTCCTAGTCACGTTGCCATTATCATGGATGGTAATGGACGATGGGCCAAATCCCGACAGATGGATAGGACTGAGGGGCATCGAAGAGGGGTTGAGTCAGTACGTACAGTGATGCGAGCTGCCGCTGAAATAGGAATCAAATATCTTACGCTATATACGTTTTCGACAGAAAATTGGAATCGCCCAACCGCCGAAGTTGATGCTCTAATGGAGTTGATGGTGCAGGCTGTGGCTAATGAAACTGCCGAACTGGTTGAAAATGGAATTGTACTAAAAGTGATTGGAGATTTAGATCGACTTCCTGAAAGAACTCGAAAAGCTTTGGATGAGTGTTTGGAGGCTACTTCTAAAGGAAAGAGGTCTACCATTATTCTAGCACTAAGTTATTCTTCAAAATGGGAAATAACTCAAGCAATGAAAAAAATTGCAACGGAAGTCAAGGACGGTAATCTTTCTTCGCAAGATATCAACGAAGAAATGATTTCTAACTATTTGACTACAAAAGAATTTCCAGACCCAGATATGCTTGTCAGAACGGGTGGAGAATGCCGTATTAGCAATTTTCTGCTTTGGCAGATTGCTTATGCAGAACTTTACTTTACTGATGAACTATGGCCAGATTTTGGCAAGGAGTCATTATACAAAGCTGTCGTTGCTTTTCAAAACCGTGAACGTCGTTTTGGAAAAACCAGCGAACAATTATAACCCTCAATATAAACCTAAGTAACTAAAGAAGTTAATATATACAGTTGAAAACATGTTTAAAAAAGGACTACTAATCTTCATCTCTTTTATCCTCATATCAATCTCACATTCGTATGCTAATGGGATATCAGAAGGCAGTGTAATAGTGGCTATTAATGATTCGATTAGCCCTACGGACAATGAGCCTAAACCGGTTATCTCATACTCTTCAGCCAAAAAATATGAAGTGGCAGATATCAAAATAAGTGGAAATATCAATCCTATGTATGAAGATTACACGCTTATTGGGTTTTCGGAGCTGCAAGTGGGTGAGGTTATTGAGATTCCAGGAGCAGAGATTACGAATGCTGTAAAACGCTATTGGAGATTAGGCTTATTTTCAGAGGTAGAAGTATTAGCTGACAAGATAGAAGGTAATAAGATATGGATCGATATCCGTTTGAAATCACGTCCTTTGGTTTCAGACATTGTCTTTAGTGGGATGAAGAAAGGTGAACGTAATGACCTTGAGGGTAAAATTGGTGTGGTTAGAAACCTTCAATTTTCTCAAAATCAGTCGGACAAGGCTAAGGAAATAGTGAAAAAGTATTTTGACGAAAAAGGTTTCAACAAAGCTGAAATAACTTTTACCGAAAAACCTGACTTAGCAAAGGAGAATAATATCATCTTGCATATTGATGTGCAAAAGAAAAATAAAACGAAAGTTAATCGAGTAAATATTATTGGTACAAAAGATGTTGAACCATATGTTCTAGAAGCGACAATGAAAAAGACAAGGCACAAAAGTGGCTTGCGGGCATGGATCAGAAACTTCTTGAGAGGAACTAACTATGTACCCGATAACTATGAAGAAGATAAAGAAAATATAATAAAGAAATATAACGAACTTGGTTTCCGTGATGCGGCGATTTTGTCAGATACTGTATATGCTGCCACTGCTGAAGGTAAGCCTAATAAGATGAATATTGATATTGAAGTGGATGAAGGTCCTCGATATTATCTCAGAAATGTTCGTTGGGTAGGGAATACACAGGCAGCAACAGATAGGCTCAACTATGTGTTGATGATGAAAAAAGGTGATGTGTATAACCAAAAGAAATTGATGGAGCGTTTGCAGTCTGATGATGATGCTGTGATGAATGTGTTCTATCAAAATCAAGGCTACCTTTTCTCTAATGTCAACCCGGTGGAAGTTAACATCGAGGCAGACTCGGTAGACCTTGAAATGAGAATTGTGGAAGGACAACCTGCTACGATTCGTAAAGTATCTATCTCAGGAAATGATAGAGTATATGAAGATGTAGTTCGTAGAGAATTGCGTGTGAAACCGGGTAACTTGTTTAGTCGTGATGATATCATTATGACGATGAGAGAGATCGGTCAAATTGGGCACTTCGACTTGGAAAATTTTGAACCGAAAATCAATCCAGATCAAGAGGCTGGAGTTGTGGATATCGCTTTCCCATTGCATTCTAAAGCAAATGACCAAGTGGAATTCTCGGCGGGTTGGGGGCAAACCGGTGTGATTGGGCGTTTGAGTTTGAAGTTTACCAACTTCTCGATCAAGAATCTATTTAATCCATCCAGCTACAAGGGAATTATCCCTCAAGGTGAAGGACAAACGCTTACTCTTAGTGCTCAGACTAATGCTAGATATTATCAGTCATACTCTATGTCGTTTTACGATCCATGGTTTGGAGGTAAACGACCAAACTCACTTTCTGTAGGGCTTTACTATTCAAGACAGACAGACATAAACAGTAATTATTATAGCAACAGCTATTGGAACAACCCTTATGGAAACTACGGCTATGGAGGCTATGGTGGAGGTTACGGTGGTTACGGTTACGGAGGAAATGACTTTAGTTTAGCTGCTGATAATAGCAAATCTATTCAGATGTTAGGAGCTTCCATTGGATATGGTAAGCGTCTAACATGGCCAGACGAAAACTTCTATGCACAAGCAGAGCTGTCATATCAGCTTTATAAAATGCATGATTGGCAATATTTTATGGTAAAAAATGGGGTTTGTAACTCTTTAGCATTAAATCTAACACTGAGTAGAGTGACAGTTGATAACCCGGTTTATCCTCGTAGAGGTACAGAGTTCTCGGTGAGTGCATCTTTTACTCCTCCATTCTCGCTATGGGATGGGAAAGATTATGCTTCAATGAAACCTGTGGATAACTATTATGAGCCAGGAGAAAAATTCAAATGGATAGAATATCATAAATGGAAATTCAAGAGTAAAACCTATACAGCACTTGCTAGTACAAAGAAAACTCCAGTGCTGATGACTAGAGCAGAGCTAGGATTCTTAGGATATTATGATAAAAATAAACGTTCTCCATTCGAAACATTCTATGTTGGGGGAGATGGTATGACAGGATATTCAAGTACTTATGCAACTGAAACGATTGGTCTTCGTGGTTATGAAAACGGATCGTTAGGAAGCCAAGCTAGTGCTTATACTAGATTTGGAATGGAGTTGAGATATCCTTTGATTCTGGAACCAACATCGACAATTTACCTTCTTGGGTTTGTTGAGGCTGGTAATGCTTGGGGAAATGTGAGCGACTTTAATCCATTTGAGCTGAAACGTTCGGCAGGGGTTGGTGCACGTATCATGTTGCCAATGATTGGATTGATGGGGATAGACTGGGCATACGGTTTCGACCCTGTAAATGGAAGCAGACAATATAGTGGTAGCCAATTTCACTTTATAATTGGTCAAGAATTCTAAAAAAAAGTTGATTAAACCTAAATGCTGAAACACTGGATAAACTAATTGATACTTTAGTGCGTCTTATGATTGAAAGCATGTAGGAACATGTATGTTTAGATATGTGTTTTTAATATAAATCAAAACTAAAAGAATATGAAGAAGTTAATATTATTATTCGCATTCATGATTGGTACTATCGGTGTGGCTAATGCTCAGAAATTTGCACTGATAGATACAGAGTATATTCTAAAAAATATAAGCAGCTACGAAACAGCTCAAGAGCAATTGAGTGTAGTATCTAAAAAGTGGCAAGGAGAAGTTGAGAAAGCTCAACAAGAGGTGAAGACTATGTATCAAAGCTATCAAGCTGATCAATCATTTTTGTCTGGGGAGCAAAAAACAAAACGTGAAAATGCAATTGTAGATAAAGAGAAAAAGCTACAAGAGCTTAATCGTAAATACTTCGGACCAGAAGGGGAGCTGTTTAAAATGAGAGAGTCTTTGATCAAACCTATTCAAGACGATATCTATACAGCTGTGAAGGAAATCTCTGAGTCTAAGGGTTATCAGCTTGTTATTGACAGAGCTGCAGCTGAAAATGTGATTTTCGCATCACCAAGAATAGATATCAGCAATGAAGTATTAGCAAAATTGGGATATTCAAAATAAATATATATATATTTGTGAGATAGAATAGAAAAAATAAATACAAGAAAAAATAAAATTTATGTTAAAGAAAACGATCCTACTACTATGTTTATTGGCACCTGTTATGCTGATGGCACAGGACAAAATTGCCTATGTCAACACGAATGAAATCATGACTTTGTTGCCTGAGATGAAAGATGTTCAAACAAAACTTCAAGCAAAAGGTGAAAGCTTACAAAAAAGCCTTCAAGCAATTGAATCTGAATATCAAACAAAACTAGAAGCTTTTAATCAAAAACTAGAAAAATTCCAAAACAAGGATGCTTCTGTTACTGAAAGCGAAATCATGACAAGTCAAAAAGAGTTGACTCAACTTCAAGAAAGATTTGAAACTCATGGGCAAAGTGTTCAAGCTGAGTATCAAAGATATCAACAAGAATTGATCACTCCAGTGCATGAAAAAGTAGGAAAAGCGATCAAAGATGTGGGTGACGAACAACACTACCAATACATTGTTGATGTTGCAGCACTTCTTTACACTGGCTCTAGTGCCATTGACGCTAATAAATTTGTTAAAGCAAAATTGGGTATTACTGAATAATAATTTTCAGGTATTGCACAACGAAATATATAAGGTTACTCTTCAACAGAGTAACCTTATTTTTTTATCTTAACTATATCTTGCTTAACAAAGTGCCTTGGTCATTCGTTCTAATATTAGTAGTCTATTTTATTATTCAGTAATACAACAGTAGCATGTCATTTAAACTAAAAATATATTTCTTCTTGCTCTTATTCTGTTCCTCATTGGTTCTTTTATCTCAAAGCAGAGAAGAGGTTTTATTGCAGATGGAAGATGTGGAAGGGCGTTGGCTAGAGGAGGTAGAATCAGGACAAAGTAATATTTATATTTTTAAAGGGGACTCAACATTTTTTAGAGCTATAGATAATAAAGATGTATTGATATTCAATGTCTCTGGAGCGTTTCGTCTATATGGTGATACAATGCGGATCGTTTATCAAGATATGTCTGCATCTAATATTGTTGCTCCTGCTAGAGTGAGAAGAATGTATCTTAAAGCATTGGAGGTTTCGGAAGACGAGATCTATTTTCAGAAGACGGATAGGAATATAACTACCACTATGAGACTGAAGCGACAGGGCAGACCTTAGGATAAAATTAGTACCTTTGTTAGTGATAATAAACAATAATTTTGGCACATGAATTTTTTAGCTCATGCTTACCTGTCTTTTGAAGACCCTAGTTTGATTGTTGGTAATCTGATTGCCGATATGGTGAAAGGGAAAAGAATAGAACAGCTTCCTTCAGATATTCAGCAAGGTATATATTTGCATAGACAAATTGATACCTTTACAGATAGGCATCCTGTGGTTAAAGAGGCGAAACTTTTCTTTGAAGAGTCAGCAGGCAGATATGGTGGGTCTTTTCTGGATATTTCGTTTGATCATTTTTTAGCAAAATCAGACAAATTTATGCCTGAGAACGGTTGGGAGCAATTTGCTGAAATGTGCTATGGGGCTATAGAGGATAAGAGTGGCTCGCTTCCATCTTCTTTTATCAGTATGTTTATGTACATGAAAAGTGAAAACTGGTTGCTGAACTACAGATATAAATGGTTGATTGAAAAGAGTTTCCTGCGACTACAGAATAGAGCTAGTTATCTTTCAGAGGATGCTCCCGTCTATCAAAGCTTTGTGGATCATTATGATGAAATTGGTAGAGCTTTCGATGCTTTCTTCCCGGATTTGGTAGACTTTGTGTCTTCTAACAAAGAATTAACAATGATTTAATCGTTTCTAGCGTATCTTAGTATTCTGGCATCAATATGTAAGACTAAGGAATCTTCTGTTAGTTTTGCTATCTTTAAATAGCTTGTAGGATGTCCTTCTTCTTCTAAACCAATGATGAAACTATTGATGTTGAATTTGAAGTATCGTTCTCTTGCTATGTCTTTGATGTGTTCTACACAACTATCTCCCCAGAAATATAGTGAAGCATTCTGTGGTGCAATATCTTCGTCGACAGGTGCCAGCCGATCGTCATAGGAGATTAAATCGACTTGCATCCATTTTCCCTGAATTAACTTGTGATTCACCTTATTGCTGTCATAAGGAGTGCAGCAAAAGAGAACTGTAGTAATTAGCACGAATAAATATTTTTTCATGATCCCACACAAAGTAAGTTATTCTTCAAAGTTAATTCATATCTTTAAATGAAGAAATTATATAACTAAAATCAAAAGAAACAGACATATGAAAACCTTGGGAAATATAATATGGTTACTTTTTGGGGGCTTTATGATTGCCTTCGAATACTTTATTGCTGGTTTTTTACTACTTGTAACAATCATCGGAATTCCGTTTGGGCTTCAAGCTTTTAAACTAGGCGTAATGGCTATTTGGCCTTTTGGATCCAAAGTTGTACAGAGAGAAACTGGCTCAGGATGTATAAACCTGATCATGAATATTATCTGGATTATTATTGGTGGACTTCCAATCATGTTGACCCACCTGTGTTGGGGTATATTACTCTGTATAACAATTGTTGGTATCCCTTTTGGAAAGCAACACTTTAAGATGATTCCTCTAGCTCTATTCCCATTCGGAAAAGAAATAGTGACAAATTAAAGCTTAGTTTCCATAGTCGCAGACATAGAAGAAAGTATAGTCTCCTAGTGTTTCGGCATCAACATTGAGCCACTTTAATTGCTTTTTGTTGCTCACCGTTTTGATGATGCGTGTGCCGTTGGAGTCGTAGTCTTCGATAGATAGAACTCTGAATCTGTTGTTCAAACAATCGTATTCAGATTCGTAAATACTGTAACTGAAGTCTGCCCATTTTTCAGACTTGTCTTTCAGGTTGCGCTCAGTGAATTTGTTTTTGATAGCTGTGATGTGGTTTTCTTTACTTTCAGCAGAATAGAAGACTTTTTTCTCTTTGGCGATGGTCATATTTCCCACTTTCTTGATGCTGGCGGTGTCTACAAAGATTTCTACTTCATTCATTTTTGCTGAGCTGACCCAGTTTTGAGAGTTGTCGATATATTTACCTGTAGCACAATGGCTAAAAAGAAGGATGAGCGTAAATGTTATGATTGAATAAACTTTTTTCATTTTCAAAAATTTTTATGAATTGTTTATTTTGATTAAAACAAAGATAGAAGATTAAAACGTTTTATTAGAATCGAACGGAGAGAAAGAAGAAGGCATAATATTTATTATCTTTGTTCAGAACAAAAAAAGAAAGCGGATGAGTATAAAAAATATTTCAGTGTTTTGTGCTTCAGCAGCAGGAATCGATCCTGTGTATATGCAGCAAGCATATAAGCTGGGCAAAGAAATGGCTGCCAGAGGGCAAGGATTGATTTATGGTGGTGCCAAAGTAGGATTGATGGGCTCTGTAGCTTTGGGCGCTATTGATCATGGAGGTAAGGTGTATGGAATATTGCCTGATTTTCTGAAGCGAAAAGAATTGGAATATGAAGGACTTACCGAAATTCATATTGTAAAAACTATGCACGAGCGAAAGGCTATGATGGAGGAAATGTGTGATGCGATCATTGCACTGCCCGGAGGTTTTGGGACAATGGATGAATTGTTTGAAATCATCACTTGGGCGCAACTTGCTTTGCACAAAAAGCCTATTGGACTGTTGAATGTGGAGGGGTATTATGATCCATTGATGGTGTTTATTGATAGCATGATTGAGAAAGGCTTTGTGAAGCCCGAATATAAGAATCTGATTATTGTGGACTCTGACATTGAGTCTCTATTGGATAAGATGGCTCTTTATGAACCCACCTTCTGCAACGGGAAATGGTTTGAACCAGCTACAAATTGAAGAAGATGAGAATTGTAAGTTTAATTTTATTTTTTGCTGCAAGCGTGGTATTTATGGCATGTGGCAAAACAAATGAATCAAAAAAAGAGGACAAGAAAATGGAAGAAGTAAGTAAAGTATTAACGGTAGGAGATAAGATACCGGAGGTATTAGGCATAAATGAAAAAGAAGAGGAAGTAAGAGCTTCCGATTTTAAAGGTAAAAAGCTAGTGTTATATTTCTATCCTAAAGATAGCACTCCGGGTTGTACAGCTCAGGCTTGTAGTTTGAGAGACAATTATGAGATGCTTTTGAGCAAAGGTTATGCTGTTTTGGGGGTGAGCGTGGATAGTGCGAAGTCGCATCAGAAATTTATTGATAAGCAAAATTTACCTTTTTCGTTGATAGCTGACACAGACAAAAAACTGGTAGAAGCTTTTGGTGTATGGGGTGAAAAAACGCTTGCCGGCAGAAAATATATGGGCACTTTCAGAACAACATTTATTATAAATGAAGAAGGCATCATAGAAGAAGTGATAAGCCCTAAGGAAATCAAAACAAAAGAACATGCCGAACAAATATTAAACAAATAGAATAATAAATATACATAATCAACAAATTAGATGGCGGAAGAGAATAAAAAAGAAAATAAGAAGGTCTTAGATCCCGAAAAAGCCAAGGCGCTACAAGCGGCTATGGATAAAATAGAAAAAAGTTATGGAAAGGGTTCCATAATGAAGATGGGGGATGAAAAGATAGAGAATATAGAAGTGATTCCAACAGGATCTATTGCCTTGAACGCAGCGTTGGGTGTAGGTGGATTTCCTCGTGGACGTGTTATCGAAATTTATGGGCCAGAGTCTTCTGGGAAAACAACACTAGCTATCCATGCTATTGCCGAAGCTCAAAAAGCTGGAGGTATTGCAGCTATTGTGGATGCTGAGCATGCTTTCGATCGTTTCTATGCTGAAAAGCTGGGAGTGGATATTGATAATCTGTTGATCTCTCAACCAGATAGTGGAGAACAGGCTTTGGAGATTGTAGAGCAGTTGATCAGATCATCTGCTATTGATATTATCGTTATTGACTCGGTGGCTGCATTGACTCCAAAAGCAGAGCTTGAGGGGGATATGGGAGACTCTAAAATGGGTCTGCAAGCTCGTCTGATGTCACAGGCATTGCGTAAGTTGACTGCAACGATCAACAAGACAAACACAACTTGTGTGTTTATCAATCAGCTTCGTGATAAGATTGGGGTTATGTTTGGTTCTCCCGAAACAACAACTGGGGGTAATGCGCTGAAATATTACGCTTCGGTTCGCCTCGATATTCGTCGTTATGGACAAATAAAAGATGGTGAAGATGTAATTGGTAACCAAACTCGTGTGAAGGTGGCAAAAAACAAAGTGGCACCTCCATTCCGTAAGGCAGAGTTTGATATTATGTATGGGGCTGGTATTTCTCGTGAAGGAGAAATTGTAGATTTAGGATCAGACTTAGGTGTGATCAAAAAATCAGGCTCTTGGTATAGCTATGGTGAAACTCGTCTAGGTCAAGGACGTGAGGCAGCTAAAGATGCTGTAAGAGATAATCCAGAATTGGCTGAAGAGTTAGAAGGACTTATCTTTGAAGCTTTGCGCAAGAAGTAAGAAAAACGATAGATAAAAGAAAATCGGATTAGTCTGTTGAGGCTGATCCGATTTTTTGTATTGTACACTCTCTACCTGTCTAATAGTCAAAAGAGTTTGTTAGGATAAATTTCGTCTTCAATTAACCCTTGAAGTTGATGCATCACTTCCGGTTTGTCTTTGGCGTAAGTGATTCCAAACCATTTGGCAGGGGTGCTTAAAAGCTTTACTTTAGCTTCTTTTGCCATAAGGATCTGATTGATAAGAGTCGGGATCGGAAGTTCTGTTTCAAGATCGTTCTTGTGCACTTTCAAAAAATCTATTAGATGATTTTTAGCTAGTGGAAAAATGTCAGGTGTGAAGCCCCACATGTTCATTGACACACGTGTAGTGTCAGTCAGATTATTCCACTCTCCAAGTTCATCTTTGAAAGAAGGCACGCCATTGATTCTTTTTACTTTATGTCGTTCAACGATTTTGGTTAAGTAGTTGTTTTCGTCAATCTCACAGACTGCCCTTGCCACTGATCCTGTATCGGCTAAAGTGTTGCCTACCATGTAGCTGATAGATCTATATTCATGTTGTGAGTCTGCCATGTTTTGTAGCTGACCAACTAGCAGTTGAAAACTTTCTCGCCCGTAGAAGTCATCAGCATTGATCACTCCAAATGGTTCATTTATCACTTTGGATGCCACCACCAAGGCTTGGCATGTGCCCCATGGATACTCTCTTTTTGGGTTGATGGTAATGCCTTCTGGCACATCTCCTACTTCCTGAAAAACAAGTTCAACAGGTACTTTCCCCTTATATTTTTGGGCAATATTGGCAACGAATTCTTTTTCAAAAGATTTTCTGATCACGATCACTATCTTTCCAAAGCCAGCTTGTATGGCATCGTATATAGAGTAATCTATCAGCGTTTCACCATTGGGTCCAAGCCCTTCTAATTGCTTCAGGCCCCCATATCGAGATCCTGATCCTGCAGCTAATATAAATAATGTCGGTTTCATTTGTTTTGATGATTAATTTTGAAGATACAATATCGTTAAAAAGTATTTAATTAACAAATAAGTAGGACAGATTAAATAAGATAGTTTTTAGTGCCTATTTGATGAAATGCCCTAAGATTTTGACGAGTAGTAGATATACATAACTTATTAAAATATAAATTTGCAATTATGGAAGCAAAAATATTTAGAGGATACAATGGGTATGTTAGCTTTGTGTGGTTGGCACTGATCACGATGGCTTTTCTCTACATCTTTAGTGAGCTACCCTTTGGCGCAGCATTGATTTTTACGGCTAGTGTGGTCACTCCGATTTATTTATGTAATTCGTATCTGACAAACTTTTTGCAACCAAGAGCGATCAAAGAAAACAACATGGGGTTCTTTCTCGTAGAGTTTCTTGTAGCATCGTTTACGATGTCCTTGATATTTATTTCCTTGTGCTATCTGTTTTATATTTTGGGCGAAAATGGATATTTTATTCAGTCAGAGATATTTGTGGAGATGAAGGCTATTGATAAAGGCTTGTTCATCACTTTCCCCCTTTTCATTTTGGTTAATTTGGCATTCTGTGGACTTCGATTCTATCACGAACATACTAAGCTGCAACAGATTCATCTAGAGACTGAACTGCGAATGTTGCAGGCACAAGTCAACCCTCATTATATGTTTAATGTGTTGAATCACTTGCATATTTTAATGCGTAAGGATGTGTCAAAGGCATCTTTTTTGCTTGAAAAGTATTCAGAGATCCTTAGGTATCAGCTCTATAATAGTCGGAGTGAGCTAGTATCTTTAGAAAAGGAATTCCGATATATTAAAGATGTGATCAGTGTGGAACGCCTGCGTTGGGGAGATGATTTGCAGGTGGAAACTGTTTGGGAATTAGATAGAGGCATTAAGTTTATAGAACCTTTGATTCTGATTGTCTTTGTAGAGAATGCTTTTAAACACGTTTCGAAATCAATTTCAGATAAAGGCTACGTCAAGATGTTGTTTAAACAAGAAAAAGATGTATTTTACATGGAAATTGAAAACTCGAAGTGGAAGAAAAAGAATGCTCCTACTAGGAGTGTGAAAAGTTCCGGATTGGGGATAAAAAATACACGAGAGCGATTGAAGCTTTTATACTCTAAAGATCATACACTTAATATTGTGGAAGATGAAGAGAAATTTAGAGTAGAGTTGACACTGAAATTAAGAACAAGAAGCGATGACAACAATAAAAGATAAACCAGTAAGCAGTATGTCTACACTAAATTGTTTAGTTGTAGACGATGAAAGTTTGGCACGTGAAGGCATCTGTGACTTTATAGGCAAAGTGGACTTTCTTAATCTAGTAGGAGAATGTTCTTCTGCTATCGAAGCTGGTGAAATGCTGAATACAGAATCTGTGGATCTGATGTTTCTGGATATTCAGATGCCACATTTGTCTGGTTTGGAATTTCTTGAATCTCTTCAAAATCCACCTCTAACGATATTCACGACAGCTTATTCAGAGTATGCATTGGATGGCTTTCGCTTGCAGGTTGTTGACTATTTGTTAAAACCGATTTCTTTTAAGCAATTTTTTCAGGCTTCGCTTAAAGCTTATGAAATTATAAAGTTGAGAAAGCAAGAAGATGTTGATAGCTCTAATGTCTTTATCAGACAAGGAGACTCTTTCGTCAAAATCATGTGGGCTGATATTTTGTACGTGGAAAGTATGCAAAACTACCTAAAGCTGCACTTCAAAGATAAAACATTGATCATCTATCAAACAATGATTTCGTTAGAAGAGTTGCTACCTAAAAACTCTTTTTTCAGAATACATAAATCTTATTTAGTAAATATCTTGCATATTGATCTGATAACAGGTAATAAGCTTCTAATTAATGGACAAGAACTGCCTATCTCTAGGCAACGCAAAGATGAACTTCTCAATACTGTTGTCTACAAAAACCTGATCAGTAAATAACCTTCATCTACAAAATAACTAAATAAATATTTTTATTAATTGTTAATAAGGGCTTTATCTAGCTTTTTAATTATTTTTACCTTTTCGTAAATGATAAGATTATTTCTTTTGCGAAAAGTGTGCTAACTTTGCTATTTAGACGTCATACCATGTAGAACATAACATCAGAAAGCTTCTATATGGTAAAAGATTACGATGTTTGGGCACACACCGGGCTTCAGGGGGTGTTATTCTGTAGTTGAGAATAATATGCTTGAAGGGGGAAACTCCACTCATCAAACAAGAATGTAAAAAATACACGATGGTCAGTCATCAGATTCTACATAAGTCGTAAATATGGAAAGATCTGATGAATTAATTACAACCATAATTAACTTAAAAAACATATTTCATGATTAACGAATTCAGTTTGGAAGGAAAAGTTGCTCTAGTAACAGGGGGAACTTATGGCATTGGTATGGCTATGGCTAAAGCCTTGGGCAAAGCAGGTGCTAAAATTGTATTTAACGCTCGTCGCCAAGAGATGATCGATGAAGCTGTGAAGTTGTACAAAGCTGATGGTATAGAAGCTGTTGGTTATCAGTGTGACGTTACTAAAGAAGATCAGGTGCAAGCTATGGTTGCAGATATAGCTAAAAAACTAGGCGCTGTAGATATCTTAGTAAACAATGCCGGAATCATCAAACGTATTCCTGCCTTAGAAACAACCGTTGAAGAATTTAAAGAAGTAATCGATATAGACCTTGTAGGACCATTTATCTGTGCAAAAGCTGTTGCGCCGGGAATGATCAAGAAAGGTGCAGGAAAGATAATCAACATCTGCTCTATGATGAGCGAACTTGGACGCGAGACAGTTGTAGCTTATGCAGCTGCAAAAGGAGGCCTGAAAATGTTGACTAAAAATCTGGCATGCGATTGGGGTGAGTATAATATTCAAGTTAATGGCTTAGGACCAGGATATATTGCGACTCCACAAACTGCACCACTAAGAGAAAAACAAGCTGATGGAAGTGCTCATCCATTCGATAGTTTTATTATCTCTAAAACTCCAGCTGCACGTTGGGGAAATCCGGAAGACTTAGCAGGACCAGTAGTGTTCCTTGCTTCTAAGGCTTCGGACTTCGTAAATGGTCATGTCCTTTACGTTGATGGAGGAATCTTAGCTTATATTGGAAAACAACCTAAATAAACGTTAGAAGATGGTTTTATTAAATACCTTTCTAGATGGGTTGAGCAGTGGTATAGGATATATCATTGGTTTAGGAGCGAGCGTAATGATGCCTATCATATTTACCATTATTGGAGTATGTATGGGGATCAAAGTAAAAGACGCAGTGCGTTCGGGGCTTTATGTTGGTGTCGGTTTCGTTGGCTTAGGAGTGATTACAAAGCTCTTGACAGACAATCTTGGACCAGCTGTGGATGCCTTGGCAACTATTTATAATCTGGAAACAGATATTCTAGACATCGGTTGGCCTGCGGCTGCCGAAGTGGCTTACAACTCTGCTGTTGGGGCTGTTGTGATCCCTGTTTGTCTAGGGCTCAATCTTTTGTTGCTTGTGCTCAAAGGAACAAGAACTGTGAACATCGATATTTGGAACTTTTGGCATCATGCCTTTATAGGATCCATTGTAGCTGTGGCAACAGGCAGTTTTGCTTATGGTCTATTTGCTGCATCAGTGTGTTATATCATTTCTTTGGTGTTAGCAGATTTTACAGCTCCTGCGTTTGCTAAGTTTTATGATAAAATGGATGGAATATCCATTCCACAGCCTTTTGTGGCAGCCTTTGCGCCTTTTGCATGGGTTCTAAACAAGGGATTGGACTTGATACCGGGTATCAATAAGATAGAGATCGATGCTGATGGAATGAAAAAGAAATTTGGATTGCTTGGCGAACCTATCTTTCTAGGTGTTATCGTTGGATGTCTTCTAGGAGCTTTGGCTAAATATGAATTTGCTAAAATATTGCAATTAGGAGTTATCATGGGAGCAGTAATGGAATTGATTCCTCGTGTTACTTCGTTGTTTATCGAAGGGCTTGTGCCTATCTCTAATGCAACGAAAGAGCTTGTGCAAAAGAAATTTAAAAACAGTGCTGGACTTTATATCGGAATGACACCAGCTTTGGTGATTGGACATCCAGTGACTTTGGTGGCTACCATTCTTTTGATTCCTGTATTGTTGTTTGTTTCGGTTGTGCTTCCGGGAAATAAATTCTTGCCACTGACCAGCTTGGCAGGATTACTTTATATTTTCCCTATGATATTACCTTACACTAAAGGGAATGTTTTCAAAACCTTCTTGATTGGTTTGATCTTGATGATAGCAGGAAACTATATGGTGACCAGCTTGTCGGGAATCTTTACAGAGTCAGTAGTTTTGGCAACCGGAGATAAGTACACTTCTGGTCAGCAAGTGGGAGCGATAGACTTTGCTGCCAGTCCTCTGACTTGGATCATCTTCCAATTGACAGCCAACTTGAAGCTGATTGGTAGTGTAGTTTTAGGTGCACTGACTGTTGGTTTGGTTGTTTGGAATAGACAGCGAAATGTTGTTAAAGGGGTTACAGCCCCAAAATAAGGAAAATAGAAATAAAATAAATCTTAATTTAAAATTTCGAAATGAAGAAAATAGTATTATCAATCATTTTATTAGTATCAGTTATGAGCTTAAGTGCACAGAATCATATTGAATATGATGTTCGTTATTCTCATCACCCTGAGGATTTCAAAAAGTATGATACAGAAAAAATCCGTAAGGAATTTTTGATGGAGAAAGTTTTTGAGGCCAATAAAATTCACATGATGTACACCATGTACGATCGTTTTATTGTTGGTGGAGCCATGCCTACTACTAAAGCGTTGCCTTTAGATACAATTGATATCTTAAAAGCTCCTAATTTCCTTCACAGAAGAGAGATAGGTATCATCAATATTGGTGGACCGGGAGTTGTTAAAGTAGGTAATAAAGACTACAATGTAAACTTCAAAGAAGCATTATATGTAGGTTGTGGAGATCATGAAGTAACATTCTCTTCTAAAGATCCTAGCAATCCTGCGAAATTCTATTTCAACTCGGCAGGAGCTTATAAAGCTTATCCTACTAAATTGATTACAATGAAAGAAGCTAATGTAATTCAAGCAGGAACCGCTGAAGAGTCGAACAAGAGAACAATTAATCAGCTGATTGTAAAAGAAACTGTAGATATTTGCCAAGTGCAAATGGGCTTGACTGAACTTGCTCCTGGTAGTGTATGGAATACAATGCCTGCACATACGCACGACAGACGTATGGAAGCTTATCTATACTTCAATGTGCCTCAAGGGCAAGCTGTATGTCACTATCTGGGTCAACCTCAAGAAACTCGTCATATCTGGATGAAAAACGAACAAGTAGCACTTTCTCCTGAATGGTCTATCCACTCTGGATCAGCTACTAGCAACTATATGTTTATCTGGGGTATGGCTGGAGAAAATCTTGACTATAATGATATGGATAAACTAGCTCCTACTGATCTTAAATAAGATTGTAGGTTAGTAATCAATAAAAAAGTCTGCTACAGAAATGTGGCAGACTTTTTTATATGTAGGTTGAAATATGCTATTCTTGCAACAGCAAATTCTTAAATTCGCTAAACTCAGTTGACATAGCAATGCTTTTCTTTTCGCCCTTCATGAAGGCTTGGAGCTTTGCAGGGACCGCAACTTTTTCTTTGATGATGTCTTCTACGGTTTCTAGAAATTTAGCCGGGTGAGCGGTCTCTAAAAACACACCAATTTCATTTGCTTGTAGCGTATCTACAAGAGCTTGATAACCACATGCTCCATGAGGATCAAGTAAATATCTAGTTTCTGCATAAGTGTTCTTTACAGTCTCTTTTATCTGCTGATCGGTGTATCTTGTAGCTGATATATCTTTCTTTATTTCTTCTAAGCTGCTATTGTATAGGTCTAAAACTCTGACGAAGTTGCTAGGATTACCTACATCCATAGCGTTGGCAATAGTCTGAATCGATGGTTTAGCATTATACTCACCTGTTGCTAGATATTTATAAAAAATATCATTCTCATTGTTCGCTGCCACAAATCGTTTGATCGGTAGCCCCATACGTTTGGCTATCAGTCCTGCAGTGATATTTCCGAAGTTGCCACTTGGTACAGCAACTACCATGTTGTCTGCTTTACCCATTTTTTTCAATTGTGCGTAAGCATAAAAATAATAGAATGCTTGTGGCAAGAAGCGTGCAACATTTATAGAGTTGGCAGATGTGAGATTTAGTTTTCTGTTGAGCTCATCATCCAAGAAAGCTGTTTTTACAAGCGCTTGACAGTCGTCAAATGTTCCGTCAACCTCTATGGCTGTGATGTTTTGCCCCAAAGTGGTGAACTGACATTCTTGTATGGCGCTTACTTTTCCTTTAGGGTATAGGACGTAAACATGAATGCCTTTTACGCCTAAGAAGCCATTTGCAACAGCGCTACCGGTATCACCAGAGGTGGCGACAAGAACTTTTACATCCTCTTGTTTTTCTTTCTCTATAAAGTAGGCTAGAACACGAGCCATAAATCGTCCTCCTACATCCTTGAAGGCAAGGGTAGGACCATGAAACAACTCTAGACTGTAGATATTTCCCTTGACATGCGCAACAGGCGTATCGAAGTTTAGCGTCTCTGTAACAATTTGTTTTAACGTCTTAGCTTCAATATCTTCTCCAAAGAAGGCATCCGCCACTGTGTAGGCGATGTCTTGAAAACTCATTTGATCTATCTTCTCAAAGAATTCTTCAGGAAGTTTTTTTATTGTCTCAGGCATATATAAGCCATTGTCTGGAGCTAGTCCTTTTACAACGGCTTCTTGCAAGCTTACTTGTGGAGCCTTACCTACGGTGCTGTAATATTTCATACGCTAATAATTTTGTTTTAATTGCCGTATGGAACTTGCATGTTATTGTTCTCATGATTTTATTATGTTTGAAAACTCAACATGCTTCGTTTCATGTTTGTCTGATAAATATGTATAACGTTGTAACTTAATTTACATTAACTCTAAGCCAAAGTCGTTTTTTAATTTCATGAGAGCTTCGTTTTCTTCAGCCATCAGATTAAAACGTTCGTTAGGCGTGAAAGCAAGTTTTTTCTCATTGTTCTCGCTGATACGAACTTGCATTTCTATTTCATTATTTCTTAATTTAACACGAAGTGCATTTAGAATGTTAATTCGTTCTTCCAGTAGTTTTTGCTCTTGCATCGGGTTGTTGACCACTACTTCAAAGGTAGTTTTGCTGATCAGCTGAGGAAGACAATTTAGCATTGAATTTTTCAGATGATGCTCTTCTTTTATTTCCACTGTGTAGCTGTTCCAAGCTTTAACGAGCTGTTCTTCTGTGAAATTTTCTTTTTGTTCTCCATCAACAAGTTCCACTTTTTCTTCCTTGACTTCCTGCTTCTTGTTCAAGTCGGCTAAGGATACTCCTAAACCTCCGATTCCTGCTCTTGTATTGTTTGGAGCTGTTGCCGTTGGCGTTCTGGTGGGTGTAGGAACAGGTGTTGGACTATTGTTGCTCTTTGTTGGCTTTTGTTGTACTTGCTGTTGCTGCTCTTGTTTTTCCTTCGAAAAGATAGGAGCAATTACATTATTTTTTTTTTCGCCCTCTAAACCGTTAGGCGAGGACAACTGACAAAGGCGAATGATAGTTAAATCGAGAAGTAAGCGTTTGTTCCGGCTTACCCTATAATTGAGATCGGCTTCATTTGCCATGGCTATTGCCCGATAGAGGAATTCGTTGCTGCATTGCTGTGCCGTGACGATATATCGCTTTTGCAGGGTTTCGCCTATCTCAAAGAGCTGTGCGGTGGATGGATCTTTACACAAGAGAATGTCTCTGAAGTGCGTAGAGATACCGGTCAGAATATTCTGACCATCAAAACCTTTGGATAAAATATCGTTTAAGATCAAAAGACCTTTAGGTACTTCATTGGCTAGGATAGCGTCAGTCAATGCAAAATAGTATTCGTAATCGAGTACATTTAGATTCTCAATCACAGATTTGTAAGTCACATTACCACCGGTAAAGCTAACTACTTGGTCGAAGATGGATAATGCATCACGCATTCCACCATCAGCCTTCTGAGCAATGATATTCAGGGCCTCTACTTCTGCTGTCACAGCCTCTTCTTTTGCCACAAACTGTAAGTGCTCCACCATATCTTTGAGTGTGATACGGCTAAAATCATAGATCTGACAACGAGAAAGAATCGTTGGCAAGATTTTATGCTTCTCTGTGGTTGCCAAAATAAAAATGGCATGACGAGGGGGCTCTTCCAATGTTTTCAGGAAGGCATTGAATGCTTGTTGCGACAACATGTGCACCTCATCTATAATATAGACCTTATATTTCCCAATCTGAGGAGTGATGCGCACTTGCTCGATAAGTGAACGGATATCTTCTACCGAGTTGTTTGATGCAGCATCGAGTTCATGAATGTTGAACGATCGATTTTCATTAAACGCTACGCATGACTCACATTGATTACAAGCTTCTCCGTCAGCAGTGGGGGTGAGGCAGTTTATTGTTTTACCAAAAATTCTGGCACAAGTTGTTTTACCTACACCACGAGGACCACAGAAAAGGTAGGCATGCGCTAGTTTTTTGTTAGCGATGGCATTTTTCAGGGTGGTCGTCAACGAGCGTTGTCCTACAACAGAATTGAAAGACAAAGGACGATATTTCAGTGCGGAAACGATATAATCAGCCATTCTTTGATTTTTGGTATGATGAGATAAATAACAAACAAAGATAAAAAATAATTATGAATAATTGAAAAAGAAATTTTCTGTTGAGTCTCTTATTTTTGAAGGAAGAAAAGAAGATGGAATAGATTTATTATATGCATTGGGTTTGAGTTCTGTAATTCCTTTTCTGGAGATCAAATGATTTTAGTCTTGATGAATTTGGTAAGTGAATTGTTTTAATGCGTTGATTGTCATTGTGCCTATTCGTGTGGAATGCCTACCTTAAGAATTGATAATTGTTTGTTGTGTTATTTAGAAATAAATATCTACATTTGCGCTCGCTTGGTGATACAATTAAGTTCTTTAATTGTGTAAAAGGGAATTTGGTGCGAAACCAAAACAGTGCCCGCTACTGTAAGCTCTAAAGTCTTTTTGAATAATACTCAATGCCACTTTTAATTTGTTAGAGGGAAGGCCATTCAGAAAGGGAGCAAGTCAGGAAACCTGCCATGCAAAACAAAGGAAATCTATTCCCGGGGTCAGGAATATATTGCAAAAAGTTCTGTTTATTTTAACAGCATGTATATTAACAAGATTGGGTCTGTCATCAAAATATGATAGCGGAGTTTATTGTATTTCTATGGTGCGTTAAAAAACAGAAAGTAGCGTAATAAATTTTTTATATTATTATGATAATAGTTCTTCTCCTTGTTGTGGAAAACAAGGGTGATGAACTTAACAACTTTTTTGTATACAATGAAAACAGTAATTAAAATTAGTGCTTTTTGCGTGCTCTTCATCGCATCTCTTAATCTAGCACAGGCTCAGAGTAATGGGGCTTTCTATAATCAAACCTTAGACAGTATCACTGTTTATGGGAAATCGGGACAAGCTCCCGGAGGCTTACTGAATGATCAGTCTCGCAACGGAATCCTTGGAGACGTTAGTGTTATGGATATTCCGTACTCTCAGATGAGTTTGTCTAAAAAAACTTTAGAGGTTTTTAGTGATCCTAGTCAACCCATTGCAAATATTTTGCAAGCCAATCCGTCAATCAGAACCAGTACCAGTTCGCCTATGTATACTGACTTTAGTATGCGTGGTATCAATATGAATGGAAATCATATGATGCTCAATGGTATTCCTAGTTTGTTTTATCAGTTTACAACACCTCCATCGCATATCATCGAAAGAATAGACATCACCTCTGGTCCCAACGCAGGTGTAAACGGAACGAGCATGTCTAATAATGGAACTGACAGTGGTGCTACACCTGCTCCAGGAACAATAAACGTGATAACAAAAAAAGCAGAGAATGACCCTGTAAATAGCTACAAAGTAGCATTCTCGGGTAGAGGAAATATGGCTGCTTATGTAGATGTGGCTAGACGCTTTGGAAATAAAAAAGAGTGGGGGATAAGGGTCAATAGTGAATATATGGATGGAAAACTGTCTCTTCCTGGAGCCTCTAAGAGTGAGAAGAATGTTTTTCTTAACCTAGACTATAAAGGTAAAAATAGTGTGACCAATTTATTTGTAGGTATGTTCGATCTTTGTGTAGATGGGGGACAGCGTTGGTTTACCTTCAACGGAACTGGCACCGAGTTGCCTTCTGCTCCAAAAGCAAAGATGAATTATGACTACCGAGAAACAACAAAATATGTGAAAGGAAATCTTTTCACTTTAAATCACGAACAAAAGTTTAACAAGGTGCTCACTGGGTTTTTCAATTTTGGGCAAAATCATAGAAGTGGCTATAAGTACAATGCTGGTGCTAACCTGCTATTTGATGATGAAGGAAATTTTTCATCAAACAATAAATCTAATGCTCAAAGTGAAGCTAGTAATAATGTCTACTCGCAACTAGGACTTAGAGGAAATGTGCAAACAGGAAAGCTTAAACATACATTCTCTTTTGGAGTAGATTATTCTTTTGCTACTTATGATAATAAGTCTATCAATGGGGTAGCTAATAAAATTGGGGGAAACCTATATGATGGAATCGAATACCTAGATGGTTTCTATCCTCTTCCACAAATGCCTACAGCAGAGCGTGCTTGGGAAGAAAACAATGTGGGGGTAACTGCTCTGTATGTATTGTCTTATGACAATAAGCTGGATCTATTGCTAGGAGCTTCTCAAAAGAATGAAAGATTTAAAAATAAAGGAAATGGTCAAAAAATAAAGAATCACAACATCCTGCCAACCTTCGGTATCACCTACAAGCCAGTGAGCTTCTTGTCTATTTATGCTAGTCATACTGAAAGTTTTTCTAGAGGAGCCTTTGTCTCTGATGCTAAGTATGTGAATGTGGGTGAAACCTTAGATCCTGCTAAGAGCAAGCAAAACGAAGTAGGGGTTAAGTGGGAATCGAAAAAAACGCTAACGACTTTGAGCTATTTTGATATCAAGCAATCCAACTTCTTAGATGTCACTGTCCCTGATGGACTGAAAAGAGCTGCTGATGGGGTAAACAGACACAAAGGTTTTGAGTTGACATCAACTGGGGAAATCATTGATCGATTGATCTTTACTGCTGGATTGATGTATCTAGATGCTGAGCGTGAAAAAACGAAAGACGGAACAGATGATGGAAAATTTGTGAATGGTGTATCCAAAATCAGTGGTACGTTAGGACTTGAATATAAAACATCTAGCCGTATTGGGTTTGTTGGGCGAACAGTCTGCAATGGAAATGCATATATCGACAGTAAGTCTGTGGATAATAAAACCAAGATTCCTGCTTTTGCTACATTCGATCTTGGAGTTAACTATTTGTTGAAAGCTAGCTTTGCTGATGTTAAGTTGAATGCAATGTGCTACAATGTGGCTAATACTAGCTACTGGCATGGACGTGGTGGGTCTACCACTTTTGGTTTGTCAATGCCTAGATCATTTATGCTATCAGCTCAATTTGATTTCTAAGTTATTTAAACTAAATCTATTCGTAAACAATAAATAATACAATGGCTAAACTAATTTTAGATATACTTCAGCTTTTAATGGAGTATCTTCCGTTGATCACTTCTTTTTTCATTACGCTAGGCCTTGTCGTTTTCCTTTCTAAATCGATAAAGAAAAAGACGTACATCTATTATATAATATTCTCTATCCCAACTTTGATTGCCATTGTGCAATATGTGTCACAGATCGTTGGGCATAATCTGGATATTTACAAAATGGGAATTCTTGGTGATATTATGCGTATAAACATCTATATGCTTCCTCTTGGCCTTCCTCTGCTTCTGATCATCATGTTTGCTGGTGCCTTAAATCCAAAGAGCTATTTGGGTCGGAAGTTACTGTCCATAAGGAAAGAGTTATCTATTCTGTCAGGTTTTCCCGTTCTCACACATGCTTTGTTTAGAGTGTCATTTACCTTTCCAAATTCTTTCAGCAAGTTGTTTCTAGTAGAAGATCCTCTTCCATCAGGACGTATCTTTGCCGAATTGGGGTATCAGATAGGTATATTCATGACAATAATATATATCGTATTGTGGGTCACTTCGTTTAGAAGTGTGAGAAGAAGATTAGTGCCAGGACAATGGAAAAAGATACATAAATGGTCGTATGTTCTTTATTTCTTAATATTTGTACATTCTATATTGCTCAATCTAGGATGGATATTTGGAGGGCGTACTCCTGTGGCTGCTTATAGTAGAATACCTGAGTGGATAACTGCAATAGTCTCAATGACGCTAATGTACTTGTTGTATATTATTCTGAAAATAAGAAAATCTAAATCTGCAAAGACTGATCGGTTCAGTAAATATTTTTGATTGCAGATTTCTACTTCATTTCAAATTAAGGTTAGAATCTCGTAGAGGTTCTAACCTTAATTTATAAAATATTATTTGTATTAGGACTTGTAGCGTCTTTCATCCAATACCGTGATCAGTGTATAGACTCCAGAAATGGATGCCACACCTACTATTGCCAATATAAACTCGGTTGAGATCAGTTGCTCGACTCCTCCCATAAGGTAGGTGGCAATGGTGATCACCAATAATATGCAATACATTACGCAAGCAATGCTAACGATAGATCTGATGACAGGCTTCTCCGATTTTATTGTCTTAGGCAAGAGAGCTTGTTCCGTTTCTATCTGATGCATGATTCTGTATTTCAGGTTTTCACTTGCTGTGAGTTGAGAATCGCCCATCAGTTTCCTGAACTTGTCGTCTCCTGTTGTGTTTATATCTTTTTTGTCAATCATAATTCAATTTTTTTAAAGTGTTTGCAGACTCATACTGCTTGCCATTTCAGCAAATCGTTTTCTAGCTCTATGCAAACGTACTTTGACGTTGCTTTCGGTGATGCTCAACATTTCGGAAACATCTTTGATCGAATGCTCCTCTAGGTAGAATAGCGTCAAGACAATGCTCTCGTCTGTTGGCATATGATTTAAAATATCATTGATCGTTTGTTTGCGTTCGCTGATCTCCATATGTTCTAGAATATTTAGATCAGAAAATTGCACATCTGTATCTATTTGTCCATACTCTGTAAATTCATTGCGATAACTTGCTGTCTGAATGCTAGAGATGGCAGTATTGTAAACGATACGATAGAACCATGTTGAAAACTTGGAAGTGAATCTGAACGTTCGCAGATTGTTGAATGCCCTGACAAATGATTCTTGCACAATGTCCTCTGCATCTTGCCTGTTTTTGCATATCCGAAAAGCAATAGTGTATGCCATATTTTGATAGGCATCAACGAAATAGCTGAAAGAAGACGTATCTCCTTTCAACACATTTCTGATTAGTTGCTCTTCTTGTTGTTTCACTCTTTGTTGTTTTCGTCTGCGTTAATCTCCTTTTGAGAAATAACGTAGTAAATGGTAAAAGCGATTCCGAAGCATACAAATATTGTACCTAATGCAAGCAATAGCTGGTAGCCCTCATTTTCAGTAGAAACTAGTTCTAATAGTACTACACTGAGCAAAGCTCCTACGCCTCCACCTAGAGATCCCATACCTGCTCTTAAGGTTCTCAGTCTGCTTGGGGCATGATTCACTTTCTCTGGTGGAATCATTCCTCGCTTTATCATTTCCATCCGTTCTTTGTTAGTAGATGAGGTTAATCTGACGATCAAAACAATGACAGCAGTAATCGGCAAACCAAATATACAGACGATAGCTAAAATAGGAATTAATAGTTCCATAATGTCTAAAGATTAATTTAATAATTTGTTTTCATATCGTATGACAAAGAGGTTAGAGAAAAGGTTACAACTTTTTTCTCTTATTTGTTTCTAATGTCTTAAAAGAAGTGTTATTTCTTCAGTAGATCTTCTAATAGAATGAGGTGATCTCTGTATTGAGCTGCCTCCAAAAACTCAAGATTCTTGGCTGCATCTTTCATTTTCTTCTTGGTTTGTTCTATCTCTTTCTTTAGTTCATTCTTGCTCTTATATTGCACACCCTTTTCTGCAGCCATGACGATAGGGTCGTCCTGTATATATGGTTTAGGCTGACCATCCGCAGAGACTTCTTTCTTGCTGAAAACAGAGCTTGAGGCTTTCTTTATTTGTGTTGGAGTGATGTTGTGTTCAGTATTGTATTGTATCTGTATTTCTCTACGTCGGTTGGTTTCATCGATGGTTTTCTGCATACTATCGGTCATCTTGTCGGCATAGAAGATCACTCTGCCATTCACGTTTCTAGCCGCACGCCCTACAGTTTGGGTCAACGAGCGATGCGAACGAAGAAATCCTTCCTTGTCTGCATCCAAAATAGCAACCAAAGACACCTCTGGCAGGTCTAGTCCCTCACGAAGCAGGTTTACACCCACAAGTACATCGTATGTCCCATTGCGCAAATCGTCCATGATCTGAATCCGATCGAGGGTTTCTACATCAGAGTGGATATAAGCACAGCTCACCCCATTGGAGAGCAGATAATCAGTCAATTCTTCAGCCATCCGTTTGGTTAGGGTGGTCACAAGTGTTCTCTCATTTAGTTCGATCCTTTGTTGAATTTCTTCCATCAGGTCGTCAATTTGATTCAAGCTTGGGCGAACATCTATCGGTGGATCCAGTAATCCTGTTGGACGAATCAGCTGTTCAACTACCACGCCTTCCGATCTGATCAGTTCGTAGTCGGCAGGGGTAGCACTGATGTAGACTGTTTGTGGTGTCAGGGATTCAAATTCCTCGAAGGTCAGGGGGCGATTGTCGATAGCTGCCGGCAATCGGAATCCATATTCCACAAGGTTTTCTTTTCGCGAGCGGTCGCCACCGTACATGGCACGTATCTGTGGAATGGTGACATGGCTTTCGTCTATCACCATCAAAAAATCGTCAGGAAAATAATCTAATAAGCAGAAAGGACGAGTACCCGGCTTGCGATTGTCGAAATAGCGGGAATAGTTTTCTATCCCAGAACAGTGACCAATTTCTCGCATCATCTCTATATCGTACGACACACGCTCGTAGAGCCTTTTGGCTTCCAAAGGTTTGCCTATCTCTTGGAAAAATTGCACACGTTCACCCATGTCTATTTCTATTTCAGCGCTGGCCTTATCTAGACGTTCTTTTGTAGTCACAAAAAGACTTGCAGGGTAAACTCTGAAGTCTGCATAAGTGCCCGTCCTCACTCCTGTAAGAGGATCTAACGTTTCAATACTCTCTATTTCATCGCCCCAAAACATGACCCTGACAATGGGATCACCATAAGCAAGAAAGATATCCACTGTATCTCCTTTCACTCTGAAATTTCCAGGTCCGGGGTCAACTTCATTCCTTGAATACATAGAAGCTACAAGTTGACGCAAGAAGACATCACGAATGATTGTTTCACCCACGTTTATTTTAATCGTCAATTGCTGAAAGTCTTCGGGATTTCCCATACCATAGAGGCAGGAAACCGAGGATACAACAATCGTATCACGACGCCCGGAGAGCAGTGTGGTACTCGTTGCCAAACGAAGTTTGTCCAGCTCATCGTTGATCGAGAGGTCTTTTTCGATGTAAGTGTTGGATGCCGGCAGATAAGCTTCGGGTTGATAATAATCGTAATAAGAAACGAAGTATTCCACCGCATTTTCAGGAAAGAAGGTCTTGAATTCGCTATAGAGCTGAGCAGCAAGGGTCTTGTTGTGGCTCAATACCAAGGTGGGCTTGTTGACTTCTTTGATAACATTGGCCACCGTAAAAGTTTTTCCCGATCCTGTTACCCCCAACAATGTTTGTGCGGGCACTCCTTGATTCACCCCATCCACAAGTTCTGCAATGGCTGTGGGCTGATCGCCTGTTGGTTTGAACGCTGATGTTAACTTGAATTCCATATTTTTTATCCCCTCGCTATCTATTGATGAAACCTTGCAAAGGTACGATTTTTTTAGCGTTTTAGTTTGATGCTTGAGGTTATAAATGGTGAACACATTTACGATTCTTAGAATTTAAGTGTATTTTTGCATTTCCAATTTAAATAACAAAATGTCGGAAAATAAAAATATATTCATCAAAGGAGCAAGAGTCAACAATCTGAAGAATGTGGATGTCGAAGTTCCTAGAAATAAATTTGTTGTCATCACAGGTTTGTCTGGTTCTGGGAAATCTTCCTTAGCCTTCGATACGCTATATGCAGAGGGGCAGAGAAGATATGTGGAGAGCCTTTCGGCTTATGCTCGTCAGTTTCTTGGACGAATGAATAAGCCCGAAACGGACTACATTAAGGGGATACCTCCTGCCATTGCCATTGAGCAAAAGACAAGTGCTAGAAATCCTCGTTCCACCGTTGGAACTTCTACCGAGATCTATGAATATCTGCGTCTGTTGTTTGCTCGTATCGGGAAAACCATTTCTCCGGTTTCGGGCGAAGAGGTGAAGAAGCATCAGGTGAGCGATATTCTAAAGAAGATGCAATCTTATCCCGAAAATACTCGACTAGCTATTTTGACAAGATTAATCTTGAGAGATGATCGAACATTGGCAGAGCAATTGGATATTCTGTATAAAGAAGGGTTCTCAAGGATTGAATACAAAGATGAATTTTTATTGATCGATGATCTGTTGAAAGATAAAAAAGCTGATATCAAAGCCGAAGAAGTTAGTTTGGTGATTGACCGTCTGACTTGCGACCCTGATTCGGCCAATGTTAGCCGTTTTTCTGAATCCATAGAAACTGCTTTCTATGAAGGAGAGGGGGAATGTACTGTTTGTTTCTATGTGGACAAAAAAACAGAAAGATTCGATTATTCCAACAAATTTGAGGCGGATGGTATCCAGTTTGAAGAACCTTCGGATATGATGTTTAGCTTCAACAATCCGGTAGGTGCTTGCCCTGTCTGCGAAGGCTTTGGAAAAGTGCTTGGCATCGATCCCGATTTGGTGATCCCTGACAAAGGACTTTCGGTTTACGATGATGCCGTGGTGTGTTGGAGAGGTGATAAAATGAGTGAGTGGAAAAATGAATTTATCCATGCTGTGATGAATCTCGACTTCCCTGTCCATCGCCCCTATTATGCCCTTTCGCAAGAACATAAAGATCTACTTTGGGAAGGAGATTCGGCTAAGGGAATTTATGGAATCAATCATTTTTTCAAAATGGTTGAAGAAAATCAATATAAGATACAATATCGAGTGATGCTTGCCAGATATAGGGGGCGTACCACTTGTTATGCTTGTAAAGGTGCACGATTGAAACCTCAAGCGCTCTATGTGAAGGTGACAGGCAGATCGATTGCAGATTTGGTGCTGATGCCTGTATCCGAATTGAAACAGTTTTTTGATGGTCTGCAACTGAACGAAACGGATGCAGCTATCGCTAAAAGATTGCTGATAGATATCAATAATCGTATAAAATATTTGATGGATGTCGGCTTAGGTTATTTAACGCTGAATCGACTTTCCAATACGCTTTCGGGTGGAGAAAGTCAACGTATCAACTTAGCAACGTCTCTGGGCAGTAGTTTGGTTGGCTCGCTCTATATCCTCGATGAACCCAGTATCGGTTTGCACTCGCGTGACACTGATTTGTTGATCAGTGTACTTAGAGAGCTCACCAATTTAGGCAATACAGTGGTGGTTGTGGAGCATGATGAGGAGATTATACGTGCGGCCGATTACATCATCGATATGGGACCCGATGCTGGTCGCTTGGGAGGCGAAGTGGTTTATCAGGGAGATGTGGCAGGCTTGGAAAAGAAAACCAGTAGTTATACGGTACGCTATCTGACAGGAGAAGAGAAAATAGAAGTACCTGTTCATCGAAGAAAGTGGAACAACTATCTGGAAATAAAAGGAGCTAGACAAAACAACCTGAAAAATGTAAGCGTCAAATTTCCATTGAATGTGATGACAGTGGTTACTGGAGTCAGTGGTTCTGGAAAATCATCGTTGGTTTGTGATGTGTTTTATACAGCGCTTGAAAAACACTATTTGAGCAAAGCCAGTCAGATTGTGGAATATGACAGTTTGGGAGGTGACTTGAAGTTGATCAAAAATATCGAAATGGTTGATCAAAACCCTATTGGGCGCTCGTCTCGCTCCAATGCTGTGACTTACATAAAAGCCTATGACGATATCCGCAAACTGTTTTCGGAACAGCCATTGGCGAAACAGATGCACTTTACTCCTGCTTTTTTCTCCTTCAATGTGGAGGGAGGACGATGCGATGAATGCCAAGGTGAGGGAACTATTTTGGTGGAAATGCAATTTATGGCAGATGTGGTGCTGGAGTGCGAATTTTGTAAAGGAAAGCGATTTAAGCAAGAGATACTTGATGTCGAGTATCGAGGGGTTAATATTTATGATGTGCTGGATATGACCATTGATCAAGGAATAGAGTTCTTTGGTGCAGGAAAAGGTAGTACCGAACAGCGTATCGTGAAGCGCCTGCAACCCTTGCAAGATGTAGGGCTAGGCTATATCAAGATGGGACAATCGTCGTCGTCTCTCTCAGGAGGGGAGAATCAACGGGTGAAATTAGCATTCCACTTGGCTGCCGAAAAACCGGAACCTACCTTCTTTATCTTCGATGAACCCACCACGGGACTACACTTTCATGATATCAAAACATTGTTGAAAGCCTTTGATGCGCTGATAGATAGAGGACATACTGTGCTGATCATAGAGCACAATATGGATGTGATCAAATGCGCTGATCATATTATCGATATAGGTCCTGAGGGAGGTCTCGATGGAGGTCATGTTGTGGCAGAAGGTACGCCTGAAAAAATTGTAGAGTGTGCAGAATCATACACCGGTAAGTTTTTGAAAGACAAATTGGTGTAAAATCACATGAATGCCTTTTTTACTATCATTTGGATGCTTCTGCCTGTTGTGTTCTACTTTCTTTTCAAGTCTGAAAAGTATGGTAAGGCATTGCAAATTGTGGCAGCCGTTTGTTTGGCATATGTCATGCTATGGTTTATTCCATTAGCCTTTGGATGGGAATATAAGTATGACTTTTTTGGTTCTTTGGGAAGCGTAGCTTTAGCCATTCTTTTTTTCGTTGCCTTCTATTGGTTAGATAAAAAAGGATTCAAGAGTAAAAAGCTGAATAAATTCTTGAGAAATATTCTAGTTTTACCACCTCTTGTGCTATTTGTTGGAGGAGTAAATATGATGAATCTACTTCGTTCTCCCGATTCAGGTTTTGCTAAAAAGGTATACTATTTGGAAGAATATACTGTGAAGCAGGATGTGGAATGGTTTGACAATAATAAATATTATATGGTGACCACCATTCATAAGGATAATAAGTATCTACCCATTTTATGTCGTGTGGTATACACGGACAATGACTATAATGTGTATGTCGAAAATGCTACCTATAGCCGAAATAATAAGACCATTAGTATACTGTTATCTAATGGTAGAGAGGGGGCAAGGAAAGAAACTAGGACTCATGTAGTTGATCTTCAAAAAGAACTATTACTTTTTGAAGACTAAATATACAGCAGCAATCAGTAGCACACATGCCAATGCATGATTCCATCTGAAAGTTTCGGTCTTGAAAGCCAAAGTGCTGAAGATAATGAATATAACCAGAGTGATTACTTCTTGAATTACCTTTAGCTGCATCAGGGAAAATGGACCTCCATTGCCCTGAAAGCCAATTCTGTTGGCTGGCACTTGAAAACAATACTCAAAAAATGCAATTGCCCAACTGAAAAGTATGACACCAAATAGTGGTAAAGAAGCAAACCAAGTGTAATCTTTCATTTTCAGATGTCCATACCAGGCAAAGGTCATAAATACATTAGAGCAGATCAGCAATAAAATAGTAGAGATATGAGGGCTCATACATCAAATATAGATTAATAATTTTGGAAGCAAAGATAAGGATTTAATGGATTACAAATAATCATTAAATTAATATTCCTTATCTTTGAATTTAAGATAAACGAGATACTCGATAGATATGAAAAAGATATTTTTAGTCGTAATTCTTACACTACTTGGTAGCATCGCTCTTTTAGGGCAAACCTTACAGGATGCTAGAAATTTATATACAGAAGGGCGTTATGCAGAAGCTTTGCCCATCTTTGAGCAACAGTATAAAGCCAAACCTAACGATGCCTCTATCAATCACTGGTATGGAGTCAGTCTTTATATGACTGGTGGCAATTTAGAGGAGGCAGAAGCTTGTTTAAAGTTGGCTGCAAAGCGAAAAGTGCAAGAAGCTAATTTGTTCCTAGGGGCAATATATACTGATTGGTTCGAATTTGATGAAGCTGAAAAATGTTTTGATCAATACGAAACTCACCTGACCAGAAAAGGTTGGCGATCTAAAGCGCAACAAGAACAAGAAGCCATTGCCTTGAACAATTTAAAGTTCTATCGGGGGCAAATGCAAAACTTAAGACGTATGGTTTCACATACGGAAGATGTGCAGATTATAGATAGTATTGTAGTTGCTAAAGAAGATTTTTTGGATGCTTATATGCTTAGTCCGAGTGGCGGCAAGGTGCTGAAAATGAATGATGCATTTGATATTGATACTTATATCAATTCCACTGTATATGTGAACGAAAAGCAGACTAAAATTTATTTTGCTCAGCCGGATACAGCAGGGCAATTCGGACTCTATACTTTAGAATATTTACTAGATCATTTTGGTAATGAGAAGCCCATTTCGAGCGATAATTTCGAATTGCTAGGAGATATTAACTATCCTTTTGTGATGCCTGATGGGGTGACAGTCTATTTTGCGGCTAAAGATGAAGAAAGTCTTGGAGGCTATGATCTGTTTGTTACCAGATATAATATGAATAACGATACATATCTTCGCCCTGAGCGTTTGAATATGCCATTCAACTCGCAAGGTAATGATTACATGTATGTTGTGGACGAAGAAAAAGGGGTGGGCTGGTTTGCTTCCGATCGGGGAATGGATGAAGGCTATGTATGTGTTTATACTTTTATTCCTAATAATGTTGTGAAAATTATACAAAGCGAGGATAATAGATATTTGTCTAATCGGGCGCGTATTACCTCCATCAAAGATACTTGGCAAGAGGATGTGTCTTATGCCCAAATCATTGAAAGGGCAAGACGTCAACCCGAGGTGAAGCAAAAGGTTAAAAAGGATTTTGAGTTTGTGATCAACGATAATCTTGTATATTACACCCTTCATGATTTCAAAAGTGTTAAAGCACGTGATGCCTATTATGCTATAGTGAAGACGAAAGCTGAGCTAAAAGACATTGCTCAAAAACTAGAAGAAGAAAGAGTTAAATATATGGATGCTCCTGCCTCACGAAAATCTTCTATGGGAAATGGTATCTCAGCCTTGGAAATAAAACAGCGAAAACTGTGGAAAGAAATACCTACTGCTGAGAACGAAGCTCGGAGCTTGGAAGTATTAGAACTTGAGCGAAGTAAATGACTTTTAAGCTCATTGGGTTGAACCTTCAATGAGGAATTAATTAGATGTGATTTTCAGTTTTAAATAAAAAAGGTTACATTTGAAACTAACTAACGGGGTTTGAAAGATTCCTACCTCTTTTTTATTCTCTTGATTTATCAATCGAAATGCAAAAAATACTTGCTTATCCACTTTCAGCCATCTACTATTTATTGCTAGGGCTCACACTTGTTATTTTTCATCCTATACAATGGATTTGCTTTAACCTTTTTGGCTACACAGCGCATAAGAAGAGTGTAGATGCTCTTTGTTTTTTTCTTGTGCTCAATACCTATGTCTTAGGCACAAGATATAAGATTGAGGGGTTGGAGAAGTTGCCCAAGGATACTGCTTTGATCATTGCTGCAAACCATCAAAGTTTTTACGATATCACTACCATTGCATGGTTCTTGCGAAGAGTACACATTAAATTTGTTAGCAAAATTGAGTTGGGAAAAGGAATTCCCAGTATCTCTTATAACCTCAATCATGGAGGATCGGTTTTGATCAACAGAAAAGATCCCAAACAATCTTTGTCTGCAGTGCGAAACATTGCTGAATATGTAGAAAAAAATAAGCGCTCCGTTGTCATTTTTCCCGAAGGAACAAGGAGCACAACAGGGAAACCTCGTCCTTTTGCCGAAAGTGGGTTGAAAATCTTGTGTAAGTATGCCCCTTCAGCATTGATGGTGCCATTGACCATTAATAATTCGTGGAAGGTGACCAAATGGGGCTCATTTCCGCTTAGTTTAGGCAATAAAATAGTGCTGACAATCCATGATCCTATTTGTATCAAAGACCACTCGTTCCCGGAAATCTTTGAGCAAACAGAAAAGGCTGTTGTTGATAGTATTGTCTATTGATTGTTAGATGGAAAGCCCATCCAGAAGCTTAATGTATAACTCTAAAGCTTCTCTAATTTCACTCTTCAGAATATATTCGTCTGCTGTGTGCGATCGGGCAGAATCGCCAGGCCCCATCTTCACAGAAGGGAAGGACATCAAAGCCTGATCCGAAAGGGTAGGAGAGCCATAAGCCTCTTTGCCTATCATCAGTGCACGTTGTACAAATGGATGCTGGATGTCTATCCTCGACGAATTTAGTCGGAATGATCGGGCATTTACCTCGCAACGGGTATGTTGGTTTACAATATCAAATATTTCCTGATTGCTATACAGTTCATTGCTCCGTACATCCACCACAAAATCGCATTTGTCAGGAATCACATTGTGCTGTGTGCCCGCATTGATCATCGAAACAGTCATTTTAACAGGTCCTAGCAAGTCGCTCTCTTTGGGGAATTTATATTCTCTAAACCAGCTCAGATCTTCCATCGCTTCGTAGATGGCATTCACGCCCTCGTTTCGGGCAGCATGTCCCGACACACCTTTAGCAGTACAGTCTAGGACCATAAGCCCTTTTTCGGCGATGGCTGGGTGCATGCCTGTTGGTTCTCCCACGATGGCAAAAGATATTTCAGGAAGCTCTTTTAAAGCCCTTTCAACTCCATTTTTGCCCGATACCTCTTCTTCGCATGAAGCTAGAAAGATGAGGTTATACTTCTGTTCTTTTTTGGTCAGACCCAAGAAAGCATGCAGCAAACAAACAAGACTAGCACCTGCATCGTTGCTCCCTAGTCCGTACAGTGTATCGTCGATTTCCTCTGGATTGAACGGATCTTTTGTCCATGCTGATACAGGCTTTACGGTATCAATATGCGAGTTGAGAAGAATGGTTGGTTTATTGGCATCAAAGTCAGGGCTCTTGATCCAGATGTTGTTCCCAATTCGTTGAGGTTCAAATCCTCTTTGCTTGATATGACTTTCGATCTTATCAGCCACTTCGTTTTCTTCTCTGCTTAGAGAAGGTGTGGCGATCATCGTTTTTAGCAAATCAATTGCGTTATAATATAGCTCTTCCATTCGCTCTTTCTTGTAAAATTAACTCTCCGATTTTTAAATCTATGGGAGTTGTTATTTTTATGTTATAATTTTCTCCTTTCACCAAAGAAACATCCACTCCCATGGCTTCCACAACCGAAGCATCATCCGTGAACCCATCGTTGAAATCCACTTCGTAGGCACGTTTCAAGAGTGATGTCTCAAAGACTTGTGGGGTCTGAATCAAAACAATCTTGCTTCGGTCTATGATCTTGCTTTTCCCCTCATCCAATACCTCTCTGAGGCTGTCTGTTGCAGGAAGTGCAGGAATCACGGCGTACTTGACTTTAGCTTGCTCAAAGCATTCTTCAATTAGCTCTTTGCTGGCAAAAGGGCGAGCTCCATCTTGAATTGCTACAATACCATCATTCACTAGAGCTAAACCATTTTTCACAGAGTGGAAACGTGTTTCGCCTCCTATGGTCACTTGATGAGGAATGGTAAACTCATATTGCTTGCAAAGTTCTGTCCAATAGTCCTGATGTGATTCGGGTAACACTAAAATAATCTTGATTTCATCGCAAAAACAGTAGAAAGCCTCGAGGGTGTGCATCAAAACAGGCTTACCTCCAATGGGGATAAACTGTTTTGGAAGCTCTCCTCCCATCCTCAAGCCTTTGCCACCGGCTACAATGATCACACTTTTTTTCATATTCAGTTTTTATTATTGTCTCCTACCATCCACTCATCGTCTTTGCTTGCTCGATGTGCCATAGCACCGTATTCTAGGTAATAAACATTATTTATGGAAGGGTCTAATTTTACCAATTCTTCTAAGCTAACCAGCTTTGCATCTTTCTCCTGTGGACTAGTCGATGAGTGAAATTGCCAATCGCCATCTTCATTGTGATAGATATGCAAAATGGGAGCACCTTCAAGTACATCCTGTGTGGTGAAAACACCCAAATTTCGCTCTTCGTAAAAGAAAAAGTCGGTATTTCTATCGAGCATAGGTTGTTTAAATTTCCATTCAGGATTGAAGTCCTCTTCCCAAGGAAGTTTGTTTTCCTTATCAGGCCAAATCATTTGTAACATCGGGAAATCGAAGTTCTTATAATACCATCCCCCATAGCCAAAGTTATTAGCAAAATGCTCTTTTCTTACTTCAATAAATCGGATATCATAACCTTTTATCAAACGGGGGTATGGTCTGTCGAGCTCTATTTCTAAGCCATCTTTTATCATAGATGCAAGATGATTGATCAGTTGCCCCATCACTTGAGTAGAAAGTCCAAAACAACAGATTTCAGGATGTTGAAATTTCTCGAACAATCCAATAGAATAAGCAAAGGCAGGCATGTAGTTGTCTGCTTCTATCAGAGCCAAATGACATCCATACTCTTCGATGTTCGCTTTGATGGCTTGCATGGTTTGCTTGTCATGTTCTTCGTGATTTTCTTCCATAGCCTTTATTCTATATTGTCTAGTGCTTTTTGAATTTCTTCGTTTACTGTGGTAAGTTTATTCTTACAGACCTTGATCAATTCAGTGGCTTTCTTTACTTTTTCCATCAATACATCGATGTCGAGCTCTTCATTTTCCATTGCTGTCATAATCGTTTGAAGCTCTTTCATTGCTTCACCGTATGTTTGTTCTTTTTTTGCCATATTCTTTATATTAAAACTAAAACAATCAGGGCAATCCAAAGTAGGAGGATGCCGATGATGAATAGTGTTACTTTACTACTTTCTTTTTGCTTCACATAAAAGGCTATTTCTCCTTTTTGATCGATGAAAAATTCTTTTTTCCCCGACCTAACTTTTGCTAGTCCTGAATTAAAGCCATAAACATGGTTATACTTTGCAGGAATAATAACAGCACCTTGATAGTTAAGGAAGCCATACACTCCTTTTTTCAGATAGTAAATAAGTCCTTCACTCACAAACAGGTCATCATAAGAGAATGGAATCGCCACGTTTCCATCTTCATCAAGTGCTCCTTGCTTTCCTAATGTCGTTTCTAATAAGGTTAAACCATCAGTAAAATCGATGAAGGAGTCAATGTTTTCGGGCAATACTTTTTGAAGTCCAGTTGCTAAATTATAAAATTTAAAACGATTATTTTCATCTGTTATAAGAAGCTCTCCTTTATTTTCTATGAAAAAATAGTTTGTGGTGCTGAAAACTTCCTCGGCCTGCTTATTAATTATGATTATTTGAGAATCTCGCTCCACTCTGGCAAAACCGTTGTGAAAAGGTGTAGCATCATCAAAACTGTTATCAATGACAATTTTTCCTTCTTTATCAATATATTTAAAGACTACTATTCCTTCTTCATTCCTTACACTAATGCTTGCTAAGCCTTCGCTAAAATAGTCCATGCTCTCATATTCCCCTTGAATGATCATTTCATTTTGGACATTAATATAGCCAGAAACTTGTCTTACGTCATCCTTCACTGCGGCCAGTCCTTCACTAAAATCATCAGCTAAGGTATACTGATAAGGAACTACTTGTTTCCCTTTTTTGTCGATGTATCCATATAATTTATCTTTATTTTCAACCACAGCATATCCTTCAGAAAAGTCATAAGCAGAGTAAAACTGACAGGGAATTTCTATCTCTCCCTTTGTGTTGATATAGCCCCATTTTTTGCCCTGTTTTATAGCAGCTAGTCCTTCATGAAAAGAGGAGATTTGTTGGCATCTCACCTCCATTGGTTGGTTGTCGGTTCCTTCGTAATTGTAGTCTTTTTGGTATCCTCCCATAGTTTTGTGTTAATTGACAGTTGATTGTATTTCTCCATCAGCAAGAATAGTAGAAAGTTGATCTCCTGATTTCAGAGAAGAAGCACTCTTTACTATTTTCCCATTCTTGGTTGTCACGGTATATCCTTTTTGCAAAATATTCTTTGGAGAGACTAGTTGTAGTAGTTTGTCTAAATTTATAAGACTTTCTTCTTCTGATATTAAGCGTCTTTGAACGTTTGTTTTAAGTTTTTCTTTAAGCTGGTCTATGAGTGATATTTGCTCTTTTTCTTTTTTGTCAGCTATATTTTGTAAGCCCTTTTGGTAAGAATCGAGTAAGAATCTTTCATGCTTAATTCTATTTTTAACTAAATAAGAATTTTGCATTTCAAACGAATTTAAGAGTAATATTTGTTCTTGCATTCGCCTTTGAGTGGCATTCACTATGGAGGCTTGGCAAGTCAATAATTGATTCTCGGTTTCCATCATCTGAGCGATGATAAACTCAGCTACAGCTGTGGGTGTCTTGGCACGGGTATGTGCCACCATGTCAAGTACGGTTTCATCGCGTTCGTGACCGATTCCGGTGATGATGGGCAAAGGGAATTGAGCGCAATTGGCTGCCAGCAGATAAGAGTCGAAACTGCTGAGATCGGATGTTGCTCCCCCTCCTCGGATGATAGCAACTGCATCAAATAGGTCTTGATTAGCATAGATTTTTTCTAATGCCTCGATGATGGATCCTTCTGCTTTATCGCCTTGCATAATGGCAGGAAAAAGCTTTAAATAAAAGGCATAGCCAGAAGAATTGTTCATCAACTGGTGACAAAAATCCTCATATCCGGCAGCAGTGGGTGAGGAGATAATGGCTATCCTATTCATTGGGATAGGCAGCTCTAATTCCTTATTCATTTCCAAGACACCCTCTTCTTGCAGTTGCTTGATGATGGCTGCCCGATGCATGGCTTGATCGCCTAAGGTATAGCTGGGGTCGATGTCTTGTACTGTCAAACTGTAGCCATATAGCTCGTGAAAGGTAATGCTGACTTGCACCAGTACCTTTATTCCCGATGAAAATGGTTGTTTGGTAGTTTCTTCAAAGAAAGCTTTGAGCAGATAGAATGTATTTGCCCAAATCATACCCCGTGCTTTGGCTATGATGTTTTTGCCTGAAGCATCTTTTTCAATAAATTCAAGATAGCAATGCCCATTCTGATTGACACGCACATCGCTAGTTTCGGCTTTTATCCAATAATAGCTTGACAGATGATTGTCCAACACTCCTTTGACAAGGTTGTTGAGCTTATGCAGGGATATGGCACTGTCAGATTTCATTGTTTTGTCTTTCTTTCAACGAGCTTTTGAGCAATTCCCATTGCTTTGTGCATATCGGGAATTCCATAGCCATATTGTATGCTTGGATCTTCGTATCTATCGGCGGATTGTCTGATAACTTCCAGTAATTCAACATTTGTAAGTGACGGGAAAGCTTGCCATAGGCATGTCACAATGCCACACATGATGGGTGAGGAAAAAGATGTGCCATTTTTGTAAGCTGCTCTTCCATCTTCACTGATCACTACCGAGCCTCTACCTAGTGCCACAACATCCGGTTTGACTCTCAGGTCTGCAGTTAGTCCTTTGGAACTGAAATTAGCAATGGTTGAATCTCGTGCAATAGCTCCCACTGTCAAAACATCTTTGGCGTCAGCAGGAGTGCTGATTTTACCCCATTCTTTGTTACCGGCATTGCCTGCGCTGATGACTAGGAACATTCCTTTTTTTACAGCATTGTTTGCTGCGCGGGCTATTAAAGAAGACTCGCCATCAAGCATCTCTCTGGTGAAACTTGTGGCAGGTGCATCAAATTTAGTATAGCCTAAAGAAGTGTTGATAACATCTACACCAACGCTGTCAGCATATTCTATGGCAGATGCCCAGTAATCTTCTTCTATCGGATATTCAGAGTCACTATCTTCTGTTCCCAAGATCCAGAAGCTTGCATGTGGAGCTGTACCTACATAACGATAAGGTTTGTTGGTGGCAATACATGAAAGCACGTTTGTGCCATGTTGGTTTGCTTGTTCAAATAGGCTGGTACTTTCGAAAACGAAGTCTTTGAATCCTAAAATATTGATATTGTCAAAGTATTCAATGTTAGGAAGATTGTTGAATCCGGCATCAATGACACCTATGATCATGTCTTTTCCCATGAAGCCTTTAGCATGCAGAGAGTCTCCATTCAGAAGTCTGATATTATCGTTAGCATATCCATAAAAAAGACTGTCAACCGGTGGTTCTATGATGTTGAAATATTTGGATTCCTCATTTGCTACTTTCTTTTTCGGACGGCTTTTCCATACTAGGGTTACATCTTTTATAAATGGCAATTGCTTCAGTTGATCTATCATCAGGCTGTCAGCGCAATGCACAGCTACAGTGTTGTTCCACTTGCTTTTGGCTACGATGATGTTGCCTGTTGCTTCTATTTGATCCAAATACTCTTTGGAAATAGGTAGGTCTGAAGAGTCAATTTTTATATTATGTTGCAATCTTCTTTCTATTGCTTTAGGGGAAAGAAATTTTTCTGGCGATTCTATCGAATATGTAGTTTCTCCTTTGTCCTTTAGTGTTAATCTATATTTGTATGAATGGTCAGCAAGATCTGCTGCCAACAAAATGGAAGAGCAGTAGAATAAGGACAGTAGTAAAAGTATCTTTTTCATCTTATATTGTTGATTATTATAATTTGCATGGTGATTATCTCACAATTGGTAAAGGTAAATATTTAATTACAAATTGTAAAAGGAGAATTGAGGAATGAGTTCTGTCTGACAAAAACAAAGCTCAGAAAGTTTACACCTCTGAGCTTTATGATTAATCTGATTGACTTAAGAGCCTTTAATGAAGATCTTGTTTATAAACTATCTCCAAACTCCATCAAGTAGGCTTTTATGAAATCGTCGATGTCTCCATCCATCACGCCATTTACGTTTGATGTTTGGTGATTGGTGCGATGATCTTTCACGCGGCGATCGTCAAAAACATAACTTCTGATTTGTGAACCCCACTCAATTTTTTTCTTGTTGGCTTCCAAGTCTGCTTTGTGTCTGTTCTTACGTTCAATCTCCATCTCATAGAGTTGTGATTTCAACGCACGAATGGCACTTTCCTTATTCGTTGCTTGAGAACGTCCCTCAGTGTTTTCTATGATTATTTCATGCATTTCTCCTGTTTCAGGATCTTTGTAATCATAGTGTAGACGTACACCGGTTTCTACCTTATTCACGTGCTGTCCTCCAGCCCCACTGGAACGGAAAGTGTCCCAAGTTATGTCTGCAAGAGTGACTTCAATGTCAATAGAGTCGTCTACCAAAGGTACAACAAAGACCGATGCAAAGGATGTCATACGTTTACCCTGAGCATTGTATGGCGATACACGTACAAGACGATGAACCCCATTTTCGGATTTCAAGTAACCATAGGCAAATTCTCCATCTATTTGGATAGTAGCAGTCTTGATTCCGGCTTCATCCCCTTCTTGCAAGTTGGTCACGGCATTTTTATAGCCATGTGCTTCAGCCCATCGTTGATACATCCTGAATAGCATACTAGCCCAGTCTTGACCCTCTGTGCCTCCTGCACCACTGTTGATTTTCAAGATGGCTCCGAGCTTGTCCTCTTCGTTACGAAGCATATTCTTGAGCTCCAAGTCTTCAACAAGCATGAGGGTTTTCTCATATGCTGCATCTACTTCCTCTTCGGTGGTGATCTCTTCAGCAAGGAAGTCATAAGATAGTTGCAGTTCTTCGGCAGCAGTCGCTACTTCCTCATAACTGTCAATCCATCCTTTTAGTCCTTTGACTATTTTCATCTGAGCTTCTGCTGTTTGTGGATTTCCCCAAAAGTCAGGAGCTTGTGTTCTTAATTCTTCTTCTTCTAGTTGGATTTTCTTCGAATCGACGTCAAAGATACCCCCTCAACGCGCTCACGCGTTCCAACACTTCTTTTAGTTGGTCTGATGTTATCATAACTGATAATTTTTTTGTTTATAATCTAGGCTTCTTCTAAAGGGAGCAAAGATATTAAAAAAAGGGTACTCCTTTATGTTTTTGTGATAAAAAGAAAATGCCCATTATGGGCACTTTCTTTTTCTTAAGGAATTATAGATTTATCTGTTTTTAGGCAGAAACCATGTCTCAGGTGTTAATCTTGGAGAACTTCCATCTGATTTAGCAAATTTGTCTCCCAGAGCTTTATTCAGGAATGCTGTTCCTGACCATTAATTTTAGAGGGATTTAAAGCGAGTTGTTTCTAAGCTGTGTTTATTTGTTTGTCACATTTCCTTATTGTTAAATGACTCTTTAGTATTATACATCTTCTTAAGTGATGTATTTAGATTCAGAATTATGGAGATTCACTCTATCTTTGCCTACTTTAACCCTATTTAACTAATGAAGCACATCGAATATCGATGAAGCAGAACATAAACAGTGTTTCCTTGTTTAGGGAGCAAGTGGATGCATATAATATCTCTGTAAAGAGGGTGTGTAACATGCGGTCTAGGAAATGTAACCAGTAGCAAACAGATGTAACGATGCGCAAATTGTCTGATACTATTCTTTAAGTATCAGTACTTTGTTTTGTTTAATTTTGTTCTGTTAGGTTGAACTGTTAACCATGTCTTTTTGAAGTTAAAAAATATACATAAAAGTTTTTAATAATTAATTAACCATGACTATGAAAGAAAACACGATTCGAAGATCATTAAAGATCCTCACATTATTCCTTTTCATACCTATATGGCTCTCTGCTCAGAGTGTTGCTGTGCGAGGAACAGTAAGTGATGCCAGTGGAGAACCTCTCATTGGAGTTAGTGTTGTTGAAAAAGGGACAACAAACGGTACGGTGACTGATATTGATGGGAAATATACTATAAATGTTCCTAGCAAAGCAACGCTGAATTTCTCATATATGGGATACACAGAGCAAGCTGTTATTGTGCAAGGAAAAACATTGATAAATGTGACCTTAGAGGAGGATACACAACTACTAGACGAAGTGGTGGTAGTTGGATATGGGCATATGAAGCGTAGTGACCTTACGGGTTCACTTGCCTCAGTTTCCAGCGAGGTTATTTCTAAATCAGTTGTCACATCATTAGACCAAGTATTGCAAGGAAGAGCAGCAGGGGTGCAGGTACAACAGAATACAGGATTGCCAGGAGGTAGCTCGTCAATCCGTATACGTGGAATCAATTCATTGAATGCTTCTAATGAACCTATCTTTGTGATTGATGGAGTGGTGATTGATGGAGAAACTAAATCAGGTTCAGATAATGCTTTGGCCTCGATAAACCCGTCTGATATCGTTTCGATGGATATTCTCAAAGATGCTTCGGCAACAGCTATTTATGGGTCAAGAGGTGCTAATGGGGTAATTATAATTACTACAAAACGTGGAACCAAAGGCGAAGCCTCTATCAATTATAATGGCTATGTGGGTTGGCAACAGATGCCTAAAAAAATGGACATGATGGATTTGCGTCAATACGCTACCCATAAGAATGAAAGGGCTGAACTAGGAATTGTAGAGTGGGATAATACTTTTGTTCGTCCCGATCTGCTAGGCGCTGGAACAGACTGGCAAGATGAAATGTTTAAAACTGCATTTATGACCAGTCATAATCTATCTGTAACGGGAGGAAATGACAAGTCAACTTATTCTCTTTCTGCAGGGCATCTAGATCAAGATGGTATTGCTGTGGGGTCGGGCTTTAAGCGTCTGAACCTATCGGGAAGTTTTGATGCTCAGGTGAAAAAGAATATAAAAGTGGGGCTCAATTTTGCATTTAGTAATTCAAATCAGAACATCACTGTGTCTGATCAGTCGTTGATTAAGACAGCGTTGAAACAAACACCGAATGTAGCTGTGAGAAATGCTGATGGTAATTTCGATGGGCCAGATACAGACGAGTATGTACAGAACAATCCAATTGGTTTGGCAATGATCAAGAAGAATGATATCGAAAAAACGGGTATCAGAGGAAATACATATGGAGAAGCAACAATCATTGAAGGGCTGACATACAGAACAGAATTGTCGTTCGATTATGGTATAACCAATGCACATCGGTTTGACCCAACTTATCAATTTGGAGCTCTCAAAAATGAAATAAGTGAAGGAAATCAAGCCAAGTCATACAATAAGTTTTGGACTTGGAGAAATATAGTTACTTATAACCGTACGCATGGGCTTCATGCTGTAAATGGGATGCTTGGTCAAGAAATGCAAAAGTCTGCATGGGAATATTTATCAGGATATAGGTCAGGATTCCTTACCAATGGAGCTACAGACTTAGACTTAGGAGATTCTAAAACTGCAAGAATCAATGGGAATAGTGGTGCTAGCTCTCTTCTTTCTTATTTTGGGCGTTTGTTCTATTCTTTTGATAATAAGTATATGGTGACTGCAACACTGAGACACGATGGCTCTTCTAAGTTCCATCCAGATCACAGATGGGGCTGGTTCCCTTCTGCAGCTTTAGCTTGGAGAGTGACTGGAGAAGAGTTTTTAAGAGATCATGCCGTTATAAATAATCTAAAGCTTCGTTTAGGATGGGGATCTGTTGGAAATCAAAATACACCTAACCATGGTTATACTGCTATCTATTCGTCTGTGCCTACCAATTGGGGGACAGGATTGCTAGCAAGTAATACACCCAATGAAGGGCTGAAATGGGAGACAACATCTTCAACCAACTTGGGTCTTGATTTGAGTATCCTGCAAAATAGAATTGAGTTTATTGCTGATGTTTATTATAAAAAAACGAACAATCTCTTGTATCGACTTACTCTTCCTGCCTATGTGGGTACGGAGGGACAAGGGGCAGCAACTGCTCCATGGGCAAATATCGGATCATTAGAAAATAAAGGAATAGAGCTAACACTCAATACGACTAATGTTAGAAGTAAAGATTTTGAATGGACCTCCAATATTGTCTTCTCAATGAACCGAAATAAAGTAAAAGAACTTGCTACTGAAACAAGTTTGATAAGCAGTAAATTGCAAGAAGGATCGGATATTACGATTCTTGCTCGAACTGCAGTCGGAGAACCTATCGGACAGTATTATGGATATAAGGTTATTGGGCGTTTCGAAAAAGCAACCGACTTTTACTATAAGGACGAAAATGGAGAAATCAAACCTACAGCACTTCCTAAAAATATGTATATAGACAAAAATAGTGCATGGATAGGGGATTATATTTTCGAAGATGTAAATAATGATGGTGTCATTGACGACAATGATCTTACTTATATCGGAAATCCTGAACCAAAATTCACATTTGGGATAGGGAATACATTTACCTATAAAGATTTTGATTTAAGTATATTCTTAACCGGCTCTTATGGGAACGATGTGGTGAACTATCAGCGTCGATGGCTCGAAAATCCACGAGAAAACCACAATCTCTTGAGCAAAGCTGGTGACTATGCACGCTTGGCTCTTATAAATCCCAATGGTCCGGAAGATTTCCGAAATGTGCAGATCGTTGGTGGGGCATGGGATATGCCTCGTATCGCAGCCTCTTCAGCTTCTTCTACATCCAACTTTCGTTTTAGTGACAAGTTTGTCGAAGATGGATCTTATCTCAGAATCCAGAGTGTGGCTTTTGGTTATACGATTCCTCGGAAGCTGACAAGTCGAATAGGAGTGCAAAACCTAAAGGTGTATATGAATTTGCAAAATCTATACACATTTACGAAATATTCTGGATACGATCCTGAAATAGGGTCACTGAATCAAGATGCTCTGATGACAGGTGTCGACAATGCACGTTACCCTTCACCTCGCATTTATACTTTTGGAGTGAATGTTACATTTTAACTAAAAAACGGAAATATGAAAACAAGGAATATAATATACGCACTCATTGCTTGGTGCTCCCTTACTCTGATCAGTTGTGGTGATTTTTTGGATATAACGCCAAACTCCAATATCACAGGAGACAATTTTTATAAGACAGAGAACGATCTGAAAGCAGCTACAGCACCACTATACAATAAGGTGTGGTTCGATTTTAATGATAAATTCTATTATGCGTTAGGAGATGGACGTGCAAATAATATGTATGCGCCATATTCTGACTACATTTATCCCTTTACAGATTTGACCGAGACAGGTTTGACCGGTCCTTTGGTGTTAGCATGGCAATCGCTTTACAATGTCATTCAACAATCTAATAAGGTGATCATAGGCACTAAGGGCAGTCCTGTGGAAGAAACAAAGAAACAACAATATATAGCTGAGGCACGCTTTATGCGAGGCATAGCCTATTGGTATTTAGCATCGCTATGGGGAGACGTGATTCTCTCTGAAGATCCAAAGGTTTTGGTAAGCAATCCTATTGTCAACAAAAATCCTCGCAAAGATGTATACGATTTTGTGATCAGAGATATAGAATATGCAGCAAAATATCTTCCTGCAACGGCCAGTCAAGGTGGACGTTCGGGAGGACGATTGACCAAATACAGTGCTTACGGAATGCTGTCACGTATATATCTAGCTTATGCTGGTTTGAGTGACAATCCTAATAGCGGAGCACGAAGTGCTGAATATCTGGAACTGGCTAAAAAAGCAGCCGAAAAAGTAATTGCAGAAAGTGACTATAAGCTATTGCCTAGTTATGCATCATTATTTACGATTGAAAACAACAACAATAGTGAATCTCTATTCGCTCTTCAGTGGGTACCTAATGGAGAGTATGGAGTAATGAACACGCAACAGGCTTACTTTGCTTGCGATTCTGAAATCACGGGAGATGATGCTGCATGGGGGTATTGGACTAGAGCAAGCTATGATGTTTTGCTTGAGTATGAGCGAACAGATCTACGCCGTAAGCAAACCTGGATGGGTTATGGCGATCACTATCCTGAAATAAACAAAGCCAACGGAGGATTCATTTATGAAAAATCAGAACAAGCCTGTAATGTAAAGAAAGGTGTAGTGGGTTCTACTAAGGATAATCCAGATATTTCACGAATGAATTCGGGGCTAAACACTTATATGATGCGTTTGGCTGAGGTTTATCTCAACTATGTAGAGGCTGTGTTAGGCAATAGTGGAAGCACAACAGACGAAACAGCTTTGGAGTACTTCAATGAAATTCGTAAGCGTGGAGGACTTAATCCTAAAACAAGCATATCTTATGAGGATTTGCGTCGTGAACGTCGTGTCGAGTTCTGTCTCGAAGGACTTTATTGGTACGATCTCGTTAGTCGCTCTTATTATAAACAACAAGAAGTGATCAATCATATTATTGCTCAAGATCGTGCAACCATCGTGCCATTTATTTATGATGCTGCAACCAATACACCAAAACTGGATGATAGCCGTGACCCAGGAACACGTCCCATTGGGCTGATTGATGCCTCTATCTTTTTGTTGCCGTATCCAGAGTCGGAGGTGGTTCAAAATCCATTGTTGAAGGCTGATCCTGTTCCTTATGAGTTTACAGAAGAAAGGATAACTGATTTATTTTAAACATCTAAATAGATTATGATAATGAAAAATATATTTTCAATCAAGAGAATTGAAACAATAGGCTTGATGCTGAGTTTGCTTATCTGTTTCACCTTGTTCGCGTCTTGCGATGATGATAACGATTCGGCAAGCTCACCTATCACTATTTCTAAGGTGTTTTTGCAAAATGCACAATCTACCGTTTCCGATAGAGAGGTTACTTTTGCTCGTCTAGGGCAGTTGATCAGAATCGAAGGTTCAGGCTTCTCAGGTTTGCGCAGAGTGTATATCAATGGTTATTCTACTTATTTCAACCCTGTATATGTGTCTGACAATTCTATGCTTATCAGCTTGTCAAAAGATACACCGATAACAGAGGCCGATGCAGAAGTAAGAAATACAATTCGCCTTGTAAAAGATGGCACGGAAGCTAGTTTCGACTTTGAGGTTAGAGCATCAGCTCCAACAATCACAAGCTTTTCCAATTCGATGCCAGCAGCTGGTGAAACGATCATTGTATATGGTACAGGGTTACTGGAAGTAAATAAAGTCGTATTTCCGGGTGATGTTGTAGTGACCACGAATATTATTTCAGACAAAGAAGGCAAGTTCTTCATGGTAGACATGCCGCAAGGCGTTTCTGAAGAAGGAGGTGCTATATTAATCGAATGTGCCAATGGTGGAGCTTATTCTCCTGTTTACTTCAATTTCAAAAAAGGAATTATTTTAGATTTTGATGGTAAAGGTGCGCATGGCTCTTGGGGTAGTTCAACAGGGATGATCAAACCAGAAGATTTGGAATCAACGGTTATTGGAGAAGGAAATGTGTCTCGGGGGCAGTATGTGCCTCATCGTCCGGCAAGAATAGAATCATTTGAACCAGCCAAAAATCGTTGTACAGAGGTATGGACTGCAGGAAATGGAGTAGACGACTGGCGTGGACAGTTGACACCATATATTGACCCGGCAACGGCAGTTGACAAAGTTGGATTTCAGTTCGATGTTTATGTCCCAGAAGAATGGACGGGTACAGGTTTCTTAAAGCTTTGTCTGCAAAATGGCTTCAACGGTGGTGAGTGGTCAGGTGCTTGTTATAATTATGTGCCATGGATAGTGGATAAAAAAGCAGTTCCTTATCAGACAACAGGATGGACTACGGTGACTGTTCCATTTAGCAAATTCTACAAATTCTCGGAAGGCGATTTCACTTTCGAAGATATATTAGTGGAACGTGAGACAGCAAGCTATGCAAATTTTGGAATCTATTTTGAGAACTCAGATATCAAGCTGAGCAATGTTACAGGAAGTTCGGCAGATGGAGAGATTGAATTCCCTTCAGCTAAAACAAGTGTGAAAATATACACTGATAATTGGCGTGTGGTTTCTTTGGAAACTCCGAAGTTTAGTGATTTCCCAGAAGAAGATGAAGAATAATTTCTTTAAAAGTAAACGATTATGAAATACAAAAATATATTACTATTACTTATCGTAGCATTGAGTTTTGTTTTAACTTCATGCGATGATGAAAAAATGGAGTGGCATAAGGATCCTACTCATGGCGATGTTACTGAATCTGAAATTCCCCTTCTGTTGGCAGAGAAAATAACTCGCTATGATGCGCTGAAAAGCTATGCTACTTTTCCTTTAGGGATAGGTGTAGGCTTAGATGAATATATGGAAAAGGAAGCTTATAGGGCAATTGTAGAGGAGAACTTCGATGAGATTACTATTGGTTATGCCATGAAGCATGGTCCGATGGTGAACGCTAAAGGAGAGATTAACTTTAAAAAAGTTGATGCATTGATGGAGAGATTGCAGTCGGTTGGGCTGGGGCTCTATGGACATACACTTATTTGGCATCAAAATCAAAATGCCGGTTATCTGAATAGTTTGATAGCCCCTGAAATTATACCCGGTGGATCTGGCGAAAGCTTAATCGTGAATGGAAGTTTCGAGGATGGGTTAACGGGGTGGAATATTCCCAACTATAAAGATAATGTGTCTGCAGTAACTGATCATGCGATCGATGGAGAGCACTCTATGAAGGTTGTTGTAGGAGACTTTGGGGGAGGAAAATACAATATGCAAGTCAATAGTCCTTCGTTTAGTCTAATTAAAGGTCATAAATATGAGATTTCTTTTTACATCAAGTCTGATGGAGAAGGAAAAATTGGTTTAGATTTTCCAAATGCCAGTCTAGGAAATCAATATCCGTGGACAGATGGCAAGGAGTTGGTTCCCACTAATGCCACATGGACAAAAGTGACTTACAACCCAACGATGACTCCTGATGGTATGACGGCAAGCAAGGATGAAGCAGAAATGACTTTCAGGCTACTGTTGGGTGAAGTTAGCAACGTTACATATTATATTGATGCAGTAGAAGTTATAGATTTGGATGCAGAGCCAACGGTGGTCAATTTGATCTCTAATGGGGACTTTGAAAGCGGTGCTATTGCCCCATGGACAGGTTGGGGGAATGGCTCAAGTAGAGATATTTCTGAAAATGGCGAAGGCTTTGGAGACAAAGGATATGCAATGAAACTTGTGAATCCAACGGATGCAAATAATTATAGCGCTCAAGCTAAAATAGATTTCATTCAACCTCTTGAAAAAGGGAAGAAACACAAAGTTGAACTTTGGATAAAATCTCCAATGAAAAGTTCTATACAAATGCAGCTACAAAAGCCTGAAACCGAAACAGAGAAAGGTAAAGCTTCATATTCTGGCGATCGAGACATAGAGGTGGGCTGGACGCTGCTCGAATGGGAGTTTGATGCTGATGAGTCTTACGTTTCTTTCTTTATAGATTTTGGAACAAAGGCCGCTACGTACTATGTTGATAATGTAGTTGTGCAGCAACTTGGTGGCGTGGCAAAAGCAGTGGGTAAATCTGCAATAATCATAGAAAAAACGGATGAAGAAAAAGCCGAAATTATTGGCAATGCTATGGAGAGCTGGATTTCTCAAATGGTAAGTCATTGCAAGGTCTTAGTCAAGGCATGGGATGTTGTCAACGAGCCGATGGATGACGGTAAGCCATCTTCTTTGAAAACAGGAATAGGTAAAACAGATCTGGCAAGCGATGAATTTTATTGGCAAGACTATCTTGGTAAAGACTATGCAGTTAAGGCTTTTAAACTTGCAAGAGAGCATGGAAACCCTGATGATAAACTCTTTATCAATGACTATAACTTAGAATACAATCTAGCAAAATGTGATGGACTCATTGCCTATGTGGAATATATCGAAAGTCAAGGAGCAAAAGTGGATGGCATTGGTACGCAAATGCATATTGCTATCAACTCCAATAAGGACAATATAGAACAGATGTTTCAGAAGCTAGGGGCTACCGGTAAGCTGATAAAAGTGACGGAATTGGACATCAAGGTGAATACCCCATCACCCACAGCTGCCGAATTAGCCGAGCAAGCCGAAATGTACAGATATGTGATGGAAATGTATATGAAACATATTCCAGAAGCACGCCGTCATAGTGTCACTATTTGGGGACTATCTGATGATCCTGCCGAGCATGAGCATTGGATACCGGATGATGCTCCTAATCTGTGGAATAAAGATTATCAACGTAAGCATGCTTACAAAGGTGTGGCTGATGGTTTAGCTGGACGTGATGTTAGTGAAGACTTTACCGGAGAATTGCAGTATTAATTATTAAAAAACCTTATAAGACATTAGACCAAGCAAGATCGTTTGGTCTATTGTTTTTCTAAAAAAGAACCAAATGAAACTTAACAAACTATTGGTTTTGCTGATTAGCTTGTTTCTGATTTTTAAACTACAAGCACAAAACACGAAGACTAATCCATTTTTTAAAGAACAAGGCACAGCCACTCAGTTATTTGTAGATAATAGACCTTTTCTAGTTTTGGGTGGCGAACTGGGCAACTCTTCAGCATCTTCATTCAACGATATCGAAAAGATTTTTCCCAAGCTCGAACGTATGGGGCTTAATACAGTCTTAGTGCCTGCTTATTGGGATTTGGTAGAACCCGAAGAGGGCGTTTTCACTTTCGATTTGATAGATAAAACAATAAATCAAGCTCGAGAAAATAATCTGAAAGTTGTTTTCTTATGGTTTGGTGCTTGGAAAAACTCCATGAGTTGTTATGCTCCTTTGTGGTTTAAGAAAGATTACAAAAAATATCCTAGGGCTTATACCAAGGCCAGTAAACCACTTGAAATAGCAAGCTCTTTTTCTCAAAATGTTTATGAGGCAGATAATCGTGCTTTTTCGCAATTGATGAAGCATATAGCCGCTGTTGACGAAAAGGATAATACGGTTATCATGATGCAAATCGAAAATGAAATTGGGATGCTTGAAGATGCACGTGACTATTCAAAGGAAGCAAACCTTTTATTCGAACAGCAAGTGCCCGAAGCGTTAATCAAATATTTGACAAAGAACAAGAAACAATTGCACCCATGGTTGTCTCAAAAATGGCAAGAGCAAGGAAGCAAGACGAAGGGCAATTGGCAAGAAATATTTGGAAATGATATCTATGCCGATGAGATTTTTATGGCTTGGTCTTATGCTCAATATATTGAGAAAATGGCACAAACGGCTCGAAGCATACACAATATACCCTTGTTTGTGAATGCGGCAATGAATAGTCGTGATCGAAAACCTGGAGAATATCCTTCAGCTGGTCCTTTGGCTCATCTTATTGATATTTGGAGATCAGGAGCTCCCAGTATTGATCTTTTAGCACCCGATTTATATGATAAAGGATTTGCTGATTGGACGTCACAATATAAGTTGCCCAACAACCCTCTATTTATTCCGGAAGTTAGGTTGAGCGATAACAATGGCGTACAGGCTTTTTTTGTCTTTGGCGAGCATGATGCTATTGGCTATTGCCCTTTTTCTATCGAGCATGGCTCTGATGATCCGAACGGACAACTGGCAAAAGCCTATTCTAAACTGAGAGAATTGATGCCACTCTTGACAAAGCATCAAGGAAAAGGAGTTTCTAATGGATTGCTTTTTGATAAGGACAATGCACAACGATTCTTGTTTTATGACGATCTCAAGATCACTTGTCGTCATTCACTTACTTTGCCGTGGAATCCGCAAGCTTCTTCGCAAGAGGTATGGAATGAAGCCGGGGGAATTTTATTTCATTTGGGTAAGAACGAATATATAATTGCAGGCACAGGGTTGGTTGTGGAATTTGAAAACAAAGAAGAGATCAAAGAAACGCAAATTAAAAATTTAGGTGAAGATGGCTTTCTGAATCAAGGAGGAGCAAGCATGAAGCAAGCGGTATGGAACGGAGCTCCTAGAGTAGGCATTGGCACTGTGGATGAAATCGGCATCAAACCTGACGGTAGCTTTGAATATATTCGACGTCTAAATGGAGATCAAACACATCAAGGACGCCATGTGAGAATTGATTATGGTGATTTCAAAATCCTTCATGTTAAGCTTTATGAGTACAAATGAGGGTGCAAAATCTGTTTCTTTCTTTGATGAAATTCGGTTATGTGCTGAAAAATGACTATATTAATTAGGCGTAATCGAAAATTTACAAGTAAAACTTACTGGAAGTTCTTGGAGATTATAGAATTAAATCTTAATTTTGCGCCTCAATAAAATGAATAAAAATAAAAGAAGGGGGGTTAAATGATCTTTTGAACAAACAAAAATAGAAATGTGATAGTTGAGGAACCTGTTTTAAGGTTGATTTCAATTATTGTTCAAAAGATGAATTTACTATTTAACTACCAGTCTAAATGAAATTATATACTGAATATGCAGTGGCATTTCAGTACTGATCTAACGAGAAAGTGGATCAACAAGAAAAAACGTAATAACAAAGAAAAAAATAAAGAAATGATTATTGTACCTTTAAAAGAAGGCGAAAACATTGAGAGAGCCTTAAAAAAATTTAAAAGAAAATACGAAAGAACAGGGGTTGTAAAAGCACTAAGAATGCGTAAAGCTTTTGTAAAACCTTCTGTAGCGAATCGTAAAGCAAGACAGCACGCTGTATACGTTGAAGCAATGCGTCGCGATCAAGAATAGGAATTCAAAATAATTTATTAACTTCGTATAGAGCAAAAGTCATTAAAATAGACAAGCGAAATATATGAAGTTGATAGACAAATATATAGATTATCTCCGTTACGAGAAGAACAACTCTTCTTGTACGGAGATTTCTTATTCTACCGACTTGCGTCAATTTGAAGAGTATCTTCAGAATGAGCATCAAGAGGTGGAAATGTTGACTGTTGACTCTGATGTAATCCGTTTGTGGATGGTGTCGCTCATGAAATCTAATATCTCTGCAAGAAGCGTAAACCGAAAGCTTTCAGCCTTAAAATCTTTTTACAGATATCTTCAGAAGATTGGAGAGATCAAGCACAATCCGGCAAGTAGGGTAGTGGCACCAAAAATGAAAAAGCCTATTCCTGTTTTTGTTAAAGATAAGGACATGGAACTATTGCTGGAAGAACCTTCCGATGAAAAAGGTTTCATAGAATACAGAAATTTTCTTATCTTAGAATTGTTTTATGTGACAGGCATACGTCGAGCTGAACTTATCGGGATGCAAGATGTAGATGCTGATCTCAGTTCAAAGGCAATTCAAGTAACTGGGAAGGGAAATAAACAACGGTTGATTCCCATAAGCGATGATGTAGTTCGAAAAATACGCAAATATATTGATCTACGAAGCAAAGAGGTAGAGGTAATGCCCGAAGCTTTTTTTGTTAGAGAAGATGGTAAAGCACTATATCCAATGTTGGTGCATAGGGTGATCACAGAAAAGCTAAAGATGATTTCTGTATTATCGAAAACCAGTCCCCATGTCTTGCGGCATTCATTTGCCACAGCGATGCTAAATAATGGAGCAGATATAAATGCAGTGAAAGAAATTTTAGGACACGCAAGCTTGGCGGCAACCGAAGTGTATACCCATACATCGTTTGAGGAACTAAAAAACATTTATAACCAAGCTCATCCACGAGCATAAAAAATTAGGAGGATATAATTATGGATATCGCAATTCAAGCAGTAAATTTTGATGCTGCGGACAAACTAAGAGATTTTGTCGTTAAGAGAGTATCAAAGCTCGAAAAACTTTCTGATGCAATAATTGGAGCAGAGGTGATGCTTAAATTAGTTAAGCCCGAAACAGTAAATAACAAAGAAGCGTCCATTAAGCTTAGTGTAAAGGGGAATGACCTGTTTGCAAGTAAGGTGGCAGATTCTTTCGAAGAAGCGCTTGTGGAGAGTGCAGAGGCGCTTGAACGTCAGTTGTTGAAATTGAAAGAGAAGCAACATAGTCGTTAAAATAAGACGGCCGGAGGCTAGCTGGCTTCCGGCTTTAATTGCGCTAAGAGATGAAATGGCAACAAAAAGTAAAATAAACACTCAAAGCTTTGCTATTTCAAAATATAATCTCTAATTTTGTCGCCGTTTCACTTCCGAAGTATGAGTAAAACGTAAGTAACTAGAGAATTATGCCTCTTTAGCTCAGTTGGTAGAGCACGTGATTTGTAATCTCGGGGTCGTTGGTTCGAGTCCGACAAGAGGCTCAGGTTAGGGTGAAGCGCTGAAACGCGTTGTTTTTTTTAACCTCTTCTGGTGAATGCCAATGTAGCTCAGTGGTAGAGCACTTCCTTGGTAAGGAAGAGGTCACGGGTTCAAGTCCCGTCATGGGCTC
>CALKIV010000027.1 GCA_937995835.1 uncultured Dysgonomonas sp. | reverse complement strand
TAGAGCACTTCCTTGGTAAGGAAGAGGTCACGGGTTCAAGTCCCGTCATGGGCTCGAAAGGGTCTGCGAGATGTCAAATGATCCTAATGTCATCTTTTGTTTATAGGATGAAGAATGTAAAAGTAAATTGAGAATATACTAACTAAATAAACTAATAATAGAATATTAAATTATGGCAAAAGAACATTACAACCGGGCGAAACCGCATGTGAACATCGGTACAATCGGTCACGTTGACCATGGTAAGACAACTTTGACTGCTGCTATTTCTACCGTTTTAGCGAAAAAAGGATTTAGCGGAGGTGGTAAATCGTATGATCAAATTGATAACGCTCCAGAAGAAAAAGAGCGTGGTATTACAATCAATACATCACATATCGAGTATGAGACTGCTAATCGTCACTATGCTCACGTTGACTGTCCAGGTCACGCGGACTACGTGAAAAACATGGTTACTGGAGCTGCTCAAATGGACGGTGCTATCATCGTTGTAGCTGCTACTGATGGTCCTATGCCTCAAACTCGTGAGCACATCCTATTGGCACGTCAAGTAAACGTACCTAGATTGGTTGTTTTCATGAATAAATGTGATATCGTTGAAGACCCTGAAATGTTGGAATTGGTAGAGCTTGAAATGAGAGAACTACTTGCATTCTATAACTTTGATGGTGATAATACTCCATTCATCCAAGGTTCAGCTCTAGGAGCATTGAACGGTGTTGCTGAGTGGGAAGATAAAGTGGTTGAGTTGATGGAAGCTGTGGATACTTGGATCCCAATTCCTCCACGTGCAGTTGACAAACCTTTCTTGATGCCAGTTGAAGACGTGTTCTCTATTACAGGACGTGGAACAGTGGCAACAGGACGTATCGAAGCTGGTATCGTTAAAACTGGTGAAGAAGTTGAATTGATTGGTCTTGGAGAGAAAGCAAGAAAATCAGTTGTTACAGGAGTAGAAATGTTCCGTAAGATTCTTGACGAAGGTCAAGCTGGTGATAACGTAGGTCTATTGCTTCGTGGGATTGAAAAAGACGATATCAAACGTGGTATGGTACTTTGTCACCCAGGAAAAATCAAACCTCATACAAAATTCAAAGCTGAGGTTTATATCTTGAAGAAAGAAGAAGGTGGACGTCATACTCCATTTCATAACAAATACCGTCCTCAATTCTATCTACGTACGCTTGACGTAACAGGAGAGATTACTCTTCCAGAAGGAGTTGAAATGGTAATGCCTGGTGATAACGTAACTATCACAGTAGAGTTGATCTACCCAGTAGCTTGCGACCTAGGACTACGTTTCGCTATCCGTGAAGGTGGTCGTACTGTAGGTGCAGGTCAGATTACTGAAATCGTAGAATAATATTATACAATCAAAGTCGGCTCGGTTTGCCAAGCCGACTTTATTTACGGGTTTAGCTCAGTCGGTAGAGCACTGGTCTCCAAAACCAGGTGTCGGGAGTTCGAGCCTCTCAACCCGTGCTAAATAACTCATAAGAGTAATGAAGAAGATAATTAACTATATAAAAAATTCATATAACGAACTTGTATATAAAGTTACCTGGCCAAGTCGCGCAGAGCTTACGAATAGTGCAGTTGTTGTAATGATAGCTTCCATCATCATGGCGGTGATTGTGCTACTGGTAGACACTACATTCGAGAACGTGGTAAACTTTTTCTACGGCCTGAAAAAATAATTTTAAGAAATGACTGAAATCGACAAGAAATGGTACGTTTTGCGTGCCGTTAGTGGAAAAGAAAATAAAGTCAAACAGTTTCTTGAAATTGAAATGGAGAAATCCGATTTAGGGAAATATGTTTCACAAGTTCTTATTCCAACAGAAAAAACTTTTATCATGCGTAATGGCAAAAAAGTGGTTCAAGAAAGAGCCTATTTGCCGGGTTACATATTGATAGAAGCTGCACTTGTTGGAGAAGTAATCCATCAGTTGCGTAATATTAATTATGTTGCTGGTTTTTTACCGAATACTCAAAATCCTCAACCGTTGAGCCAACAAGAGGTCAATAGAATCTTAGGAACAATGGATGAGCTGGATGAGCAATCAGTAGAAATGGATATCCAATACTATGTTGGAGAACACGTGAAAGTGATCAATGGTCCTTTCTCAGACTTCTCTGGTGTAATAGAGGAAGTGAATGCAGAAAAGAAAAAGCTAAAGGTAATGGTAAAGATATTCGGAAGGAAAACTCCTTTGGAATTGAATTACACACAAGTCGAAAAAGAACAGTAAGTTGGTTACGCAGCCGATGTTCGAATTTTTCAAGTTTTATTTAAAACTAAAATAAAAAAGTAATTAGAAATGGCAAAAGAAATTGCTGGAAAGTTAAAATTACAGATCAAGGGTGGTGCAGCAAATCCAGCTCCTCCAGTAGGACCTGCTTTAGGTGCTAAAGGGATCAATATAATGGATTTCTGCAAGCAATTTAATGCCAGAACTCAAGACAAAGCTGGTAAGCTGTTGCCTGTGTTGATAACTTATTACGCAGACAAGTCTTTTGATTTTATTGTAAAACAATCACCAGTTGCAGTTTCTATTTTGGAAGCTACAAAACAAAAGAGTGGATCGGCACAACCTAATCGTACAAAGGTGGCAGAATTAACTTGGGATCAAGTGAAAGCTATCTGCGAAGATAAAATGTCCGATTTGAACTGTTTTACACTTAAATCAGCCATGAAAATGGTAGCTGGAACAGCTAGAAGTATGGGTGTTACTGTAAAGGGAGACTTCCCGGAAGATGTGAAATAAATTAACTTCAATTAGAAAAATGGGTAAACTTACAAAAAGTCAAAAGTTAGCTTTAGAGAAGATTGAAGTTGGTAAACTTTATACTCTTACAGAAGCATCTAATCTAGTTAAAGAAATAACATCTACAAAGTTTGACGCTTCAGTAGATTTAGATGTTCGCCTGGGAGTTGATCCTAGAAAAGCTAACCAAATGGTAAGGGGCGTTGTTACCCTTCCACATGGAACAGGAAAACAAGTTAGAGTTTTGGTGTTATGTTCGCCTGATGCTGAAGCCGCTGCAAAAGCTGCTGGAGCTGACTATGTTGGTCTAGACGAATATATTGAGAAAATAAAAGGTGGTTGGACTGATATCGATGTTATCATTACACAACCAGCTATTATGGGTAAAGTTGGTGCTTTAGGACGTGTGCTAGGACCTCGTGGTTTGATGCCGAATCCAAAGAGTGGAACAGTTACTCCTGATGTTGCAAAAGCAGTTGAAGAGGTGAAGTCTGGTAAAATCGACTTTAAAGTTGATAAAGCTGGTATCGTTCACGCATCTATAGGTAAAGTATCATTCGATGCTAAAAAAATCGAAGAGAATGCAGCAGAGTTTTTGGCTACTTTGAGAAGACTTAAGCCTACTGCAGCCAAAGGTGTTTATATGAAAAGTGTTACTCTTTCAAGTACTATGAGTCCAGGTGTGAAAATTGACACTAAATCTGTGGATAAATAATTAAAACCTAGGAATTATGAGAAAGGAAGAGAAAGCAAAGATTATAGATACAATTGCAGCAACTATAAAAGAGTATACCAATGTTTATTTGACAGATATCGCAACTCTTGACGCAGCTAAAACTACAAAGCTGAGAAAAGAATGTGCTGAGAAAGATGTTAAATTGATGATGGTCAAAAATACTCTTTTGACAAAGGCTTTAGAAAGTCTTGAGGGTGATTTTAGTGAGTTGTACCCTGTACTAAAAGGGAATACAGCCATCATGTGCTCTCAGGTTGCTAACGTGCCTGCTAAGATTATCGCTAACTACAAGAAGCAAGGGATACCAGCTCTGAAAGCTGCGTATGTACAGGAAAGCATCTATGTAGGAGCTGAACATCTAAGCGCCCTAGAAAACATTAAGAGCAGAGAAGAACTTATCGGAGACGTTGTTATGCTACTACAATCTCCTATCAAGAATGTTATGTCTGCACTTAATTCAGGTGGAAATACTATCCACGGAGTTCTTGAAACTCTTAAAAACAAGTAAAACAAAACTTATTTTAATCAAAGAATAATAACTTATTTAAATTATACAATAAAATGGCAGATATAAAAGCTATTGCTGAACAACTAGTAAATTTGACAGTAAAAGAAGTTAGCGAACTAGCTGAAGTTCTAAAAACAGAATATGGTATCGAACCAGCAGCTGCTGCTGTTGCTGTTGCGGGTCCTGCTGCTGCAGGTGCTGCTGATGCTGCAGAAGAAAAATCTGAATTTGATGTTATTTTGAAATCTCCAGGAGCTGCTAAATTAGCTGTTGTGAAAGCTGTTAGAGAGCTTACTGGTCTAGGACTTAAAGAAGCTAAAGATCTAGTTGACGCTGCACCTAGTGAAATTAAGAAAGGTATCTCTAAAGACGAAGCTGAAGCCCTTAAGAAACAATTGGAAGAAGCTGGAGCAGAGATTGAACTTAAATAACAAGTGTATACGCCTGTAAACAGGTTATATGGTTAGGAACCCTTGGAGAAAGGGTTCTTAACCTTTTTGCGTCAAAAGTAATAAGTTCAAAAAAATAGGTAATCCATGTCTTCAATAAATACAAATCCAAGAATTAATTTTGCTTCTATTAAAAATCCACTACCCTATCCGGATTTTCTTGAAGTACAGCTGAAGTCGTTCAGAGACTTCATGCAACTTGATACACCTACCGAAACAAGGAAAAATGAAGGGCTTTATAAAGTTTTTTCTGAAAACTTCCCTATTACAGACACTAGAAATAATTTCGTACTAGAGTTCTTGGACTACTATGTAGATCCACCAAGATATACGATCGATGAGTGTCTGGAAAGAGGGCTTACATATAGTGTACCCCTAAAAGCAAAGCTTAAATTATATTGTACTGATCCGGATCACGAAGATTTTGATACTGTCATTCAAGATGTGTATCTAGGGCTTATTCCTTACATGACGGAGAAAGGTACATTTGTTATCAACGGTGCAGAACGTGTAGTTGTTTCGCAACTTCACAGATCTCCCGGAGTTTTCTTCGGTCAGACATTGCATGCCAATGGAACAAAGCTATACTCAGCACGTGTTATTCCGTTCAGAGGTTCGTGGATCGAATTTGCTACGGATATCCACGGTGTGATGTATGCTTATATCGACCGTAAGAAAAAATTACCTGTCACAACGCTTTTGAGAGCGATAGGTTATGAGAGTGACAAAGATATTTTAGAAATTTTTGGTCTTGCTGAAGAGATCAAAGTGACCAAGAAGAATTTGCAAGCTGCGGTAGGAAGAACTCTTGCTGCTAGAATTCTTAGAACTTGGATGGAGGACTTCGTGGATGAAGATACCGGTGAGGTAACTTCTATCGAACGTAACGAAGTTATTCTAGAGAGAGAAACTGTTATAGAGAAAGAGCATTTAGATACAATAATCGAATCTGGTGTAGGTATTATTCTTCTACACAAAGAATCATCTAGTGCTATTGACTATGCAATGATATATAATACACTTCAAAAAGACCCTAGTAACTCGGAGCTTGATGCAATACGTCATATTTATAGACAATTGCGTAGTGCAGAGCCTGCTGATGATGCTAGTGCGCGCGAAGTGATTAACAACCTTTTCTTCTCTGACAAGCGTTACGACTTGGGAGAAGTAGGACGTTATAGAATAAATAAAAAACTGGGCTTGAACACTTCGGACGAAGTGAGAGTGTTGACCAAGGAAGATATTATTGAGATTATCAAATATCTGATTGAACTTGTTAACTCTAAAGCTATTGTTGATGATATTGACCACCTTAGTAATCGTCGTGTGCGTACTGTAGGTGAACAATTATATAATCAATTTGGTATCGGTCTAAACCGTATGGCTCGTATCATTCGTGAGAGAATGAATGTGAGAGACAACGAGGTGTTTACTCCGGTTGATTTGATTAATGCCAAAACGATCTCTTCTGTTGTTAATACGTTCTTCGGAACGAATGCACTATCTCAATTCATGGACCAAACGAATCCATTGGCAGAGATTACGCATAAGAGACGTATGTCGGCACTAGGGCCAGGTGGTCTTTCAAGAGAGAGAGCCGGTTTCGAGGTGCGTGACGTTCACTATACTCACTATGGTAGACTTTGTCCGATTGAGACTCCTGAGGGACCAAACATCGGGTTGATTTCTTCATTATGTGTGTATGCAAAAATAAATGATCTTGGGTTTATTGAAACTCCTTACCGTAAGGTGGCTAATGGAAAAGTAGATTTCGGCAAAAACGGAATCGTATACATGGCAGCTGAAGAGGAAGAAGATAGATTGATTGCTCAAGGGAATGCGCCAGTAGATGAAGCTGGAAATTATACGACTGACAGAATTAAGGCTCGTCGCGATGCAGATTATCCTGTGATCACTCCGGAAGAAGTGGAATACATGGACGTGTCTCCAACTCAATTGGTGTCTATTGCTGCGGCATTGATTCCATTCCTAGAGAATGACGACGCCAACCGTGCACTGATGGGATCGAACATGATGCGCCAGGCTGTTCCATTGTTGACTCCTGAATCGCCTATCGTGGGAACAGGAATTGAAGGTCAATTGATCCAAGATTCTAGATCTCAAATTGTAGCTGAAGGTTCTGGAGAAGTTGTATATGTTGATGCATCTACTATTAAAGTAAGATACGACAGAACAGACGAAGAGGCTTTCGTTAGCTTCGACGATGATGTCAAAACCTATATGATTCCTAAATTTAGGAAGACTAACCAAAGCACCACTATTGACCTTCGACCAACTTGTCGCAAGGGGCAAAAAGTGAAAGAAGGAGATATTCTTACTGAAGGTTATTCTACTGAAAAAGGAGAATTGGCAATTGGAAAGAACTTGAAAGTTGCCTTCATGCCTTGGAAGGGGTATAACTTTGAGGATGCTATCGTTCTAAATGAGCGTGTGGTTCGCGAAGATGTATTTACGTCTGTACATGTGGATGAGTTTTCTCTAGATGTTCGTGATACCAAGCGTGGTGTAGAAGAACTTACTTCTGACATCCCGAATGTTAGCGAAGAAGCTACAAAAGACCTTGACGAAAACGGTATCGTTAGAATTGGGGCACGTGTAGTACCGGGAGATATTCTTATCGGTAAAATTACTCCAAAAGGAGAATCAGATCCTTCTCCAGAAGAGAAATTGCTACGTGCAATCTTTGGTGACAAGGCTGGTGATGTAAAAGATGCTTCGTTGAAAGCTTCTCCATCTCTTCAAGGAGTTGTTATTGGAACAAACTTGTTCTCTAAAGCATCTAAGAAAGGCAAAACAAAACTTTCAGCGAAAGCTTTGCTTCCTAAATTAGATGAAGAGTACGAAGAAAAAATAGCAGTAGTCAAAGGTGTGCTAGTTGACAAATTATTGGTGTTAACAGAAGGAAAAGTTTCTCAAGGAGTAAAAGACTATCTAGAGGTAGACTTGATTGCCAAAGGAAGCAAGTTCACTAAAGCTGCCTTGTCTCAAATAGATTACGAAACGATACAAGTGGGAGGATGGACAGAAGATGACCATACCAACCAAATGATCAAAGCTGTGATCGTAAACTTTATGCGTAAGTATAAGGAGTTGGATGCAGAGCTTAAACGTAAACGTTTTGACCTGACTATTGGAGATGAATTGCCTACAGGAATCATTCAGGTAGCTAAAGTATATGTTGCCAAGAAACGTAAGATACAAGTGGGTGATAAGATGGCTGGACGACATGGTAATAAGGGTATCGTATCGCGTATTGTGCGTGACGAAGATATGCCTTTCCTTGCTGATGGAACGCCAGTTGATATTGTGTTGAACCCTCTAGGGGTGCCATCTCGTATGAACTTAGGACAGATTTATGAAACTGTGCTTGGTTGGGCAGGAAAAGAATTGGGTGTTAAATTTGCCACTCCAATCTTTGATGGTGCACAATTGGAAGACTTAACGACTTGGACTGAAAAAGCAGGTGTACCTAACTTTGGTAAAGTACGTCTATTTGATGGAGGAACAGGTGAACAGTTTGACCAACACGCGACAGTAGGTGTTATCTACATGTTGAAACTGGGTCACATGGTGGAAGACAAGATGCATGCTCGTTCTATCGGTCCTTACTCGCTTATTACGCAACAACCTCTTGGAGGTAAAGCTCAGTTTGGGGGTCAAAGATTCGGAGAGATGGAGGTTTGGGCGCTTGAGGCGTTCGGAGCTGCACATATCTTGAGAGAAATTTTGACTATCAAATCGGATGACGTGATAGGTAGATCCAAAGCTTATGAAGCCATCGTGAAGGGTGAGGCTATGCCAGAACCAGGAATCCCAGAATCATTGAATGTATTGTTACATGAGATGAGAGGACTAGGTTTGAGCATTTCTTTAGATTAATTCAATAACAAAAATAATATAATCTCTCTATTTGTTTTAGAGAGGTTATATTCTTAAAATAAATAACTCTTTATACAATTAAGTATATGGCTTTTAGAAAAGATAAGAAAGTAAAGAGTGGTTTTTCAAAAATAACCATTAGTCTTGCATCGCCTGAAGAAATTTTGGCAGCATCTAGTGGAGAAGTTTTGAAACCTGAAACTATTAACTACCGTACTTACAAACCAGAACGTGACGGACTTTTCTGTGAACGCATATTCGGGCCTGTGAAAGACTACGAATGTCATTGCGGAAAATATAAAAGAATCCGTTATCGTGGAATCGTTTGTGACCGATGCGGGGTAGAAGTTACAGAAAAGAAGGTTAGACGTGAGCGTACCGGACATATCCACTTAGTGGTGCCTGTAGCACACATTTGGTATTTCCGTTCGTTGCCTAACAAAATAGGATATCTATTAGGAATTCCTACAAAAAAGCTTGATACTATTGTGTATTACGAACGTTATGTTGTAATACAACCGGGACTCGCTGGTGAGGAAGGAATTGCTGAAAAAGACTTATTGACAGAGGACGAATACTTAGACTTGCTAGATAAGTTACCAGAAGATAATCAAATGTTGGACGATACGGATCCTAACAAGTTTATCGCCAAGATGGGAGCTGAAGGACTATTCGAATTGCTATCACGTATCGATTTAGATAAGCTAGCAAATCACTTGCGTCACAAAGCAAGTACGGATACTTCTCAACAACGTATCAATGATGCGTTGAAACAACTTCAAGTTGTAGAAGCTTTCCGTTCTTCAAAAATAGAAAACAGACCAGAGTGGATGATCATGAAAGTGGTTCCGGTTATTCCACCAGAATTACGTCCATTGGTGCCTCTTGACGGAGGACGTTTTGCGACATCTGACTTGAATGACCTATACCGTCGTGTGATTATCCGTAACAATCGTCTGAAAAGATTGATTGATATTAAAGCTCCTGAAGTAATTCTACGTAACGAAAAACGTATGCTTCAAGAAGCTGTGGACTCACTATTCGATAACTCTCGTAGATCGACAGCTGTTAAGACTGATGCCAACAGACCTTTGAAATCACTATCTGATAGCTTGAAAGGTAAACAAGGACGTTTCCGTCAAAACTTGTTGGGTAAACGTGTTGACTACTCTGCTCGTTCAGTAATTGTCGTTGGTCCAGAATTGAAGATGCACGAATGTGGTCTTCCTAAAGATATGGCTGCAGAGCTTTACAAACCGTTTATCATTCGTAAGTTGATTGAACGTGGAATTGTAAAAACTGTAAAATCAGCGAAGAAAATAGTTGACAGAAAAGAACCAATCGTTTGGGATATTCTTGAGTATGTATTGAAAGGACACCCTGTGTTACTCAACCGTGCTCCGACCCTACACAGATTGGGTATCCAAGCATTCCAGCCTAAGTTGATAGAAGGACGTGCTATCCAACTGCATCCACTAGCGTGTACGGCGTTCAATGCCGACTTCGACGGTGACCAGATGGCGGTGCACTTACCTCTAGGTAATGAAGCTATTTTGGAAGCTCAAATGTTGATGCTTGCTTCTCATAATATCTTGAACCCTGCTAATGGTGCGCCTATTACTGTGCCATCACAAGACATGGTTCTTGGTCTATACTATATCACGAAAATTCGTCCGGGAGCTAAAGGTGAAGGACTTACTTTCTATGGACCGGAAGAAGCTATCATTGCTTACAATGAGAAAAAGGTGACATTACATGCTCCTGTGAAGGTGTATGTGGATGATGTGGATGAAGAAGGCAATATGGTACGTGTGCTCACTGATACTACCGTAGGACGTGTGATTGTAAATGAAATCACTCCTGTGGAAGTTGGTTATGTGAACGAAGTATTATCTAAAAAGTCTCTTCGTGACATCATCGGAAATATTATCAAGAAGTGTGGAGTTGCTAAAACTGCTCAATTCCTTGATGATATAAAAGACTTAGGATATAAGATGGCATTCAAGGGAGGTCTATCCTTCAACTTGGAAGACATCATCATTCCGAAAGAAAAAGATGAGCTAATCAAACAAGGATATAGTGAAGTGGAGGATATCATGAATAACTATAACATGGGATTCATCACTTACAATGAAAGATACAATCAAATTATTGACACTTGGACACACATTAACTCCAAATTGTCTAATATCTTGATGAAACAATTGGCTGAAGACGATCAAGGGTTCAACTCTGTATACATGATGTTGGATTCCGGAGCTCGTGGATCTAAAGAACAGATTCGCCAGCTGTCTGGTATGCGTGGATTGATGGCTAAACCTCAAAAGAGTGGAGCTGAGGGTGCTCAAATTATTGAAAACCCGATTCTTTCTAACTTTAAGGAAGGGCTGTCAGTGTTAGAGTACTTTATCTCTACCCACGGTGCTCGTAAAGGTCTTGCCGATACGGCTCTTAAGACTGCCGATGCTGGATACTTGACTCGTCGTCTTGTAGACGTTTCTCAGGACGTGATTATCAACGAGCCTGATTGTGGAACATTGAGAGGACTTATTGCTACTGAGTTGAAAAACAACGAAGAGGTGGTTGCTTCTCTTTACGAACGCATCTTGGGTCGTGTAACAGTACATGATATTATTCACCCTCAAACTGGAGAATTGATCCTTAAAGAAGGAGAAGAAATCACTGAAGATGTTGCTGACAAGATTCAACGTTCACCAATTGAGCAAGTAGAGATCCGTTCAGTATTAACTTGTGAGGCTAAGAAAGGTGTTTGTGCTAAATGTTACGGACGTAACCTTGCAACAGGTCGAATGGTTCATAGTGGAGAAGCTGTGGGTGTTATCGCTGCACAGTCCATCGGTGAGCCGGGTACACAGTTGACACTACGTACTTTCCACGTTGGGGGTATTGCTTCCAACATCGCTTCAGAAAGCCGCATTGTGGCAAAATATGAGGGGGTACTTGAACTAGATGACTTGAGAGTTGTTGATGTTGAGGAAGATGGAAAGAAAGTGATGATTGTAGTAAGTCGTTTGGTGGAACTGCGCATCGTGGATCCAAATACAAAAATTGTATTGTTGACTCACAACGTGCCTTATGGTTCTAAACTTTACTTCAACAATGGAGATAAAGTGAAGAAAGACGATCTGATCTGTGAATGGGATCCATTCAACGCCGTTATCGTTGCAGAGGCATCTGGTAAGATACAATTCGATAATGTAATCGAAAATGTGACTTACAAAATCGAATCAGATGAGCAAACTGGTCTGAAAGAAAAGATCATCATCGAATCTCGTGATAAGAAGAAAGCTCCTGAACTTCAGGTTGTAGATAAAGCTGGTAACGTTCTGAAAACTTATACATTGCCATTAGGAGCTCACCTTGCTAAGAATGAAGGTGACGTGATTAAGGCAGGAGATACCATTGTGAAGATTCCACGTGCCGTTGGTAAAGCTGGGGATATCACGGGAGGTCTACCTCGTGTAACAGAATTGTTTGAAGCACGTAACCCTTCAAATCCGGCAGTAGTGTCTGAAATTGATGGAGAGGTGACATTCGGTAAGATCAAACGTGGTAATCGTGAGGTTGTTATCACTTCTAAATTAGGTGAAGTGAAAAAATATCTAGTGCCACTTTCGAAACAAATATTGGTGCAAGAAAATGACTTCGTGAGAGCAGGGATGCCATTGTCAGATGGAGCAACAACTCCGGCTGATATTCTAGCCATCATGGGGCCAACTGCAGTGCAAGAATATATTGTGAATGAGGTGCAAGATGTATACCGTCTTCAAGGAGTGAAAATCAATGATAAGCACTTTGAGGTGATTGTTCGTCAAATGATGCGTAAAGTTGAAATCGTAGATCCGGGAGATACAAGATTCCTTGAAAAACAACTTGTAGACAAGTATTTCGTGATGGAAGAAAACGATAGAACTTGGGGCAAGAAGGTTGTTGTTGATGCTGGAGACTCTGCTGTGTTTGAGCCTGGACAAATTGTTACAGCTCGTAAACTAAGAGATGAAAACTCTATGCTGAAACGTAAGGACTTGAAACTTGTTATCGTGCGTGATGCAATACCTGCTACCGCAAATCAAATCCTTCAAGGTATTACAAGAGCAGCTCTTCAAACAGAAAGCTTTATGTCTGCCGCATCGTTCCAGGAAACAACAAAAGTGTTGAACGAAGCAGCCATCCATGCTAAAGAGGATGCACTAGACGGATTGAAAGAAAACGTAATTTGTGGACACTTGATCCCTGCAGGAACTGGCCAACGTGAGTTCGACAAACTGATCGTTGGAACTAAAGAAGATTTCGAAAGAATGCAAGCAAATCGTAAGAACGTAGTAGATTTCGATATTGTAGAATAAGCATTCTAAACCTAAAATAGAGTAGAGGGAGAACTTAGTGTTTTCCCTCTATTTGTTTTAAACTGAGTATGTGGAGGTTGCAAAACAGAAATTTATTGTTTGCGAGAAGAAAAAACGTAAATTGATTATTATTAGTTTGTTCTTTTATAAAACTATGCGTATATTTGCAACCCAAATTGGGAGAGATGCGCCCCAGTTTGATATAAACTGATTCAAGAAAAATAGTAAAAATACGATACAATGTCCAAGATTTGTCAAATAACAGGAAAAAAAGCAATGGTTGGCCATAAAGTTTCTCACTCTAATATTAAGACAAAGAGAAGATTTGAGGTTAATCTATTCAAAAGAAAGTTCTTCTGGGTAGAAGAAGATTGCTGGGTAGAACTAAAAGTTTCAGCTGCAGGAGTACGCACTATCAACAAGATAGGTTTAGATGCAGCGATTAAGAGTGCTGTGAAAGCCGGGTATATTAACGCATAATAAATAGGAGAATACAGTAATGGCAAAGAAAAAAGGAGACAGAATTCAAGTAATACTTGAATGCACAGAGCACAAGGAAAGTGGAATGCCGGGTACATCTCGCTATATCACTACCAAGAACAGAAAGAACACACCAGATAGATTGGAAATCAAAAAATACAATCCGGTGTTGAAGAAAATGACAATTCATAAAGAAATAAAATAATATTAGACCATGGCAAAGAAAGCAGTAGCAGGTTATCGTGAAAGAGCTTCTAAAGAAGGACGAGGATTTGCAAAAGTAATTAAAATGGTAAGATCCGAAAAAACAGGAGCTTATGTTTTTAAGGAAGAAATGGTTCCGAATGATTTAGTACAAGATCACTTGAAAAAGTAATTATTGTTAATAATATATAAAACGCCTCCTTCATGCTTGTGTAAGGAGGTTTTTTATTGCTCATTTTGTAGCTTTGTTAAACATCAGCTAGAAGCATATCAGAACTAGTATTTATTCTAAATTTAAAGATCACATGGGACTATTTAAATTTTTCTCGAAAGATAAAAAGGAGACATTAGATAAAGGGTTGGAAAAGACTAAAGAATCGATGTTTTCGAAGCTTTCGCGTGCCATCGCAGGGAAAACTAAAATAGATGATGAATTTCTCGATGAATTAGAGAGAATCCTCATTACTTCAGATGTTGGGGTGGATACTACCCTTAAAATTATCGATAGAATAGAGGCTAGAGTTCAAAGAGATAAATTTGTGACATCAGGAGAGCTTAACTCGTTGCTTAAAGAAGAAATAGCAGAGCTCTTGATGGAGAATAATACGATCGATACAGAAGACTTCGATCTACCCGAAAATAGAAAGCCCTATGTGATCATGGTAGTAGGAGTTAATGGTGTGGGGAAAACAACCACAATCGGTAAGCTTGCCTATCAGTTTAAGAAGGCAGGAAAAATAGTTTATCTAGGAGCCGCTGATACGTTCAGAGCGGCAGCTGTAGAGCAGCTAGTGGAGTGGGGAAAGCGAGTGGATGTTCCTGTTGTGAAACAAGGCATGGGTGCTGATCCAGCTTCTGTAGCATTCGATACCTTGAGTTCAGCGAAAGCCAAGGATGCCGATATTGTGTTAATCGATACGGCTGGTCGTTTGCATAACAAGGTCAATTTGATGAACGAGTTGACGAAGATCAAGAACGTAATGAATAAGATTGTGGAAGGAGCGCCTGACGAGGTTTTGCTAGTCTTGGATGGGTCCACAGGTCAGAATGCATTCGAGCAGGCTAAGCAGTTTACTTCTGCTACGGATGTAACGTCTTTGGCCATCACTAAACTAGATGGAACAGCCAAAGGTGGGGTGGTGATTGGTATATCTGATCAGTTTAAAATTCCAGTGAAATACATTGGACTTGGCGAAGGAATGGAGGATTTGCAAGTGTTCAGACGGAAAGAGTTTGTCGACAGCTTGTTTGGAGAATAATCAGAAAGAAATAAAATAAGACTTTTTTAGATAAATGAAAATACTTGTTCATTACACTTGAGGTGTTGGAATGAGTATTTTTTATTGGCAACATAAAACACTATATGAAAAGAAATAGAATAGATGTTATAACACTAGGGTGTTCAAAAAACTTGGTAGATTCGGAATTGTTGATGCGCCAATTGCTAGCCAATGGATATAATGTAGAACATGACTCTGAAACGCCGAATGGAGAGATTGTAGTGATCAATACATGTGGCTTCATCGGTGATGCTAAGGAGGAGTCAATCAATACTATTCTTCAGTTTGCAAAAGCGAAAAGAGAAGGTAGGTTAAACAAGCTCTTTGTGATGGGGTGTTTGACCGAACGTTATATGGAAGAGTTGAAGTTGGAGATACCGGAGGTAGATGGTTTTTATGGCAAATTTGCATGGAAACAGGTGATCGCAGATTTAGGTAAGGCTTATTATCAAGAGTTGGCCTTGGAGAGAAATATAACCACGCCCAAACACTATGCTTATCTGAAGATTTCTGAGGGGTGTAATCGTACCTGTTCTTATTGTTCTATTCCAATAATGACAGGGAAGCATCAATCTCGAGAAATAGAGGAAATCCTTGATGAAGTGGGCAATTTAGTGACACAAGGAGTGAAGGAATTTCAAGTGATTGCTCAAGATTTGACATTCTATGGCCTTGATTTATATAAAGAGGCAAAACTTCCAGAATTGGTTGAACGTATAGCCAAAATAGATGGGGTGAAATGGATTCGTTTGCATTATGCTTATCCAGCCCATTTCCCGATGGACTTGTTGCGCGTGATGAGAGAGAATGACAATGTATGTAAGTATCTAGACATTGCTTTACAGCATGTAAGCGATTCTATGCTGACTAAAATGCGTCGTAACATATCAAAAGAAGAAACATATAACCTCTTGAGAACAATCCGTAACGAAGTGCCGGGCATTCATTTGCGTACGACGCTAATGGTAGGGCATCCCGGAGAGACAGAAGAGGATTTTCAAGAGTTACTACAGTTTGTAAAAGATATCCGTTTTGAGCGTATGGGAGCGTTCATGTACTCGCATGAAGATGGTACTTATGCTTACAAGAACTATGAAGACAATATTCCTTATGACGTAAAGGCTGAGCGTTTGAACGAATTGATGGCACTGCAAGAAGAGATCGCATTGGAAATTAACGAGAGTAAGATCGGTAGAATAATTCCCATAATTGTCGATAGATTCGAAGAAAATTACTATATTAGTCGCTCGGAATACGACTCGCCCGAGGTAGATCCTGAAGTGTTAATCGAAATGACGAATAATCAGCAGTTGGAAGTGGGTGAGTTTTATAACGTAAAGATAACAGGTGCTCAACCCTTTGATCTATATGGGGAGCTCGTATAAAACATAAAACACTTTTACAATGACGAATCAAGAACTGGTGGCCCTCTTGGCTAAACGCTTGGAATTGACACAAAAAGATACATCAGATGTGCTAGACACTTTTGTGTCGCTTTTTAACTCAAACCTAGAGAAAGGAAACTCAATCAATATTCAGGGATTTGGTTTATTTGAAATTAAAAAAAGAAACGAACGGATCTCAGTGAATCCTGTGACTAAGCAAAGATACTTGATTCCACCGAAGATTTCAGTGGGATTTAAACCTGGACAAACGATAAAGGACAACTTAAAAAAAATAGAGGTAAATGAGTGAAAGATTAACCTTGCAGGATTTGGTAGACCTGCTATCCGATAAACAAGGAATAACTAAGAAAGATGCAGAAAATTTTATCAGAGAATTTGTTGATCTGACTTCAGAAACGATTTACGGAAACGATTTTGTAAGGATAAAAGACCTTGGAACTTTTAAGTTGACTCCTGTAAAACCTCGAAGAAGTGTAGATGTTAATACGGGAGAGGCAATAGAAATTGCTGCGCACTATAAGTTAAGCTTTACACCCGATAAAGTGTTGAGAGAGGCTGTAAATAGACCTTTTGCTCACTTCGAAAGTATATTGATAGATGAAGAGGTTTCTTTTGAAGATAAAGTGCCTGAAGATTCGAAGAAAAAAGACGTTGAAAAGGCGAAAAAGGCCGAGCAGCCAGAAGTAAAGGAGCCTGAAAAAGAGGCTGTAGTGGTATCTCCTACACCTGTGCAAGAAGAGGTAGTTGTACCAGTAGAAGCTGTTGAAGTTGAAGAGAAGATTGAGGTTGTTGACCTCGTTGAAGACGAAATAGTAGAGACTGAAATAGAAACAGTTGAAGTGGTTGATGTACAGCCAGAGCCAGTGGCTGAACCTATAGCTGTCGCAGAGCCAGTGGTGCAAAAACCAATTCTAGAGGAGCCGGCCGTTGCAGAAGTTGTTGCTGAAGAGCCAGTAGAGTCTGTGCCAGAACCATTGGTGGTTGAAAAACCTACTCCGGTAGCACCTGTGCAAGAGCCTATTTCTGCTAGAAGTGATGACGAAGACGATGACTATTGGGAAAATCAATATTTGGAAGAAAAGAAAAAGCGTAACAAACGAATCGGAATTGGAGTTTTGGTCGTTTTACTTCTAGTGCTTGGTTATTTTGGATACAGTAGATTGTCTGTTGATGCACCGGAAGAGGTTGCTGTAGCGCAAAACAATGCGAATGTAACGATAACTGATGATGCTGGAAATGTGACTCCTGCTATAACTGATGATTCTTCGGTGGAAGGGGTAAATCCAGATCAAGAAATTGAAGGAGGCTCAGATGTTACGGCAAATAATAATCCAAAAGCCGAGGAAACAGTTCAAAGTATAGCTCCGACGCAAATAGAGAAGGGAAAAGAAATTGAAGTTCAAGAAAAAGAAACAATGCGTGGTCTTGGTGTTAAGTATTATGGACACAGAGCTTTCTGGGTATATATCTTTGAAGAGAATAAAGAAATAATCTCTCGTCCTGATGCTATTTATGCCGGAATGAAATTGATTTTGCCACCAGCATCTAAATATGGAATAGATGCAAATGATAAAACTTCAGTAAGAAAAGCTGAAAGACAAGAGATGAAACTCTTTGGAGAGTTTGCTAATTAGTCTTCAGTGTTATACATAAAAAACCACCGTTTAGCAAATGCTTAAAACGGTGGTTTCTTTTTTTATTAGAGGTTTGATTCGATATGTTAATTTCACATATCAATGTTGATCTCTAGGGTTTGATTCCCATTTCAGTTTATTTCTAAGCGTTTGATAAAACGTTTGGCCTTCTCTACGGACGATTCTCAGTGGGTATGATGCCTTTCTGATTTTGAATTCCACATCTGTAGATAATATCGTTGAACGACCATCCAAGGAGAGTAGGAAGTGATTGCTTCTGCTATTAACTTTCAGTTTGATCAAAGAATTATCATCTATTAACAAAGGGCGAGATGTTAAAGAATGCGACGCTACGGGTGTAAGAATAAAGCTAGATAGAGTGGGAGATAAGATGGGACCACCAACACTCAAAGCATAGGCTGTGGAGCCTGTGGGAGTAGCTACAAGCATGCCATCAGCTTCAAAGTTGGCCAAGAATTCATCATTGACATGTACATTGACATTGATCATCGATGCTGTGTCTTGTTTCAGTATTGCTACTTCATTGAGAGCAATATAAGAATTTCCACTCAGAGGGTGCCCTATTTCCACTCTCAGTTGAGAGCGCTCTTCAATACGATAACGTCCTTCTAAAATTTCTTGAAGTGCAAGCTCAAAGTCGTTGTAGGAAGTGTCAGCCAGAAAACCTAATCTACCCGTATTTACCCCTAGAATCGGAATCTTTTTGTTCCCTATTTTGGCAGAAGAACGTAAAAAAGTACCATCGCCACCAATGCTGATCACCAAATCGGTATGAAAATCTCTTCCCTTGATGATGCCACCAGTGGAGCAAAAAAGATTATACTCAGAGCAGAGATAGTCTCGAAAAGCCTCTTCAAGATAAATATCGACATCATATTTCATTAGCACTCTGGCTATTTCTCTGATCTGATCCTCTTTTTGATAGGTGTTCCCAAATATTGCAATCTTCATATTTTGTTAGGCTGATTTAAACAGTTTCTTATCTAATTTGTTGATATACTAGAGAAACAACTTTCGCATAAGTGAAAAAATGTTTACTAATTAATGGCAAAAGATAAAAATAAATGTTTAGATGTGACTTTTCCATCAATTCATACTACCTTTGTTAGGTTAGATAGCACAAAGTTGCTAAAAACTTTTTACAATAAAATGAAAAGTAAGTACTTATAACATTCTTTTGTTGATATAGCTGTTTATGACCAAATTAAGTGTAAATGTAAATAAGATTGCCACTCTCAGAAACTCAAGAGGGGGTAATATGCCTAATTTGCTTCGCGTAGCCCAAGATTGTGAAAAATTTGGCGCCGAAGGCATCACTGTACATCCTCGTCCTGATGAGCGACATATCAAGTATGCTGACGTTTATGATCTGACAGGAAGGCTGACCACGGAATTGAATATAGAGGGGTATCCTAACACTAAATTTATACAACTTGTGGAAGCTGTTAAACCTGCACAGGTGACTTTGGTTCCCGATGCTGAAAACGCTTTGACCTCTGATGCAGGATGGGATACAGAAGCCAATCAAGAATTTTTGAGCGAAATCGTCGATCGATTGGAACAAGCCGGGGTGCGTACATCTATCTTTGTGGATGCAAATCCACGGATGGTAGAATTTGCTGCCAAAACGGGGACTGACAGAATAGAATTTTATACAGGGCCTTATGCTGAGTATTATACTAAAGATAGAGCAAAGGCTATTCAAGCCTATGTGGAATGTGCTTCTCTTGCCAGAAATTTAGGTTTAGGGATTAATGCTGGGCATGATTTGAGTTTAGAGAATTTGGCATATTTCTATGAAACAATGCCCTTTCTTGACGAAGTGTCTATCGGGCATGCTCTGATTTGTGATGCTCTATACTTAGGGCTCGAAAAAACAATAGAAGCTTATAGAAACTGCTTAGTTCATCGTAAATAATTGGACTAAAATAAAGATGGAAGCTGAAAAAGAAAAATGGATTGGTATAGGTGGTACAGTATTATTTCATACCCTACTTATCTGTTCTTTATTATTTTTATATTTAACTCCTACTCCTGACAAACGTTTGCCAGAAGAAATGCTTGGTGTGCCTGTCATGTTTGGTAATGTGGCAGATGCTTTTGGTGATGATGAGCCGAAAGGGAGAGGAAAGGGAGCTGATGGAGCGCAATTTACTTCTTCGCCACATGTGGTTGAGGATCCTCTACCTATGGTAGAGTCTACAAGTACGACTCAGAGTGCCCCTCCTGTTAGCAACGTGGAGGAAACACCGATGGTTCAGGATTTTGAGGAGACTGTAGCCATCAAAGAAGCCAACCGAAAAGCCGAAGAGCAAAGAACGCGTGAGGCAGAAGAACAAAAAAGGAAAGCTGAAGCAGAACTCATTGCTAGACAAGAAGCAGAGCAACGAGGAAAGATTAATCAGCAAATGGAAGGCTTGTTTGGTCAAGGTACAGGTAGTGGTAGTAGAGGCAATACAGAGGGCACTGGAACTCAAGGAGTGCCAACAGGTAATGCTAGTCATGGGGCAACTTCCGGAATAGGTGGTTGGGGCTCATTTGCTTTAGGAGGGAGAAGTCTTGGTGCCGGAGGATTAATAAAGCCGACTTACTCTGTGGATGATTATGGTATTGTGGTAGTCGATATTGTTGTTGATGGTAAAGGAAATGTTATTGATGCCACAGTGGGTAAGGGAACAAACACAACAAGTTCTACTTTGAAGGAAGAAGCGTTGAGAGCAGCCAAAAAAACAAAGTTTAATGAAGTTAGTGCTGTGATAAATCAAAGAGGAACAATTACATATAGGTTCAATTTGAACTAAAGATATAATAGAAACCAAAATAATTTGAAGATGAAAACAATATTTGTATTTCTGATTACAGGATTTGAGGAGATCGAAGCGTTGGCAACAGTAGATGTGCTTCGCAGAGCTAAACTTGATGTTAAAACTGTGTCACTAACGGATGATAAGGTTGTGATGGGAAGTCATGATATTCCAGTTACAGCAGATATCATGTTTTCTGAATTTGATAGTGCTAAAGCTCAAATGTTGGTACTTCCTGGTGGAACGGTGGCTTACAATGATCACGAAGGGGTTAAGAAGGCGTTTCTTGACTTTGCCCAAAAAGGCAAATTAATAGCTGCTATTTGCGCTTCACCTATGGTTTTAGGAGGTTTAGGATTGCTAGAAGGAAAGAAGGCTACAGCCTATCCAGGCTTCGAGCAATATCTTACTAAAGCTATTCTGCATACCGATGAGGCTGTTGTGGTAGATGGGAACATTATCACTGGTAGAGGCCCCGGAGTCACCATAGACTTTGCTCTGGTATTAGTGGAGCAGTTAGCAGGAAAGGCGTTGAGAGACGAAGTGGCAAAAGGATTACTAGTAAAGTAAATGAGCACAAATAAAATGTAAAACGGCTAAAGAGAGCATAATCATTTATGCTCTCTTGGCATATTATAAACAAATTTTATACAAACGATGGAATTTTTACACGAGGTATGGTTCTTTATGCATGACCTGCTTTTCGAAACAGAGGCAACGCTAGACTGGCTGGTTGACTCTTTTGGATTGTGGGTATATGCAATTTTGTTCTTGATCATCTTTTGCGAGACAGGGTTGGTTGTTACACCATTCTTGCCGGGTGATTCTTTGCTTTTCTTAGCCGGGATGATTGCTCATCGCGACACAAATGATTTGCATGTCTATTGGCTTATTCTGATTTTGATTGTGGCAGCTATTTTGGGCGATTTGGTCAACTATCTGATCGGTAGATATTTTGGAGAAAAGCTTTTCAGTAATCCTAATTCAAAGATATTCAAACAGGAGTATCTGGCAAAAACTAACGGCTTCTATGAACGCCATGGAGGTAAAACAATTATCATAGCTCGTTTTGTGCCGATTGTCAGAACTTTTGCTCCTTTTGTGGCAGGTATGGGTAAAATGTGTTACAAGCGTTTTGCCTTGTTCAATGTAACTGGAGGCATAGCGTGGATTGTATTATTCACCATGTTAGGATATCTGACAGGGGGGCTTGATGTAGTGCAACAAAATGTGAAGATTATTGTTATGATCATCATCTTTGTTTCCATCTTGCCGGGAGTGATAGAAGTGATAAGAAATAAAATGAAAGGAAAAAAAGAAGCTACTAAAATGTAGTTTTCTGATAAATAATTTCTATATTTATAGATAATCTATTACCATTGTAGAACAGATAAAAGCTTTGTGCCTATCTGTGCTCTATGGTAGTAGATTTTTTTATTATTAATTATTAGAACTAAAATATATATGGGATTTATTTCAAATATTCCGGAAAATAATGATAAGGAGAGGGTGGTTATCATTGGTGGAGGTTTTGCCGGTCTTGAATTAGCAAAGAAACTGAACACCAAATATTTTCAGGTCGTATTGATTGATAAGAACAATTACTATCAGTTCCAACCGTTGCTTTATCAAGTGGCAACAGCAGGCTTAGAGCCTAGTTCTATTTCTTATCCACATCGAAAAATGTTTCAAAAATTGCCGGTGCATTTCAGAATGTGTAAAGCTTTGAATGTTGACCCTGAAACAAAAATAGTGGAAACTAGTATTGGTAAAATCAAGTATGATCATCTTGTGATTGCTACTGGTTGTGATACTAATTATTTTGGAAACGACAAGCTGAAAGAATCTACCTTTGCTCTGAAATCTATTTCTGAAGCACTGTTGTTGAGAAATAGAATATTGTTGAGTTTTGAGCAAGCTTTAAGTGCGAAGGATGAAACTGAGTTAGAAGAGATTTTGTCTTTTGTCATTGTTGGAGGAGGAGCCACTGGTGTAGAATTAGCTGGTGCTTTGGCTGATATGCGAAAGAAGATTCTACCCAAAGATTATCCTGAACTAGACTTTGATAAGATGGAGATTCACCTGATTGATGCTTCGCCACGTCTACTTGCTGGTATGTCAGAGAATGCATCGGCTGTGGCAGCAGAGACGTTAAAAAAGCGAGGTGTAATTATTCATCAGGATGTGGCTGTTGACTCTATCGAAGATTCTTATGTGACTACAAATAATGGTTTGAAGCTCAGAAGTAGGAATATCTTTTGGGTGGCTGGTGTTAAACCGAATAGCCTAGCTGGTTTGAGTGAAGATGCCTATCAAAGAGGAAGACTTCTGGTCGATGAGTATAACCAAGTAAAAGGTTATGATGATATTTATGGTATTGGTGACACCTCTTTGTTGCTTTCCGAGCATTCTCCACGTGGACATGCTCAGGTGGCACAAGTGTCTTTGCAAATGGCAAAGCGTTTAGCTAAAAATCTGAATAATAAGAAAAAGAATATCCCTGCTGAAAAATTTGTTTATGAGGACAAAGGTTCATTGGCGACTATTGGACGTAATGCAGCTGTTGCTGATTTCGGAAAATTACGTTTTGGTGGCATTGTAGCTTGGTGGTTGTGGCTTTTAATTCATATTCTGACGATTGTGGGAATGAGAAATAAGGCTGCCGTATTCATTGATTGGGCGTGGAGCTATTTCAATTATGATGTGTCGCTAAGGTTATTAATTAGACCTCAAGAGCATAAAATATATAAATAAATATAGTTTATATGTAATATAACAAAAGACTGGCTAGCTTATCTATTGGGATAAAGCTAGCCAGCTTGTTTTTTGTCTATCGATAAATCTAAGTTACTTTATTGTGGGAGCAGACCTTCAAATTTAGTTATTGCTTCACGCCACGCATGAGGAATCGCTGATGGCTTTTGAGCTTCAGTGTCAATGAAAACAAATACAGTTTTGCAAACGCACTTCACTTCGCCTGTTTTTTCATTGATCAGTTGTTGTTGAAACTCTCCACTTTTGTTGCCCACTTTCACCACTTTAGATTTTACGGCTATTTTTTCTCTATAGAATGTGGGAGATAGGAAGTCCATCTCTAAGTGTGCGACTACGATTGTTCCTTCTGTCCAGCTGACTGCCGAGGCTCTCAATCGGTCGAAATAGTCGACTTTTCCCAGATCAAAAAAACTGAGATAAATATTGTTGTTTATATGCCCTAAAGCATCGATGTCATTGAATCTGATTTGTATCGGAATACTTGCTTTAAAGTCTAAAGGTTCTTTGTTTTCTATTTCCATTTTATATTATCTTAAAACTATATCATCTATAACGGGCATGCCGGCATATTCATTTAACTTCTTCTTTAGCATGTCCTTTGCCATCAAAAGCTCAGAACGGAGTACGGCAGAAGAAAGTTGAACATAGAGTACGCCATTACGGAGATATATACTTGTTGTGTAATTTGTCGCGCTTTTTCCAAGCAATGCTTTCCAGCCAGAAACGGCTCTGTTTTCAGCTATTTTTCGTTTGATAAAAGGATTTTCATCAAAATATTGTCTTAATACTTCTCCTATGCTTTCGGTGTTTTTTCTCCTCATAACTCAGGATGTTTTTGTGTTACACCTCCTTCTTCTACTAAGAAAAGGCTGTAACTGCTATTGGTGTGCGATAAAATCTCATCCAGATGTTCTCTGTTTGTATCAGTGATAAATATTTGTCCAAAATTATCCTCGATTACCAGTTTGATGATTTGTTCCACACGTGATGAATCCAGCTTGTCGAAAATGTCATCTAACAGCAAGATGGGAGTGATGCCTGTTGCCTGTTTTAGGAAATCAAATTGTGCCAACTTTAGTGCTACAACATAAGTTTTGTTTTGTCCTTGAGAGCCAACTTTTCTGATCATGTAATCGTCCATCATCATCTCCAGATCGTCTCTGTGTACACCAGCACTTGTGTAGCCCACGGCTTTGTCACGTTTCCTTCTGGATTTTAAGGTGGCGATAAAATCTCCATCATCAAAGTGTGATTTATACCTTAATTCTACTTTCTCGTGTGACGAACAAATGAAATCGTAGATTTTCTGAAATGTGGGGATGAATTTTTCGATAAACTCTTTTCGTCTTTCATAAACGATCTGCCCATCGTATGCCAATTGTTCGTCCCAAAGATCAAGCAAGGAATCGTCAATATATCCTTCTGTCTTCAGAAGAGCATTGCGTTGCGAGAGGGCTTTGTTGTACCGAATAAGTGATTGCAGATACTCTTTATCAAATTGAGATAGAAAGATATCCATAAACTTTCTGCGCTCTTCGCTAACTCCCGAAATTAGTTCAGTGTCAGCTGGGGAAACGATGATAAGGGGTAGGAGACCAATGTGATCAGAGAAGCGTTCGTATTCCTTTTTATTTCTTTTGAACTGCTTTTTTTGCTTTCTTCGCAGACTGCAAAAAAACTCCTCTGTCTTTTTATTCAGATTATACCAACCTTGTATGACCGAAAAATCGGAGTTGTGATTGATATTCTGTACATCGTTAGCATTGTTATGGCTCTTGCAAAAAGACAGATAATAGATGGCATCCAGAAAGTTGGTTTTCCCCATGCCATTGCTCCCTAAGAAACAGTTAACTTTGGGCGAAGGAGTTATCTCCGCCTGTTCGATGTTCTTATAATTGAGTATGGATAGACGTTCTATAATCATTCACAAAGTATCTTCTTATGCAAAAATACATAAAATAAAATGTGAAATCGATTTTTAAAGTAATTTAAACGTATAGCCTTCTTCTATGAGCCATTCGATGCTCTTTGGCAATGCTCCCTTCATGTTTTTTTCTGCTTTCAATGAGTCGTGAAAAACGATGATGGAACCGTCTCTGACATAGTCTTTCACATTGTTGAAAACTTTGTCGGGAGTCATGTATTTGCTGTAGTCTCGTGTCACGACATCCCACATGATGATCTGATATTTGTCTTTCAGCTTCCAATATTGAGGCAGTCTCATATGCCCATGTGGAGGTCTGAATAAGGGTGAATCAATGTACTCATGTGCAAGTTGTGCATTCTTGACGAAGTTTTTGGTCTTCGTTTTTATTCCTTGCAGATGATTGAAGGTATGATTGCCTACTCGATGTCCTCTTCTTAAAACCTCGGCAAATACCTCAGGGTGTTTCCTTACGTTATCTCCAACGCAGAAAAATGTTGCCTTGATGTTGTATTGGTCTAATACATCTAGCACCCAAGGGGTGACTTCGGGAATAGGACCATCGTCAAAGGTTAGGTATACTACCTTTTGATCTTTAACTTTTTTTCTCCAAATCGTATTTGGATATAGAGCTCGATATAGTCTGGGTGGTTGTTCTATTAGCATACGAAGAATGTATACAGCAAAGTTTTAGTTAATTCTGTGAACTAACTAAAACTCTGTTGCTAAGTATATTATTCTTTAAAGAGATCTTTATATTTGAGATATTCTTTAAGTCTAGGTTCGTTTTGTAAGGCTGTTTTATACACTTTATCAAGGATCAGTAAATCTTTGTCATCCTTGCTTATCATCGTGCTATCAGGCTTCATTCCGATGGCACTTTCGGCGATCGAAATACTTCTGAATAGTGGATGGTTACGAGAATCAAACTGTATCTGATTGATCAAGAAGGTTTGCAGATATGAATGCGTCTTTTCAAATATTTCATAGTATTTGTCAGAGCCATGCACCTGTAAACTAGATAGTAGCATTTGCTGAGCCATCATTTGTTCTCTGATATCACTAGTGACACTCATCATGTCCAAAGGATCTAGACGAGCATACCATTGCAATGCTCCATCTGTTTGGTGCAAAATATCTTCAGCCAGTTGTTCTGCTTTTTCTTTTTGTCCTAGTTCATAATAGGTGTCTACAAACGAAAGAGAACGAATATCATGTGGCACAGCATATCCCGGAATTGCTTCGATGCATCGGTCAAGTGCTTGCAGTGCTTTTTCGTCTTCTCCTTTGATCAGTAAGGCATCAATCAATTGGCTAAACATCATACGGAAGGTGGTAGCCATTCGGCGATTGTTTTCGTCCAGATAGATGTTAGGATTGTCCATGCCTCCCCATTTATATTTGTTGACCATGTTGTCGAACATCACATCGGTGTTTACTTTGGTAGAATCCACTTGTCCCGGTACAATTCTGTAATTGATACCTTCAAGCATCAATTGATTGTATAGATTTAGAGGATAAGAACCAATGGTAACAGCATAATAAATTGGACGTTTCCAATCATCTTTGTTGATGTTGTTTAGCATTTCCATGATCATCAACTCTTGACGGTATAGGCTGTTTTTATTTACTGCTCCTAAGTCTATTGTAAATTGTGAAGATGGGCTGCTACCCAAAGCTTTCCAATCTACGTTTGCAGTATCAACTTTCGAAACAAATTTATTACTTGGTAAGATGATTCCATCTTCAATCATATATGGATTGTGAGGGGTGAACTTATCCTTTGTTTTCATGATTTGCATGGCTTCATCCAAGGACATAGCGTCTTTGAAGACATCAGTATCAAAATATTCAGAATAGTTGATAGATCCCATAAAGCTTTGAGCGCGTTCGCCTTTCAGTTGTTGATCTATCATTCGTTTCCAATCAGAGCTAGAATATGCATAAGCAAAATAGCCATTCATGCCACTATATTTGTCAGCATCCCATGTTATTGGTAGTGCAGGAGAGTCGTATGCATCTCTTTTCATTTGGTCGATGTACCAATCTGTTTGCAGATAGCTCAGGTTGCACACTCTGACGTCTGTTCTGAACTCCTCAACTTCTTGTGCATACCAAAGAGGGAACGTGTCGTTATCTCCCATGGTGAACAGAATACTGTTTGGAGGACATCCTATTAAATAGTTTTGCCCAAAATCTCGCATAGTATATCTGTTTGAGCGATCGTGATCGTCCCATGTTTGTGATCCCATTTGAATAGGCACTATCAAAGCAACTCCCGTTGCAATGGCAGCCGAAGGCGTTTCAGGCAAATATTTCTTTAATAAATTCCATAGCATAGCCACTCCTAATCCTATCCAAATACAGTAGGCATAGAAGGAGCCTGCATAGGCATAGTCACGTTCTCTTGGTTCTTGAGGCTGTTGATTCAGATACAGAATAATGGCTATACCTGTCATAAAGAACAGCATGAAAGTGACAAGAAACTGTTGTTCACCTTTTTCTTTACGTGTTAGTTGGAATGCTATTCCTAGAATACCAAGAAGGAAAGGAAGTGCATAAAACTTATTATGCCCTTTGTTTTCAGCGATAAAGGGAGGTAGATTGTCTTGTGGACCTCTTCCTAAAACTACTTCGTCGAACCATCCGAATCCTGTTATCCAGTTACCGTTTGATATCTCTCCATTGCCTTGGATGTCGTTTTGGCGACCAGAGAAGTTCCACATAAAGTATCTGAAATACATGTGGTTGAGCTGATAGGTAAAGAAGAATCTTATGTTGTCGATCAGCGTTGGAGGGGTTTTCATATCAGTAACACCTGCCCAAACCTTATACCCATTGACATGTCTAGGTTCTTCCCCTGAATACATTCGAGGAAATAACATGTTGTTGGTATATTGGTAGTTAGGTATTTCAGAAACCACTACGTAGCGATCTTTTTCTTTCGGATCTTTTTTAATGACTTTATCCCAACTTACTTTTACACCATCAGAAACAGCACGTCCTTGTTTGTCTCTCTCTACATCCGAAGCGTAAGTTTTTCCATAAACCAATGGTCTGTCGCCGTATTGTTCACGGTTCAGGTAACTGGCAAGGGTAAATACATTCTCGGGTGAGTTTTGATCCATCGGCGTGTTAGCGATAGAACGAATGGGAATAAGTGCAAAAGATGAATATCCCACAAGAATAACTAACAAGCAAAGAACAGATGTGTTGATTAATCTTGCAGTTATTTCTTTGAAATAAACGACTGCTCCAATCAATCCTGCGATTAGGAGAAGCCACAACACCAAATTGTCGCTGATAAAGACTGTACCACTAAGAACAAGGCAGAGAACAAATGCTATTTTAGCTCTCTTTAGCTGTCCTTTGGCTGATAATGTTTCGTATAAGCCCCAACCTAAAGAAGCGATAAGTAAGACAATATATATAAGTACCCCTGTGTTGTAGGAGAATCCTAAAGTGTTGACAAAGAATAGCTCGAACCAACCACCCACTTTTGTAAATCCGGGGATGATGCCATACATTAAGAATACAATCAGTGCAAATGATGCTACTAGAGCCAACAATGTGCCTTTTGTATTGGCATTTTTATGTTTTTTGAAATAATATACCAAAACAATCGCAGGGATACATAGTAGATTCAGCAAATGGACACCAATGGACAAGCCCATAGCATACGCAATGACTACCAGCCATTTGTCCGACCCTGGTTCGTCTGCTCTGTTTTCCCATTTCAAGATCAACCAGAACACCAATGCTGTACACATCGATGAATAGGCATAAACCTCACCTTCTACAGCTGAGAACCAGAATGTGTCGGTAAACGTATAAGCTAATGCTCCAACAAGTCCACTTCCGATGATGATGATCATTTGTCCCAAGCTCATTTCTTGCTCTCCATCAGTTGTGATCAGTTTTCTGGTCAAATGTGTGATGGTCCAGAACAAGAATAGGATGGTCAAAGCACTCAGCAATGCTGACATGGCATTGATCATCATGGCCACTTGCGTAGGGTCGCTAGCAAATAGGGAGAAGAATTTACCGGTAAGCATAAAAAAAGGAGCACCCGGAGGATGTCCTACTTCTAACTTATATGCCGACGCTATAAATTCACCACAATCCCAAAAACTGGCAGTTGGTTCGATGGTCATAAGATACACCACAGCAGCTATGGCAAAGCTTAACCAACCGAAAATGTCATTGTAGAGGTTATATTTTTTCATATTTTAAATATGTATAAATATTAGGCTATGAGCCGAATATGAATTTTTCTAAAAGATTCGGATGCAAAGATAGTTAATTTGATCAGAGAAAATACCTTAATCTAGTCGTTTTTGATATTTTATGTGAAAAATGCTTTCTTAAAAACATATAGGAGATAATTTTTATGGTTTAGGGAGCCTTTTTGGAGCTTACCAATTCAGTACTACTACAGAATAATAATTATAGATGTCAATTCACCCCCCCCTTTTTACCAAATATCCCCCCGTAGGATTTATAAAAAATGCAGACTTTGCAAAAGTGTCTTTAGTAAACCTTCTTTAGGACACTTTTGGTACTTTTAACAACACACGATGTGCCGTAATTCTAATATTGATGAAATGAACTATAATTATTAAGAATCTAATATCATTGCGTCTTACTCAAACAGCAGATTAAAATAGTATATAATCGCTAAATGCTGAAAAGTATTCATTTAGTTGTACTGAAGTTAATTAATGAAAAACATAAATTTATGAATTTGAAAAAACAGATTAAGAAGGGAAGCATAATTCTACTATTGAGTATGTTTCATGTTATGACTTTTGCTCAGACTCGTCAGGTAACAGGAGTTGTGAATGACACTTATGGTGATCCTATGATTGGCGTAACAGTGAAGGTGGAAGGGACTACCAAAGGCTCTATAACTGATTTAGATGGAAAATTTACTGTGGCAGATGTCAGTAGTCAAGATGTTTTAGTTGTATCTAACATCGGCTTTATAAATCAATCTATTCAAGTAGGAAACCAGACAACTTTTAATATAACATTAGAAGAAGATGTGCAGGCGCTGGAGGAAGTGGTTGTGGTAGGCTATGGAGTGATGAAAAGAAGAGATGTTTCAGGAGCTATTTCTACTGTGAAAAACAAGGATATCACGGCGATACCCACAACTAATGCGCTAGAAGCATTACAAGGTAAGGTTGCCGGAATGGACTTAACTACATCTTCGGGAAAAGCCGGTGCAGATGTAAGTTTCACCATACGTGGAGAAAGATCGTTGAAGGCAAGTAATACGCCATTGATCTTAGTAGACGGAATTGATTATGGAAAGACGTTGGATATTAATCCATCTGATATAGAATCGATAGAGGTGTTGAAAGATGCATCGTCTACGGCAATTTACGGAACACGTGGTGCAAATGGTGTAATAATTGTGACCACTAAAAAAGGAAAAACAGGGAAATCTAAAATCTCCCTCAACGCTTTTGCATCTATCAATATGATTTCTTCTTATCCTTCTATTATGAATGCAGAACAATATGCCCGTCTAAAACGTGAGGCATATCGTAACCGAGAAACTAACGAATATCTAGATGATAGTAAGGTCTTTGCACCTCTTGAATTGGAATATCTCGAAAAGGGATATGATGTTGACTATGCTGATATGTTGATGAGCAATGGGTTTAATCAAAATTATGAGTTGTCAATAACAGGAGGAACTGAAGAAACACAGCATTTTATATCTTTAGGCTATAGAGGAGAAGAAGGCTTGTTCAAGAATGATGACTACATGAGAATAAATGGTAGAGTTGCATTAGACCATAGTTTATCCAAAAAAGTAAAAATAGGAACCAATATAACCTTCAACTACAAAGATGTCAATACTCGTCGTGACCCATTGAATATGGCTAATAAGATAGTACCTATATCAAAACCTTATGATGACAATGGGGAATTAGTTATGTATCCTTCTCCAGGTTACACTTCGCAGGTCAATCCATTGATTGATGATGTGAATGGAGCATTGAAAGATAATACAACAGGAACTCGCTTCTTTGGAAGTATGTATCTTAATTGGAATGTTACTAAAGACTTGTTTTTCAGAACAACCATTGGTGTTGATGTTAACAATTCAAGAAGAGGATACTACACTTCTAAGTATAGTTTAGATGGCGAAGGCAAGGATAGTAAATCGTCAAAAAATCATATAATAAAAAATGGAATAACCTGGGAAAACGTATTGACATACTCTAAGGTATGGGGAATTCACGACTTTCAAGTGATGGGTGGAACCAGTACGATATATAACAGTAATGAGACAACATTGGCGTCAGGTAAAGATCAAACTTATGGAGATAATATTTTCCACAATCTGGCATCAAATGGCAAGGAAATAATGATTGGCAGCGGTTTTACAAAGGAAAAAATGGCATCATTCTTTGGGCGTGTCAATTACAAATTAGTAGATAAATATATCTTAACAGCATCGCTTCGAGCCGATGGCTCATCCGTATTTGCTCCGGGCAAGAAATGGGGATACTTCCCGTCTGTAGCATTAGCATGGCGGATGAATGACGAAAATTTCTTGAAAGATATCAGAGCTATATCTAATATGAAATTGCGCTTAAGCTGGGGAGAATCGGGGCAATCTGCAATCGACCCTTATCAAACCATGGGACTTTTAGGAATGTCTACTTATTCATTTAACAATGAATTGGCGAGTGGCTTATACCCTAAAACAATGTCTAATAAGATGCTTTCGTGGGAAACAACAGCTGTTTATAACTTGGGACTTGATTTTGGATTCTTTAATAATCGTCTATCAGGATCTGTTGATGTTTACAAATCTTTTACGCGAGATATACTGATGCCTCGCAAGATACCAGCAATAAATGGTTATCCGGAAATATTTGAAAATATGGGTGAAACAGAATCTATGGGTATTGATCTGGGATTAAATTCTGTAAACGTGCAAACAAAAAACTTCTCATGGTATACGGATTTTACTCTTTCTCACAACAAAGAGAAGATTAAGAAGCTAGGTACCGGAGCTACAAGAGACGAAGGTAATGCTTGGTTTGTTGGAGAAGCATTAAAAGTGTTTTATGATTATAAGAAAATCGGAATTTGGCAGTTAGGAGAAGAGGCTGAAGCCAAATTAAATAGTCAAGAACCAGGAGATATTAAAGTGCAAGATACAGATGGAGATGGGAAGATTACTCCAAATGATCGCGTTGTCTATAGCCAACGCCCTGATGTTACTTTTGGTGTTAATAATACTTTCAACTACAGAGACTTTGAGTTTTCATTCTTTGTCTATGCTAGACTAGGACAATGGATCGATTATGAATATAATAGAGGATTTAAAACAGATGGTCTTGAAAATGGATCGAATGTAAACTATTGGACTCCTGAAAATCCATCAAACGATTATCCTCGTCCAAATAAAGCAAACAACTTTAGTAAGACTAGATACTCGTCCACTCTGAAATACGAGAAAGGATCGTTTGTGAAAGTAAGGGATATAACATTAGCTTATAACTTACCGGGGAAAACGTTAAAATCTATTGGAATAGGTAAAGCTCGTGTATATGTAACAGCTAAAAACTTTTTAACATTTAGTAGTTTGGATGATTATGATCCGGAAAGAGGAGGGGGAATGTCATTCCCGATGACCAAACAACTTGTATTTGGTGTAAATCTTGACTTTTAATAAATAATTAAAGATAAATCAACATGAAAAAATATATATACATTTTAATATTAATGCTTCTTACGCTCGTCTTTGGCACTAGTTGTGATGGCTTTTTGAACGAAACGGATCGTCAGGATGTGACAATAGAAGGAGGCTATTATGATACAGAAAACGGAGTAGATGATCTAACGAATGCTTGTTATACATCGCTACGTTATTGGGCAGGTAAAGAAGATGCTATAGGATTGACTGAAACAGGTACTGATATTATAGCAGGTGCAGCCGGATGTGTAGATAATCTTATTGCTACATATGATATTGGTCTGGACGGAACAAATGCAGGATGTAAATCCTATTTTGATAAATTTTATGCTGCTATAAATTGGTGTAATATGGCAATATATCATGCAGGAAGAGTTCCTAATCCTTTGAATAATGAAGCATTAGCAAATAAATTGATTAAGCGAGATGCAGAAGCGAGATTCTTACGTGCATTCTATTATTGGATATTAGTGGAAACATTTGGGGATACTTTCTATTCCGATCAGCCAATTATAGATAAAATCATTATGACTCCTCAAAAAATGTCTACGGCTGATATCTACACGCATATTTTTACTGATTTGAAGACTGCTATTGAGAGTGGTCAGTTGTCTACTGCTCATAATGATGGTGGGCGAGTTACGATTTGGGCTGCTAAAGCATTGAAAGCTAGGTTGGCTCTCACTCGTGCTAGTCTCACTAACGACAATGCCATGTATAAAGAGGCGTATACTTTATCTACTGAGATTATTAGTAGTGCTCCATTTGAATTGATAAAAGATTATGCATCGGTGTGGGATATGAAAAATGGTGATGGAAGTACAAACAAAGAGGTAATATGGTATGTAGATTATTCTAACAATCATCTTTATAACTTTGAATTGGATAACGCTACACAAATACGAAATGGGGGTAACAATGCTCATCTTCTTTTCAATATGAAATATGATGATCAGCCGGGAATGACACGTAGCGTAGAATATGGACGACCATTTAATCGTTATATGCCGACCCGCTATCTTTTAGACTTATTTGATAAGGACAAGGACCAACGATATGAAGTTTATTTCCGTGATACATGGATTATGAATAACCCTCCAAAGGCTGGAGAAGAGATCAAAAATTATCCTTTAATGACTGACACTGCAATATATGTGCTCAAAAGAGTTGCTACAACAAAAGAGCGAGAAAGAGCAAATAAAAGATATCAATTGCTAGATATAAATAATGTGTATAATGCCCAAACAGGAAAACCCGTAAATGTGAAGCAATATATTGAGTTGCGTAAATTTGAAGATCCTTCGAGAGCTACAAAAGATGAAGATAGAAGTGAACGAGATGGTTTTATGCTTCGTTTATCAGAAATGTATTTGATAGCTGCAGAAGCAGGAGTCAAAATAGGCGAATCAAGTGCATTAGCTTATATGAACGAGCTTCGCAGAAACCGTGCTGTTGAAGGTAACGAGACCGTAATGGAGGTGACTTTGACAGATATACAAGATGTTGACTTCATTTTGGATGAAAGAGCTAGAGAACTAGTAGGAGAGCAAATTAGATGGTTTGATCTCAAACGCTTTGGTAGAGAAAAGTTCGTTGAAAGAATAAAAAAATGTAATCCGGATGCAGCTAATGTAAAAGAGCATCATTGGGTACGTCCGATTCCGCAAACGTTCTTAGATGTGATAGAAAATAAAGATGAATATCTTCAAAATCCTGAATATAAATAATAACTAAGACCTAACCTGTCAATAAGATTATAAATTATTCCTGTGTCAGTAAAATAAAGTGATTTATTATGCTGACACAGTTTTTTTATGCTTTGTTTCGAGAGATTTTATATCAGAATTAGGTTAAGTTTGTAAGATGAGAGTTACTTTTATTAAGATATGAGGATACTATTGATCGGAGAATATAGTCGTTTACATCTAACTTTAGCTGAGGGGCTACGAAGTTTGGGGCATGAGGTGCTGCTTGCCTCCGATGGCGATGGACATAAACAGTATGAAAGAGATGTTGATCTCACTCGCCAAAGTTCGGGACTCATAGAGACTGTAAAAGCTTTGTGGAAGACATTTAGAGCATTTCGCCAATTCAAAGATTATGATGTGGTGCAGATCATCAATCCTTGTTTCTTAACTTTGAGTGTGCGAGCCAACCGATATTTTTTCAATCAGTTGAAAAAGAATAATAAAAAGATATTTCTTGGTGCTTTTGGTGACGATAGCTACTGGGTGAAAGCTTGCTTGACAAATAAAAAATTTAAATACTCAGAATTTTTTGTTGAAGGTCATAATACCAATCTGGGGTTTAATAAGTATTTGATTGATAAATGGCTGAATACTCCAAGAGAAGAGTTAAATACATATATTGCAGATAAAGTAGATGGAATTATTGCTTGCCTCTATGAATATTATGTGTCTTATGAAGACGAACATGGCGATAAACTAAAATATATTCCATTGCCTATTGATTGTGCAGCAATAGCTTTCAACGGTGTATCAGATGTGTTAGGGCGAATTAAATTTTTTATTGGTATTGACAAAATCCGTACAGAATATAAAGGAACGGACTTGATGAAGAAAATACTTTTAGACTTTGTTAAAAAACATCCTGAAGAGGTAGAGGCTCTTGTTGTGGAGTCAGTAAGTTATGAAGAATATCAACGGTTGCTGCTGAGTGCAGATGTGCTTCTTGATCAGCTTTACTCTCATTCACCATCAATGAATCCGTTGCAGGCAATGGCTTTGGGTAAAGTGGCGATCAGTGGTGGTGAGCCTGAAATGTATGACCTGATGGGGGATGTGGCTAATCGTCCGATCATAAATGTTTATCCAACCGAAAAAGGAATAGAAGAAGCATTAGAAAATGTCTTGATAAATAAGAAAAACTTGTCACAATGGTCGAAAAACGGGAGAGCGTTTGTTGAAGAATATCACGACCATGTTAAGGTGGCTCAACAATATATTGACTTCTGGAAGTCTCGATAAAATTCAAAAAAAGAGCATTGCAACTAACTTAGCTGCAATGCTCTCCCTCTATAGAAAACTGGTAATTTCTTTTATTTCATAAATTTTGCATGCATGTTTGCAGCGGCTTTTCTACCATCTCCCATTGCTAGGATCACAGTTGCACCACCACGAACAATGTCTCCACCAGCATATACCTCAGGAATAGCCGATTGCATAGTGTCTTGATCTACCACAATAGTTCCCCATTTAGAGACTTCAATGCCGCTGAACGCTCTAGGAATTAGAGGGTTTGGTGAAACACCTACACTCACGATAACCTCATCCACTTCTTGCCACTCGGTAGCCCCTTCGATAGCTACAGGCTTGCGACGTCCGGAAGCATCAGGCTCGCCTAGTTCCATTTTTTGAAGTAATACACGGCATACTTTCCCATTCTCGTTTCCTTCATATTTAATCGGGTTGTGAAGTGTCTTGAATACGATACCTTCTTCTTGAGCATGGTGTACTTCTTCCACACGAGCCGGCATTTCTTCTATCGAACGGCGATAAACGATGGTTGCTTCTTCAGCTCCGATACGCTTAGCAGTACGCACGGCATCCATTGCTGTGTTACCTCCACCGATCACAACTACTTTTTTCCCTTTTGCCACAGGAGTGTCACTATCAGGGTGAGATGCATCCATCAAGTTGACGCGAGTAAGGAATTCGTTAGACGACATCACGCCATTTAGGTTTTCTCCGGGGATGTTCATGAAGTTTGGCAATCCTGCTCCACTTGCCACAAATACACCTTTGAAACCTTCGTCGATCAAGTCTTGTTGGCTGATAGTTTTTCCAACGATCACGTCTTTCACAAACTTCACACCCATACGGGTAAGAGTTTCAATTTCGAAATCAACTACTGAAGTTGGTAGACGGAATTCCGGAATACCATATTTTAAAACACCTCCAATTTGGTGTAAAGCTTCAAACACTGTTACATCATATCCAAACTTGATCATATCTCCGGCAAAAGCCAGTCCTGCAGGTCCTGACCCTACTACAGCAATTTTGATGCCATTTGCAGGAGCTACTTCCGGAGTAGATGCTTGACCGCTTTCGCGTTCATAGTCTGCAGCAAAGCGCTCAAGGAAGCCAATAGCTACCGGTTCTTTGCTCATCTTTTGAATGTAGATACATTGTGCCTCACATTGTCTTTCTTGAGGGCAAACACGTCCACAGACCGCTGGAAGAGTACTAGACTCTTTCAGAACTTTTGCTGCTTCAAGAAATTCTCCTCTTTCGATGTTCTTCACAAAAGAAGGAATATTGATGCTCACAGGGCATCCTTGCATACAAGTAGGATTGGCACAGTCTAAGCAACGTCTTGCTTCCATTTGTGCTTGTTCTGCTGTCAAACCTTGATTCACTTCTTCGTAAATCGTGGTTATTCTATATGCAGGATCAAGTGAAGGCATTTTCACTCGGGCTAGTTCACCTCTTTCTTTTGGCTTGATCGATTTTCTGAGTTCTTCTCTCCAAGGCTCCGATCTGCGAGCTTTTATTTCGTTAATGTCCATTGTATTTTCTACTAAAAAATTGCAATAATAATTTAATTGTATGCTTTAAGTCTCAATAGCATTTCATCAAAGTCTACTTGATGAGCGTCGAACTCTGGACCATCCACGCACACAAAACGAGTTTTTCCTCCAACAGTCACACGGCATGCTCCGCACATTCCTGTTCCGTCTACCATGATCGTATTCAGAGAGGCCATTGTAGGCACTTCATATTTCTTTGTCAACATGGAAACAAATTTCATCATGATGGCAGGCCCTAGTGTGATACACATATCCACTTTTTCACGTTTGATTACCTCTTCCAGACCGTTTGTCACCAAACCTTTTTGTCCGTACGAGCCATCATCTGTCATAACGATTACCTCGTCAGAGTTTTCTCTCACTTGCTCTTCAAGGATTACTAAGTCTTTGTTACGAGCACCAATGATAGAGATCACCTTGTTGCCTGCTTTTTTCATTGCTTCTATGATTGGCAACATCGGTGCAATACCTACACCACCACCCACACAGGCTACGGTTCCAAATTTTTCGATGTGTGTTGCTTGTCCTAGTGGACCAACAATGTCTGTGATGTAGTCTCCTACATTCAGGTCACAAATCTTTTTTGACGAATTACCAACAGCTTGAATTACTAAAGTTATAGTTCCTTTCTCTAAATCGGAAGCTGCTATGGTCAACGGAATACGTTCTCCTCTTTCACCATGTCTAACGATTACAAAGTGTCCGGCTTTGCGGCTACGAGCAATAAGAGGAGCTTCGACTTCTAGTCTTACTACATTCTCTGAGAAATGCTCTTTGTCTACAATTTTGTTCATTTAAATCTATTATTATTGTTTTATTTTTTTTCAAGTGTTAGCGAACACATCAATACATCGCTCTGATCCACAACAATGACATCACTGCGATAATGATCCATAGGGTAATACCCAGAGCAAAGGAATTGATTCCTGCTTTTTTCACCTCCTCTGTCTTTATAGAACTACCGATCAGGAATAGGGAAACTACCATCCCTTTTTTCCCTAGCCAGCTGAGGTGCGCATTTGTTTCATGCATTCCCGAAATATATTCAGGGGCATAGCTGCTGATTAAGATTGCAAAGATAAAGAAAAGAATAAACCAAGGGATACTTATCTTGGCTGTTTTATTCTTATTGTAATATGCAAGTAGCAAAGCTACAGGAATAATCCACAAAGTACGGGTTAGTTTTACGGGTGTTCCCACCTGAAGGGCTTCGGGACCATATGTTTCACATGCCCCTACAACAGAGCTGGTGTCGTGGATAGCAATCGCTGCCCAATAGCCAAAGTGCACTTGATCCATTTCGAGGAAGTGCCCAATTACGGGAAAGATAAAAAGCCCAACGGCATTGAGCACAAATATAACAGATAGCGAAAAGCTCATCTGATTTTCTTTTGCATTCAGCACCGGTCCGATGGCTGCAATGGCGCTTCCGCCACAGATGGCAGTACCTCCAGAGATCAGTTGTCCGGTAACATTGTCAACTTTGAAAAATTTGGTTAAGAGTATTCCTGCGAATAAGGTAAAGAAGATGGAAACAAGAGTCAAGCTAAAGCCTGTGGCTCCTGTTTTGATAACTTCTGGCAATGACATGCCGAATCCCATAAGCACAACTGATGCTTGGAGTAGGTACTTGCTCAGTTTTCCTGTGTTGACGATAGGCTCTCCTTTATAGAAGAAAGCAAATGCAATACCTGCAAAAAGAGCTATCGGAGCTGAAAAGAAAGGAAAAAAGCAGAGAACAAGAATGAAGTAATAGAGTTTAGGAATAAATTTCTGCATCAGTTATAGTTTTATAGAATTAGTTTTAGAGCTTGGTTTTCCAAGTTTCTCATTTGTTTTTCTTCCTCTTCTGTATGATCAGAAAAGCCACTGAGGTGGAGAATGCCATGGATGATCACTCTGTGTAACTCTTCTTTATATTCTGTTTTAAACTGCTCTGAATTACTCTTTACGGTGTCGAGGCTAATGAAAATATCGCCTGATATGATGTTGTCTTCCGAATAATCGAATGTGATGATATCAGTATAATAATCGTGTTGCAGATACTGATTGTTGATTTCAAGAACTTTTTCATCAGAGCAAAATATGTAAGTAAGGTCGCCAACTTCTTTGTTGTGCGAAGTGGCAACCTTATCTATCCATTCTATTATTTTTTGCTCATCTAGTATAGAAGGAATTTCCACGCCTTCTGTTTCAAATATTACTGACATGAGTTTTGTCTTTTTTTTATGTAATTATATTGATAATAAAGACAAAAGTAATTGATTGATTTTAAATATAAGATAATATATAAAATAAATGAGCTTTTTATTTCATAAGTTTTGTTTCTAGTCTTTCTTTTACTTTGTCCAAAAACTGATACATATTCAAGTAATGGTTTCTTTCCAATTTGTCTTTATGAATAAGGGTAGCCAAATCTTTAGTCATTGAACCAGACTCTACTGTTTCGATGCAAGCCTCTTCTAGTTGATGACAAAAATCGATCAGTTCTTTGTTGTTGTCCAATCTTCCTCTGTGTGCCAATCCTCTGGTCCACGCATAGATGGTGGCAATAGGATTGGTAGATACTTCTATTCCTTTCAGGTGATTGCGATAGTGGCGGGTTACGGTTCCATGTGCGGCTTCCGATTCCACTGTTTTGCCATCAGGGGTGATCAAGATAGAGGTCATCAGCCCTAATGAACCAAAGCCTTGAGCAAGAGAGTCGGACTGTACATCTCCGTCGTAGTTTTTACATGCCCACACAAAGCCATCTTCTCTTAGGGCAGCAGCTACCATGTCGTCGATCAGACGGTGAGAGTATGCTAAACCTTTGGCTTCGAATTGGGTTTTATATTCTTTTTCGTATACCTCTTGGAAGATGTCCTTGAAGCGACCATCATATTGTTGAAGGATGGTGTTCTTTGTTGATAAATACAAAGGATAATTCTTTTGCAGAGCCATGGCAAAGCAAGAATGGGCAAAGTCGTAGATCGATTTGTCCGTGTTGTACATTCCCATTGCTACACCATCACCTTCGAAGTTGTAAACAGTGTGAGTTTCCGGCTCTCCGTTTTCAGGGGTAAAGGTGATTGTTAGTTTTCCTTTTCCTTTGGTTCTGAAATTAGTTGCTGTATATTGATCAGCATTGGCATGACGTCCAATGACAATCGGTCTGTTCCACGATGTCACCAAGCGAGGAATATTCTTTATAATGATGGGCTCACGGAAAACGGTTCCACCAAGAATATTACGGATAGTTCCATTCGGTGATTTCCACATTTTTTTCAGGTCAAACTCTTTCACTCTCACTTCGTCGGCTGTGATGGTGGCGCACTTGATGGCAACATTATATTTCTTTGTTGCTTCGGCACTGTCTATCGTCACTTGGTCGTTTGTGGCATCACGATTTTGGATGCTCAGGTCATAATATTTCAGGTCGATATCTAAATATGGGTGAATCAGTTTGTCTTTGATTTCTTTCCACATGATTTTCGTCATTTCATCACCGTCCATCTCTACGACAGGGTTGGTTACTTTAATTTTCTTCATAATTATTATATCAATAAAACAAATTGTTTAACCATTCTACTTTTTAACGGGCAAGGTTAGTTTTATATGACTCAACAATTAGAGTAGCCCGATTGTTGAGGTGTCAATCTTTTGGGTTATAGTTTTTCTAGCCACTTGGCTAATAGGATAGTCATCTCTTCGTGATATCTAAAGCTTTTTCTAAATCCCCATCCATGACCTCCTTCTGGAAAAATGTACATAGCGGCAGGGACGGCATTGTTTTTTAGTGCATTATAATAGCTTAGACTGTTCTCTGGAATTACTGATTTGTCATCATCACTCAGTAGAAGTATTGTTGGAGGAGTGTTGACCGAAACTTGCTTCTCATTGGAAAAACGATAGATGTCTTCGGTAGAGGGCTTGTTCCCTAGTAAGTTGAGTTTAGAGCCATTGTGGGTCGCTTCTCCCATGGTTATCACTGGATAAAAAAGAATCGAAAAATCAGGTCGGGTGTTTGTTCTCTCTGTGGCGTAGTGCGTAGAGGCTGTGGATGCAAGATGACCTCCCGCGGAGAATCCAGCAATACCGACTTTGTTCTCACTAATACCTAATTTGTCAGCATTCTCTCTAACATATCTTATTGCTTGTTGCGCATCTTCAAGTGGAATGTTTTTACGCTGTTGCGGCATTCTGTATTTCAGAACAAAAGCAGTAATGCCGTGATTGTTGAGCCATTGGGCAAACTGTTTGCCCTCGTGGTCTATTGCTAAGCCGGTATATCCTCCACCGGGGCAGATGATTATGGCTTTCCCATCTTTGTTTGTTGTGGCTTTGTAAATATATAATTCGGTGGAGTAGATGTCTGTTATCCATCCTTTTTCTTTCTCCAAGTCTTCTTGTGAAATCTTATTATTTGCAGACAGTGGGTCTTGCTCCCAAAGTCTAATAACTTCTTGCGAAAAAATATTGGTAGAGAAACAAAGAAAAATTACAAGGGTAAATAGCGATTGATACATGTTTTCCTTTTCTTTTGAGTGAAACTTCATGATTGAGGTTCAAAGATAAACAATTTAGTATTGAAAGATAAGTTGTATTTTAATTATCTTTTATGCTTATAAAAGATTAGGGCAAAGAATTGCTTATGTGTTTTGTATATGTCTTCTTGTGATAGAATGAAACTTACCCTTTATTTACATCTGCATTTTGTAAATAAAGGGTAAGTTTTAAGTTTATACTCTATTGTTGTAGGGATAGCACTACTTGACGTGCCAAAAATCTATATTAAACAATTGCCCTTCACCACCTTTGAAGATTAAGAACAAATCGTGTACTCCACTTGTTTTATTGATGGCAGAGGCATAAGATCGCCAACCACCAACATCGTCAATTGGACACGTGCCAATAAGCTCTCCATCAATACTGTCAATTCTGATTTCTATTTTTCCACCATTGATGGATGCAGCACTTGCGTGGAAAGAGATGGCACCTTTTTGAAAGTCAACAGACTTTATCTGCATATAGTCTCCATTATGTATGGAGGTGATATAAATTCCATTTTCGTTCGTTCCTGTTTTTAGCCCTTTGCTCCATGCCATAGTTTCAGCTTCCACTTTTTTGTATGGATTAATAGTACCTACAGGCTCAACAGCTTTTCCTTCATCCCACCAAGGCAGTTCTTGTATAGTCCCGTCAGGATTATATGTCATTTCAGCTACACAAATCGAACGTCGCTCGTGATGCTTATCTGTAATCATAAAATTTAGTTTATAGTTGAAACCAAATACATATGATTTCCCTTTATAGTCTACTATACCGGGGTGGTTGCCCGACGATCTGGCATCAGGCTTCATAATATGTCCTTTAAACTTCCATGGGCCAGTAGGGCTATTGCTCATGGAATAGCCTATGCCCTCGGGGCAACATTCACTGGAAAAAGCCATATAATAGTACCCGTTTCGTTTATATGCCCAAGGCCCTTCTTCATATAACGTTGTTCTTTTAGGGTGACCTTCGCGTTTGCCAAAGGCTTCTTCTGTCATAGGTACTGCAACTATATCACTTTTATATGAAATCATATCATCGTTTAGTTTTACATACCAAAGGTTTGGATTTCCCCAATATAGATATGCTTGACCATCGTCATCAATCAATACGGTGGGGTCGATACTATCATATTCGCTGCCGATCAGAGGTTTGCCAATAGGATCAGTAAAAGGGCCAAGTGGAGTGTCTGCTACCAATACTCCTATGCCTCTACCTTGCACAGGACAATACATGTAGAACTTGCCATTGCGTTCGATACACTCAAGTGCCCAAGCTCCATTTTCAAAGCCCCCCCAGCCTGTGATGGCTGAATCAGCCCATTTAAAATCGTAGAGACTTGCCACTACACCACGGTCGGTCCAGTTAACCATATCTGTACTGGTATAGCATAGCCAATCTTTCATTCGAAATCCGGCCATTCCCTCAGGAGCATCATCTTCGTCATGTCCTGTATATAAATATACAGTATCTTGATGTACAATTGGGGCTCCATCAGCTGTGAATTTTGTTTGGATAATAGGCTCCTGAGCTTTTAGTATGCCTCCAAAAGTATAAGCTAAGAGCACAATTGTTAGTGTACATAGTTGTTTCATGGTTTTCATTTAAATGTTTAAAATATTATTACATACATATAACTTTAGTTTTACGTACAAGTCTTTATTGTCATTCTATAGTTTACTAGAGAGCAATATATAAGAGATCTTTACCTTTGTTGTTTGTGGATATAAATAAGAGATGCAATACAATCTGGAAACCACAGATACTCAATTCTATAATGAGTATAGGTAGATACTCAAAATGCGTATATTGTAAACAATTGGTTGTGAAATCTGTGGTTGCTAGATTGCTAATTATATTATGGCTTAATATTTATTTTCCTTCCATTATAATCCACTGTCTTCCTTGTTCCGTCTTGAAAAACAATAGTGAACTTTCTGTTTTTCAGCATTCCATCATAGGAGCCTTTACGTGTGCCGATGGTTAGTGTTCGAGATGAATTATTCCATGTAATAGGTATTTCAGTATAAGCTCCATTTTCGTAATTATAATTATCAAACTCGTCTTCGTAAAGAATAAAGTCTCCGTCTGCTCCGTCATATACTTTCAGCTCCAGATTATCCCAGCTCATTTGAGTCGCATATTGTACTTTAGGACCGATTGGAATAATACTACCTGCTTTCACATAAAGAGGTATCATGTCTATGCTCGTTTCTGTGATAATTTCTTGACCTCCTGTATATTGTTGGTTAGTCCAATAGTCATACCAAATTGTTTCCTCAGGTAGATATACTTTGCTACTTTTTTTCTGAGTAAAGTCTACTTTGTTACTTTCAGTTTTTCCATTACTCGTGCTTTGGTTCCAGCCCGTTTCCTCATTTACTTTGACTACTTTTTCGGGAGTATACTGAGCTTTAACAATTGGAGCAACTAGAATGGACTTGCCAAACATGTATTGGTCTTTGATGTCCCACACATTTTTGTCATTGGCAAAATCCATAACAAGAGCTCGCATAAAGCTAGATTGTTTATCTGTAACCTCCCACGATGTGGAGTAAATATAAGGCAGGAGCGAGTAGCGTAAATGAATTGTTTTTTCAATAGCATCATAAATAGGTTCTCCTTTTTTTCCGAAATAATAAATCTCTCTTTTCAGATCTGTGCCATGCGAACGCATCATAGGGGTAAATGCTCCTTGTTGCATCCAGCGAACATAAAGCTCCTGATATAATGGATTTTTACTTGCTGTTCCGTCATTCCACGATTTGTTATATTCTCCGGCAAAAAAACCGCCTATATCCGAATTGAAGTTAGGGTTTCCGGTCAAGGTAAAGTTTAATCCGGCAGGAATCTGATTGCGAAGAGATTCCCAAGATGAACCTACGTCACCTGACCACACATTTGCTCCGTAACGTTGTTGTCCTGCAAATCCTGATCTGGTCAATATAAATACTCGCTTATCTGATGTAATGGCACGCTGATTTTTATATACTCCCCCCACAGTGAGCAACGGATATGCATTGCGAACTTTTCGGAATGAGCCTAGATAGGTTTTGGTATCCATGTCTTCAGGTTTCCAATCCAAGTGATCGGGTTCGGTGGAGTCCATCCACCATCCGTCCATTCCATATTTGAATAATCCTTCATTCAGATGTTTCCAGTAAATATCTCGAGCTTTAGGGTTATATGCATCATATACACGTACCCCCGAAGGATAATTCATATCAGGTGGCCATCTGTCAGCCAAGCCCGATTGTGGCCAAGTTGAAATATTGTATAGCATATTACCTTGATTCAACTCTCTGTAAGGTTTGGTTTGAGGCCCGAATGAAGACCAAATAGAAATGATGATATGAGCATTATTGGCATGCACCTCATCTACCATTTGTTGAGGATTAGGAAACTCAGGATTTAGAAAGTCCATGGCATTCCATAAGTAATTATTCCCCCAATATTGCCAATCTTGTATAATTCCATCTAAGGGTACACCAAGTTCTCTATGTTTGTGAACGACTTCTAAGAGTTCAGCTTGACTCTTGTAACGTTCACGACTTTGCCAAAAACCATACGTCCACAGGGGGAACATAGGTACTTGACCTGTCAGAGAGCGCATTTGAGCAATCACCCCATCTGCATTTCTTCCATACATAAAGTAATAGTCGACGCAATCACCCACTTCAGACTCGAAAGAGGTGCCAGACTCATTGTCTGTAAAATTGGTAGGAGAATAGTTATCCCAAAAGAGCCCATAACCCTTTACTGATTGAATGAAAGTAACAACGTCATCCACATTGCCTTGAACTAGGTTTCGAGTTTGGTTGCGTTGCGACATTTTTCCGTTTTGAAGAATCCCAAGACCGTAAATAGCTTCCTCTTTGTCCAAAAGAAATGATTGTTTTACTTTGTACGTTTTGACTCCTGCATCATCAAAGTCTGTAAATATCGGAGATTGATTCTCATTTAATAGTTTTTGTCCTTTGTTGTCAGCAAATGAAATATAGCCTGATGATAAATTGAGAGAGACTTCTATAAGGTCACTTTTTAAGGTTACAACATTATCAGCTTCCTCAATTGAGAACTTTACATCTTCGGGCTTTGCAATTACCGACAAACTCTCTTTAGTATATGTATCGCCTTGTGGAGATTTTAATATACGAATTGTAGAGGGGTTGATAAATTGAATTTCAAGATCCAATGAATTAACTTTGGTCTTAACTCCTAACTTTGTTTTTTCATAGTTCTGTGCTATTAATGTTGTACCACAGATAAAAAGCAGCAACAATAACACTTTTAAAAATTTCATGTTCATGATTATTAAACTCGTTTGTAGATAGATGATTTAATACACTCAAAGTTATTTAGAAGCATCGTTAGAGTGGTGTAGGTATGTTGAAACAAATGGTAACTATGTTGATTTCTTCATCTTTTCGGCATATTCGGAGGGGCGACAGCTGTATGCTTCCTGAAAACACTTATTAAAATAGCCCGAACTGCTAAACCCAACCGTTTCTGCAATTTCTGCAATGTTTAGATCTTCCTCTAGCAAGAGTTGTGCAGATCTTTGGAGGCGAATATTGCGAATAAATAAAGAAGGAGATTTATCTAATAAGGCAATAAGTTTGCGATATAAGCCGGTACGATCCATACAAAGATCACGACTCAGCTGTTCCACAGAGTAGTTGGCTTCGTTAATATTCTTTTCCACAAGTTCTATGGCACGAGTCAGGAATGCATTGTCGGGAGCCGAAAGACTACTTCTGTCAGACTGTTGGTAACTTATGTTTTTATCCAAATTTTCTATCTTGTCAGACTGATCTATCTGATTGGCTTCGTATTGATTGCATTGGTCTATCAGATTACGAATCCTCAGCAAGAGGATTTCTTCCTTACGCTGGCGCTTGAGTTTGTTTTTCGTAGTGTAGATATACAGATACACCATTGAGGAAGTGATGAAGAGAAAGCAAAAGACATAAATAGCATAAGCTGTTGTTGTTTTCCACCAAGGGGGATAGATCGTTATTTTCAACTCTGATACAACTCCGTTCCATCCTCCAGTATTGTTGCTTGCCATCACACGAAGTAAATACTTGCCTGCAGGCAAATTGGTATAATAAATTCTTAAAATACCATCATTTTGTTCTTGTTCAGTGGTATAGGTCTCAATCCAATCGTTATCTAAACCTTCCAATTGATAGCGATATAAGGACTGTGTAGGATTCAAGTAATTAATTGCAGAAAATTCGAAGGTTAAGAAGTTTTGACTATAAGACAGTTCTAATGCTGTCGTGTAAGGGGGAGCTTGGGTTAAAATTATTCTGTCATCATATTCTTTATCAATAACGACCTCTTCTCCACGTAAACGTAAATTAGTGAAAACAGGCTTGAAGGGCAGATTGTAAGATGATAAATTACTTGGTAGTAGTTTACTAAAGCCGTCTATTCCTCCAAAGTAGAGTGTGCTGTCGCTACTCTGAAAGATTGCTCCTCTGGCATATTCTCCATTCAGGGTACCATCGTAAGTATTGAAATTGACGAAATGAAGTTTCTTACTTACAGAGTCAATTTTTATTTGTGATATTCCGTAACTAGTTGTTATCCAGATGTTGGATTGGAAATCTTCTAATATAGCCTGTATAGAGTTGTTTATTAGTCCATCTTCGGTATATAGGGTCTGCCCTTCTTTTGATTCAGACATAAATAATTTTAAGCCGTCTTGTGTACCTGCCCAAGTCCAACCTCTACTATCTGTACAGAGGGAGGTATACTGTTGATCTTGAAAAGAATTTCGAGAATTTACATTTAGCTTTTCTTGTACATAAGGAGATAAATTAGCTTCTTGTATCGGGATTAAAGAGCGATTATTCAAGTCAGATGCATGATAATGGTAGAAATTAGAATTACATTTTATATATATATCGCCAAATTTATCTTCGGCAAATGAATGTATTGTTATATCTTGTGAACCAAATTCGGGAAAGTAAGTACGTCCAATATGAATGAATTTATATCTTAACGGATGATAGTATAGTAGACCTCGATTTAGGCTTCCCAGCCACAAAGCTCCTTGTTGGTCATAAAAGATTGTACTGATTTCGGTATTAATAATATTACCTTCTACGGTTTTTAAAATAGGTAAGTATTGTTTATTTCCTGTGCGAAGATTAATTATCCAAAAACCATTTGTACAACTTATGTAGGCTGTTTCATCAGGTGCAACTACTAAAGTGTTTAACACATAGTCGGTCTCTAATATTTTTTTCCACTTTTGATTCTGGATGTCAAAAAAGAAAAAGCCTCCTTTAGCTCCATTGCGTAACTGATATAAGCCATCGTTTCCTTTCACCACAAGCGAAGTGTGCTTAAATTTTTCTTGTTCCGACTCTGTGAATGCAGCCTTGTCATAGAGTCGTTCTTTTGTTTCAATATCATAACAAACAACTGCTCCTGTGTTGTAAAACAAGTAGAGACGGGTGTCCTCAGCAGCTAAATCTTGCAAACTGCCCTCGTTATAAGATAGGTCGAATAGCTCCTGATTCTCCGAATCTAATAGTCCACCAGGGGTGAGCAGCCACATTCTTTGTTGATCATCAATGAAGAGGTCTTCAACAGGTTCGCTAACGCCTTGCTTCGCGAAGTAGGTCTCTAGATTTTCTACATATTGTTCTGTTTTTAGATTTATACAATATAGCCTGTTATAATCTTTTATCCAGAGGAAGGAGTTTGCATCCTGATAGATACGATAAAAACCGTTGTATTTGCTCAGTCGATAGACTGATTGATCGGTACGGTGGATATACGAAAAACGTGCCCCATTGTATATATTTACACTTCCACTGGTAGTGAACATCATTCGTCCGTCTGCTAGTTGCGAAATATATCGAATTTGGTTGTCACTCAATCCATGTGACACGTTTATGGGGGTGAATACATAGTCATTTGACTGAGCAAAAAATGTTGCCAGAAAAAAGGATGTAATTGCTAGTATTAGTTGGAGCATTCGAGTCATGTTTTAAAGATAAAACTTTTAGAAACATAAAACAGTTGGAATAAGCGCTTAAAAGCCGATTATATCTAAAATTAAAAAACATATACCTAAAAACAAATATTGTTAAAGTTGTTCTACTGTAATTTTACCCTTGTAATCTTAAACTCTATAAACCTTAAAAATCTTAGTCCACTATGAATGGAGCAATTGATGATAGCTAATCGTGTTTTCTATCACTTGAAATGATTAGTCACTTTTTTTAATCGAATTATTAATATCGAAAACTAATATGTAATGAAAAATGTAAAAAAACGTATTGAAAAGTTTTTTTCTATATGTTTCTTACTGTTGCTGTTTAGCAGTCAGATTATTGCACAGCAGAAAAGGACAGTAGAAGGAACAGTTGTAGATGAAAAAGGAGAGCCTCTTATTGGTGCCTCTGTACTGGTAAAGGGTAAACCCGGTATGGGTGCGATCACTGACTTTGATGGGCATTTTGTGCTTGAAGTTCCAGAGAATAATAAAGTTGTGGAGGTGATTTATATCGGGATGGCTGCACAAGAAGTTAACATTGAAAATAAAAAACAGATTACTGTGGTTCTGTTGGAAGATAATGTACTGTTAGATGAAATTGTAGTAGTGGGTTATGGTCAGCAAAAAAAAGAAAGTATAGTAGGCTCTATTGCACAAACAAGTGGCAAGGTACTAGAGAGGGCTGGAGGAGTATCAAGTGTGGGAGCAGCTTTGACTGGGAATTTGCCGGGTGTGACCACCATGACCGCACAAGGAATGCCCGGTAGTGAAGATCCTCAGATTGTGCTTCGTGGACAAACCTCATGGAATAATAGTTCTCCACTAGTTTTGGTAGATGGCATTGAGCGCCCAATGAGCTCGGTAGATATAGCTTCAGTAGCCACAATTTCGGTGCTAAAGGATGCATCAGCTACTGCAGTCTTTGGAGTGAAAGGTGCCAATGGAGTTATTTTGATAACAACCAAGCGCGGACAGGACGGGAAACCCGTAATTGATATAAATGTAAATATGACAGCAAAAGTTCCATCTCGTCTTCCAGGTAAGTATGATTCTTACGATGCTTTGCGTATTCGCAATATGGCTATCGTGAACGAACTAGGACTTGCGCCTTCTTCGTGGAACAACTATACACCACAGAGTGTGATGGACAAATATCGTAATCCAAATGGATTGGAAGAGTCGGAACGCTATCCGAATGTAGATTGGGTGGATGAAATGTTTAAAGACTATGCTATGTCTTACAATGCTAATGTTAATATTTCAGGAGGTACGCCATTTGTTAAATATTTCACATCCGTAGATTTTTTGAACGAAGGAGACTTGTTTAAAGAATATAGCAATAGTCGTGGATATAAGTCAGGCTTTGGATACAATCGCATCAATGCACGTAGTAATCTAGACTTTAATTTAACAAAATCAACATTATTTAAAGTAAACCTTGCCGCTTCGCATGGAGTGAAAAAACTTCCATGGGACTATAGCGATAACGATTATGGTGCATGGATCTCGGCTTATGGTACTCCACCGGACGCCATGCTCCCTATCTATTCTGATGGAACATGGGGATATTATCCAAAAGATGAGGTTGGAGCATTCAACTCTGTGATGTCTGTGGCAATTGGCGGAATTGAGAAAAGAACCGAAACCCGTATCAATACAGATTTTGTAGTAGAGCAGGACTTGGGCATGTTTCTAGAGGGATTAAGTGCAAAAGGAACTTTCTCGATGGATAATGTTTTCCAAGAAAGAAAGAGAGGAGTAAATGATCTCTATCATAATGCCCAAAAGAAATGGATTGATCCGGAGACAGGACAAGTATTTTATAAGGAAATAGTAGATAGTAATACTCAACTAGACTTTAAAGAAGGAATAAAGTGGACAACACAAGGTGGCGAAATGAATAATGATGCAACTTTTCGTCGTCTCTATTATCAGTTTCAACTAAACTATGCCCTCCAATTCGACAAGCATGATATCGGAGCAATGGCTTTATTTAGTAGAGAAGAAACAGCCAGAGGTAGTGTGATCCCAAGTTATCGTGAAGATTGGGCATTCCGTGCGACTTATAATTTTGATAAAAAATATTTTCTTGAAGTGAATGGAGCATATAATGGCTCTGAAAAATTCTCTTCAAATCATCGTTTTGCATTCTTCCCGTCAGGTGCTGTAGGGTGGATGGTAAGTGAAGAACAGTTTATGAAAAATATAAAGTTTTTAGATTCGTTCAAGTTGCGTGCTTCTTACGGAAAAATTGGAGATGACAATATTAGTGGACGATGGCTCTATATGCAACAGTGGGCATATGGCAACACAGCCAAGCTGGGAGCTACAAACGGTGACCGAAGTCCATATACATGGTATAGACAAACTTCCGTAGCTAATCCTGATATTCATTGGGAAACAGCCAAAAAAGCAAACTATGGAGCTGATTTTTCATTCCTGAATGGAGTGGTATCAGGAGCAGTAGATATTTTCAATAATTATCGTACCGATATTTTGGTCAGAGGTAACGATAGAGCCATTCCATCATATTATGGTACAGAAGCGCCTTGGGCTAATTTAGGACGGGTACGCTCTAAGGGATATGAGCTATCGTTGAAGGTTAATCATCAATTCAAAGAAGGGCTATATCTATGGACAGAGATGAATATGACCCATGCCAAAGATAAAATTCTAGAGCGAGATGATCCGTCCTTGTTGCCTGAATATCAAAAACAAGCTGGTAAACAAATTGGGCAAGCGCACTCTTATCTCGATCATGGATATATTAATTCGTGGGACGATTTATGGGCTAGTACGCCTTGGAATACTACGGATAGTCAAAAACTGCCGGGAGACTACCAAATGGTAGACTACAATGGCGATGGAGTGATTGATGCTGATGATAATGTGCCCTATGGCTTTTCCGGAAATCCTCAGAATACATACAATGCAACTTTAGGATTCGAGTGGAAAGGATTTAGTGGCTTTGTTCAATTTTATGGTGTAACTAATGTGACTCGTCAAGTTGTACTAACTAGCTTGAGTGGTAAGCTCAACAATGTTTATGATGAAGGTAGCTATTGGAGTAAAAACAATACGAATGCAGATTCTTCTCTTCCTCGTTGGACTTCCAGTAAAGATGGAATGACAAATGGAACTCGCTATATGTATGATGGGTCTTATATTCGTCTGAAAAATGCTGAAGTAGCATATACGTTTACCTCTGGTTGGGTCAAGAAACTGAAATTATCGTCACTCAGACTCTATCTGAATGGAAATAATCTTTGGTTGTGGACGAAAATGCCTGATGACAGAGAATCAAATATGGCTGCCACTGGTTGGGCATCACAAGGGGCTTATCCAACTGTTAGACGCTATAATTTGGGAGTTAAAATAACCTTATAAATTGTACATGATGAAAAAGTATATAAAGATAATGTTTTGCTTTACAGTTCTTTCCATATCGTTTGGATTGTTTTCTTGTAAAGACTATTTAGATAGAGACCCTGATAGTATTGTCAATCCAGAAGATGCTTTCAAGAATTTTCTCAATTTTCAAGGTTTCACAGAAGAGCTCTATTATTGCATTCCATTGCTCAATAACTTCTATTGGCAATCTGACTTCAACTGGGGTGAAGATGAGTTAATCGTTGCTGGATCCACCTGGTTTTTTGGCTATAAGGTAGACAATGGAGACTTTTGGGGATGGATGAAAGAGCATGATGGGTGGGGTGCCAATTGGATGGATGGAACAGGAACGACAACGAATGACGACCGTATGCATAAAAGAATGTGGCCTTTGGCATGGTATGGTATACGTAAAGCTAATCTTGGGATAGAAAATTTAGAGCTATTGCAAGATGCGACACAAGAAGAAAAGAATCTAATAGAAGGACAATTATATTTCTTTAGGGGGTGGTTCCACTTTTTACTAATGCAATATTTTGGAGGATTACCTTATATCGATCATGTGGTATATGATGGAGAATCTTTAAAACTACCACGCTTGAGCTATCAAGAAACAGCCGATCGTGTTGCTGAAGATTTTAGAAAAGCAGCCGACCTCCTCCCATTAGATTGGGATGATACGCAGGCCGGGAAAAATACTTTAGGAAAAAATCGTCAGCGTATAAATAAAATAATGGCATTAGGCTACCTAGGGAAAAACTATCTGTGGGCAGGTAGTCCATTGATGAATTATGAGTCCACTGGAAGTAAAACTTACAACACTGAGTATTGTAAAAAATCAGCCGAAGCTTTTGCTGAGATGTTGAGTTCTTGTGCCGAAGAGGGAGGAAAAGCAGACTATAGTTTGATCCCTTTTGAACGTTATTCAGATCTATTCTACTCTCACAACCAAGGGATGAAAATACCGGGTTATCCAGAGGCGATATTTCAGGCTCCAGCCTATGATGGTTATGGCACACGTTGGAGTATGAACCTACAATACGCTCCGGGAGTATTGCTTGATGGATCGAGCAATTGTTTTACTCCAACGGCTAACTATGTAAGTTATTATGGTATGCAAAACGGATTGCCGATTGTTGATGCCACCAAACCGGATACCGAATCAGGCTACGATCCACAATATCCGTGGAAGAATCGTGATCCTCGTTTCTATCACGACATCGTTTATGATGGGGTGAAATGTATACAAGGAGCAACTCAAACTCGCGAACCTCATCGATATGCTAATCTATATACCGGAGGAAGTTATAGAGATGATTACCAAGGAAGTCGTACAGGATATTTGATGTATAAGTTTATTCCTCGTTCGGTCAATAATGATGATTTTGGACAAGACAAAAATCACTTTATTCATCTTAGTTATATGCGTTTAGCTGATGCATACTTGATGTATGCTGAAGCTGCTGCTAACGGTTATGGAACTCCTAACGGGAAAGCCTCGGGATTCTCGAAGAGTGCTGTAGATGCTATTAATCATGTTCGAGATCGTGCTGGGGTGAAACATGTAGCTGGCAAATACTTAAGTTCCACTGAAGCCTTTTTAAGTGAAGTAAGACGTGAACGTGCCGTAGAATTAGCGTACGAGGCACATCGCTTCAACGATTTACGTCGTTGGCTCCTCTTAACAGAGTACCCTTACACTCTCAAAACAGCACATGATTTTGATCGTGCTGAAGGATTTGATGCTTTAACACCAACTGAAAACAAGGTGTTAAATCTGAAAGAAAGAGTAGTAGTGGAACGAAAATTAGCTTCTAAGCATTATTGGCTACCTATGAAGCGTGCTGATTCTAATATGTACTTAGAGTTTGAACAAAATCCAGGTTGGTAATTATTCAATATTCATGAATCAAAAATGAGAAGACAATGAAATATATAAAAATAGGACTACTCTTGTGCATAACTCTGACTTGCTTTGCAGTGAAGATGAAGGCACAGATCCCTAAAATACAAGTAAATGCTGTTGTTCGTACACCCGATGGCAAACCGATACCCGATGCAATCATAAATAGTAATGAGTTGAAAGCATATGCCGTTTCGGGAACTTCTGGTTCTTTTTCACTGGAAATAGCACCTAGAGGAAAGTTTTCGGTGAGAGCAAAAGGGTATAAAGATCAAATAATAGAAGCTGGAGAAGATTTGACAGAGATTGTCTTAGAGCCATTAGGAGATTTGACTCCTGTCAATGTGGCTTTCCGCACAGTGAATGAAAGAGATTTGATGGGAGGAGTGTCTGTCATCAACCTGCCGGAAAAGATGGAAAATGATTATACGACTTACAGTCTGGATGGTCTGTCATCATATATCGGAGGCTATAATGGCAATTTATGGGGACAAGGAGCTCTGGTGTTGATCGATGGTGTGCCTCGTGATGCCGGATCCGATATTCTTTCATCTGAAATAGAGCAAATAACAGTGTTGAAAGGTGTAGGGGCAGTTGCACTCTATGGTAGCAGAGCCGCCAAAGGGGTGATACTGATCACAACTAAACGAGGAAAAGCTTATGATCGTAAAATTAATGTTCGGGCAAATACTGGCTTTCATGTTCCCAAGCGTTATCCAAAATATCTAAGTTCTTGGGAGTATATGACTCTATATAATGAAGCATTGCGCAATGATGGTTTGGATGAATTATATGACGAAAAAGAGATTCATCATTCATGGACGGGCAAAGATGCCTATCGTTACCCAAACATCGATTTCTATTCTTCCGATTATTTGAAAAAAGTGTATAATAAATCGGATGTTACTGCCGAAATATCAGATGGAACAGATCGTGCTCAATTCTATACTAATATAGGAATGAGCTATCAGAACTCTCTCCTGAATTTTGGAGAAGGAAAAGATGATAATAATCTTCGATTCAATGCTCGAGGCAATATTGATTATAAGTTCAATGACTTTATTTCGGGATCGGTAGATGCTACGTTCATGCTCAATAACAATCGCTACTCGCATGGCGATTATTGGGGGCGTGCCGCTACTCTTCGTCCCAATCGTTTTTCTCCTTTAATTCCAATTAGTGCTCTAAGCGAGGACGATGAGATGGGACAGTTACAAATAAAAAACAGTAAACACCTGATTGATGGAAAATATTTATTAGGAGGAACTCAGTTGGATCAAACCAATCCATTTGCTGACATTTATGCAGGTGGACATAATAAGAGTTCTCTTCGACAATTTCAGCTTACAGCAGGACTTGACTTCAATTTAAGAAGCCTCTTGGAGGGCTTGAGTTTTGAAACGAAATTTGCGATTGACTACTCTTCAAGCTACACAGAATCGTATAATAATCAATATGCTGTATACGAACCAAAATGGTATGCTTTTGAGGATGGAAACAAAATAGATCGATTAGTAAAGTTTGGTGAAGATCGTTCCGATGGCATACAAAACGTGCATGATAGTTGGAATCAACAGACCATTGCTTTTTCAGGGCAATTTAACTATATCAAAACGTTAAATACATCTCACAATCTCAATGCCATTTTGTTGGCTACAGGACATCAGCGTTCTGACATTGCAGCTTATCATAAAATAAGCAATGCGAATCTTGGGCTTCAGCTAGGATACAACTATGAGCACAAGTATTATGCAGACTTTAGCAGTGCTTTTGTGCATTCAGCAAAGTTCTCTTCTAAAAAACGTCAAGCTTTTTCCCCAACCTTAACTTTAGGATGGAGAATAAGCGAAGAAGAATTTCTTGCAAAGTCATCAGTAGTTGATGATTTAAAATTGACAGTTTCAGGAGGAATACTACATACGGATCTTGATTTTGATTACTATATGTACAAAGGATATTATTCGCAAACTGAAGGAGCTTGGTTTGGATGGAAAGATGGAGCCTCTAACATGCAAAGTACAGACTCAAGAAGAGGAGATAACGCTGACTTAGGTTTTGTGAAACGTAAAGAGTTTAATGTAGGAATAGATGCCTCTCTATTTAATAAATTGTTGACGATCAATACAAACTTTTTCATCAACAGAATGGAGGGAATGCCAATTTTGACTTATATGCAATATCCAAATTATTTCTCAACAGGTTGGCCTAACTCATCATTTTTGCCATATGTTAATAATGATATTGATCAGAGGGTGGGAGTAGACTTTGCTGTAAACTTAAATAAAAAACTTGGTCAGGTAGATTTTATTTTTGGACTTACAGGAACTATCCTTAAAACAGAAGCTATCAAACGCGACGAAATGTTTCAAGATGCTTATCAAAATCGTACAGGAAAACCTTTGGATGCCATTTGGGGCTTGGTAAGCAATGGCTTTTATGAAGACGAAGATGACATTGCAAATTATAATGCAACTCCTTCTTTTGGAGAAGTAAAAGCCGGAGACATCAAGTATGTTGATCAGAATGGAGATGGAGTTATTGACAGTAAAGATGAGGTGTACTTAGGACGTGCCGGATGGTCAAGTGTCCCTTTTGCTCTAGGACTGAATTTGACTGCTAAATGGAATAATTTTACTTGCTTTTTGCGTGGTACTGGCAACTTTGGAACGTATGGCATCAAGAATAGCTCGTATCATTGGGTATATGGTGACCGTAAATATTCGGATGAGGTTCTCAATCGTTGGACGGAAGGTAGCAAGAAAACAGCAACTTATCCTCGTTTGACGACTCAAAGTGGAGATAATAATTTCCGAACTTCAGATTTTTGGATGTACAAGAGCGATCTGTTTACTCTGGCTAAAGTGCAAATATCTTATGACTTGCCCCGTAAAATGTTAGAAAAGTCATTTGTTCGTGAATTAGGTGTTTACGTAAGCGGAGATAACTTACTAACGCTTTCTAAAGAGTGGCGATTGATGGAAATGAATATTGGAGGAGCTCCTCAAACTAGATTTTTTAATCTTGGAGTAAAAGCTGCTTTTTGATAATGGTATATTGACATTGAAAAATAATGAAATATGAAAAATATATTAATAATTTTAGTTACAGTCATATTGTTGTCGAGTTGCGACGATCTCTTTTCTCCGGCAATAGAAAATAATAGAGACAGAGAGCAGATGCATGAAGACCCTACATACGCATTAGGAATTCTTCTTAATGGTTATACTCGTATTCCGTCAGGTGGATGGTCGTTCAGCGATGTATCCACCGACGATGCGGTGAGTAATGATCAGAATAATAGTTACAGAAAGATAGCTACAGGGCAATGGGCAGCGAACAACAATCCCACTGACCAATGGACCAATGCTTTTGCAGCCATTCAATATATGAACATCATGCTTGAAGAATCGGATAAGGTTAATTGGGCAGATGATGAAGACCTAAAACGTCTTTTTAATGATCGTACCAAAGGAGAGGCCTATGGATTACGTGCCCTTTTTATGTACTATCTTTTACAAGCTCATGGAGGTTGGACTGAAGGAGGAGAATTATTGGGAGTGCCTATTCTCACAGCGTCTCAAGGAGAAGGTTCAGATTTCAATCAACCACGTGCTACATTCGAAAAATGTATGGAGCAGCTTAATGATGATTTAGATAAGGCAGAAGAGTTGTTACCTCTAGACTTCGAAGATGTTGGTTCTGACGCTGAAGTACCTGCCCAATATCCAGGCATTAGCAAAGATAATTACAATCGTGTATTTGGAGCTTATTCTCGTTTGAGAATAACCAAACGGATAACAGAGGCTATTCGTACCCAAGCAGCTTTGTTGGCAGCAAGTCCTGCCTTTAGCGAGGGAACTTCTACTACATGGCAAGATGTAGCTAACTATGCAGCAAAGGTGTTGAACAGAATAGGTGGGGTTAATGGTATAGACCCTAATGGATGGACTTGGTATGACAATCGTTCTGAAATAGATAACTTAAAAGAGGGTGTTAATCCGAAAGAGATATTGTGGAGAAATAACACAGGAGATAGTCGAAGTCTAGAAGAGGAGCATTATCCTCCTACCTTATATGGGAAGGGACGTCTCAATCCGACACAAAACCTAGTTGATGCTTTCCCGATGCTTAATGGTTATCCTATTGCTGATATAAGTAGTAGTGGCTTTGATGCTAAGAACCCATACGAAAATCGAGATCCTCGTCTTAAAAGATATATCGTTGTTCATAATAGTAAAATGGGGCCAGCAGGCGAGACCATTGATATTTTGACTTCATCTACAAATGATGGTGTCAACCATACGGAAACATCTACAAGAACAGGGTACTATATGCGTAAATTGTTACGTGAAGATGTGAATCTTAATCCTATTATGATCAACCAACAACGTCATTATATACCTCACATTCGTTACACCGAAATGTATCTGATCTATGCTGAGGCTGCAAATGAAGCTTGGGGGCCAACAGGAACAGGGCAACATGGTTTTTCTGCTTATGATGTGATCAAAGTCATTCGTCAGCGAGCAGGTGTGGGGCGTGACAATGGAGATCCTTACCTCGAATCTATAAAAAATGACAAAACCCGTATGCAGGAAATGATCAGAAACGAACGTCGCTTAGAACTATGCTTCGAAGGATTCCGTTTTTGGGATTTAAGACGTTGGAAAGTAGAAACAAGGATATTGACTGAAACAGCCAAAGGAATAATGAATACCAACTACAATCCAATAACTGTAGAAAATAGACTTTATAAGGAACATATGTTTTATGGACCAATACCTTACGAAGAGGTAATGAAATGGGATGAATTAATTCAAAATAAAGGCTGGAAATAAGAAAGAATCTATCTTAAAACTATTTAAATTTTATTCGAATGAAATATATATATGTTCTATTGTTACCCGTAATGCTTATGGCTTTTGTTGCTTGCCATAATGATGATTGGGGATTTTCAGATTATGATTTTCGAAGTGTATACTTCTCTTATCAATATCCGGTGAGGGTGATCACATTGGGCGAAGATCCAAGTGTAGATAACTCGTTAGACAATGCACGCAAGTGTAAAATTATGGCAACCACAGGAGGAGGTTATTCCAATGGGAAAAATATCACTATTAATTTTAAAGTTGATAATTCTTTGTGCGATAATTTATTGTTTAAAGGAACTTCAAACCCAATATTGCCAATGCCTGCGGAGTATTATTCTTTGTCATCTGACAAGATGGTTATTGCGTCCGGGGCTCTATCGGGTGGAGTTGAAGTACAATTGACCGATGCTTTTTTTGCAGATCCGTTGGCTATTAAGAACACCTATGTCATTCCGGTACGAATGATTGATGTGCAGAATGCAGATACTATTTTGCAAGGGAAACCGTTGGTAAGCAATCCAAATACTATGGTGCCCTCGGATTGGGATGTTGTGCCTAAAGATTATATAATGTATTGCATCAAATACATTAATCCTTGGCATGCTGTTTATTTGCGTCGTGGAAAGGATGTAATTACAGGGAAAGAAGGACATACTTCTTTGTCGAAGACGGTTGTACGTCACAAGCAGCATGTGGAAAAAGATGAAGTCTGCAATCTAACAACGCGTTCAATGGAGGAGGTTGAACTATCTCTATCAGCAAAAGATGAAGCAGGTGATGCAATCCCTTATACCATTGTTCTTCAGTTCGATGAAGATGGTAAATGTGTTGTTAAAACTGATTCCGAAGACTATAGCGTTACTGGTAGTGGTATATTAGTGAAAAAAGGAGATAAGCAAAGCTGGGGAAATGAAGACCGAGATGTTATTTATTTAGACTATCAGGTGGAGTTGCCTACTATGCATTATCATACTCTTGATACGTTAGTTGTTCGTAACCGAGGTGTTGCTATGGAAACTTTCACACCTGAGTTACAATAAAAATCGGATAAATAATAAAAGTAAAATAAATATTGATTTGAAATAATTATGAAAAACATATTTAGTATACTGATTATAATATCATGTGTCATCATGCATGTCGCATGTTCGGATGACAGGCTGTCTTTGCCAGATCCTGTTATCGAACAGCCGGAGGAAGTAGAGCCGATTGCCCTATCAAAGCTTCATGTAGATGGACGATATCTGAAGAATACAGAAGGTCAAATTGTTAATTTGCATGGCTTTGCACAAACGTATAGCCCTTTCTTTAATAATAATGCTTGGACAAATTATGATATTGATGGATGCCTTCAGTATAATCAAAAATTAATAAGAGAAATATTGGCTGCAGGTTGGGATGTGAACTTTATTCGTTTGCACATGGACCCATATTGGAGTTCTCCGGGTGCTGAAAACGAATCTTTAGCATATCAACATTTTGATGAAGCACGCTTCAAAAAATATTTGACTAGTGTTTTTGTTCCCATGGCTGAGTATGCTATCGAAAGAGGGCTTTATGTGGTGATGCGCCCTCCGGGAGTGTCTCCAGAGCAGATTGCAATAGATGATGATTATCACAAATATCTTTTGACTGTATGGGAGATTGTTGTTCAGCATCCTAAGTTGAAGAATAATCCGAATGTAATGTTCGAATTAGCTAACGAACCGATAGATATTTTAGGAAAAGACGGGACGTATGGTGCGAGTAACCAAGGACACTATGATAATCTTAAAACATTTTTTCAGCAAATTGTAGATAATGTGCGTGAGCATACAGATAATATTATTTGGGTTCCAGGATTAGGTTATCAGTCACTCTACAGTGGATTGGCAAATAATCCGATAGAAGGCGATAATATAGGTTATGCCATACATGTTTATCCGGGATGGATGGGGAGTGATGGTGAGAATGCAGATGGAGGACAAGGTACCGGTGGAGGGTATGAGGCTTTTAAACAAGGTTGGGATAATCAGATAAAACCGGTGGCCGATATTGCTCCTATTATGGTGACCGAAATGGATTGGGCTCCTGAAAAATATAACTCCTCGTGGGGTAAAGCCACTACAGGAATAGCAGGAGAAGGTGGTTTTGGTGCTAACTTTAAATATATTGTTGACAATTCAGGAAATGTTAGTTGGCTTATTTTTACAAGTCCAGACTTGATGGCTCAATTTAAAGATGAACCAGGCATCCCCGGACAATACACTTTTTTGAACGATCCTGAAGCATGTCCTTGGCCTACATATCATTGGTTTAAGGCATATGCAAATGGAACGATTGAAGAGGAGGGAGAGCTTATTGATCTAACAATAGATGGAGTGAATGAAAATAGTGAACTAAATTTAGTCTCTAAAAGCAATAAGTATCTTGTTGTTAAGGCAATGTATGCCAACGAAAGTTCAAAAATAGTTTCAGCACAAGCGACTTACGTTAGTAGTAATCCAGACATTATCTATGTAGACGAAAGTGGAAAAATTGTAACACTTAAAGATGGATCGGCAGATGTTACTATTTCGTACAAGAGCTCACATGGAGTAAGCAAAGATGTGACTATTACTGTCAATGCTGCACCTTTTTTATTGACCAACAGTGCATTTAATCCATCCATATGGGGCACGGGAACATTTGATGAAAAGACTCATACATTGAAAACTGGAGCTTGGGGCTTTGGTGGATGGGTATATAGTAATGGAATTGATTTTTCGGATTCTAAATATCTATATGGCAGGCTTTTGGTCTAGTGGAGATAAACCGATTGTTATCAATAATGTTTATTTAGCGAATAAGGCTCCGGGAAGCAACTTGTCTGCACTAGTAGTAGAAGGGGTTGGTGATAAACTGAATATAGAAACAGGGAAAGAGCGAGACCTTAAAGTGAAAGCGACTTATGATGATGGAGTTATGGAGATTGTGACTTCAAGAGTCATCTATGAAAGTTCCAATCCAGAAATAATAACTGCAGAGCCTAATGGAAAATTAAGAGCACTGAAAGAGGGGACGGCTAATATCAAAGTTACGTATACAGGGCCTGAAGGCGATAGTAAAGAGTTAGTTATTGCTGTTTCATCTTCTGTCGCTGTTTATCCAGACTTTTTCCCTTTAACATCTGCAGCGGTGAATCCGTCTATCTGGGAAACTGGAACATTCGACGAGAAGACGCACACGTTGACTACTGGACAATGGGGCTTTGGTGGTTGGCAGAGTGATGGTGGTTTCAATCTGTCAAAATATAAATATCTGGTAGTAGAGCTAGGGCAAGATTATCCTGACTTTGATGTAAATTTTCGTCTTTTTGATGAAAATAATTATTGGACTTCTAATGCAAATTATCCGATGATGGGAAAACGAAAAATAGTGATAGAACTCAATAATATGTTTAAAGAAGTAAATACAGAAATGGTGAAAGTAGATCCCTCCCATCTCTATATTGTGGGCTTTTGGTCGCCAGGAGGTGTTGGAATAGTTATCGATCGAATTTCTGTAACCAATGATTTGGAAGAAGAGTAGGAAGAACGATATATAGCACACAAGTAAAAACGGCAGCAACTCACATGCGCTGCCGTTTGTTTATAAAATAAAAAGGGGTTGAACTAAGCTGAAAGGTCTAGAAGTAGAATATATCTTCAGATCTTTTGCTTATCTTACAGTGGCACTGATGTGGAGGTGGTTCTGAAGCACATCTCTACTGTATTCAGCCATCCAAATTATATTGGGAATTTGGCTTACACCTTAGGTATAATATGAAATATTGAAATGGCATCGATTAAGAATTATATATTTATTATCATCAAAGTTGGACTGTTAATCCTTTTTCTTACTTTATCGACACTCACCGGATATTCTTTAAATGTGAAATTCTATGAGCTAAACTCCGTTCTAGGCATCAATATGCGAGAGGTGACCTCAATCTGCAAGGATGAAAATGGATTTATATGGGCATCTTCAAAGATTGGAATCTTGAGGCTCACAGAAGATAATTACCACATCTATCAACTTCCTTATCAAACAGCCGATGTGCTTTTTGTTAAGTTAGTTTATGATAAAGATACTCTTTTAGCCTATACTAATAACGGACAGATATTTGTATACAACACATTGTTAGATAGGTTTGATTTGGTCATTGACATTCGTACCCCTTTAGATGATAAATTTCTTAGTCTTACAAAAATATTGATTGAAAAGGAAGATGTGTTTTTTATTTCCTCATCTGCTGGGCTATGTAAGTACGAAGAAGGTACACTATCCCGATTAGAAAATTTTACAGGCGAAATAAATTATATTCAATGGTATGATGACCAGAATTTCTTTGTGGTGGGCGATGGCAAAATCGCATTGATGAATAGCAGTACAACGAAAAGCCAAATACTTTACAAATTTTCTGAGAACACACTCGTCTTTACGTCACTTCACTATGAAGAAAGGGCAAATAAGTTGTGGTTAGGAACTACTTCTGATGGACTGTTTTGTTATGACTTAGTAAAAGAAGAGTTTGTTCAATTGATAATAACCGGATTTCCCAAGCAACCCATCCAAGCCTTTGCGGAAAACTCAGACTCCACCCTCCTCGTGGGGATAGATGGACAAGGCATTTGGGAATTGACAAAAGACGATCATCGCGTATTGAACATTTATAAAGAAGATCTAGATAATCCCCTTTCTCTGAAAGGTAATGGAGTATATGATATTTACAATGAGGATAATAAGAGAATATGGGTCTGCACATATAGTGGAGGGTTATCATTCTTCGATAAAGAAAAAAATAATGTAGTGCAGGTTTCACACAACATAAACAATCCGAACTCACTCAACAATAATGATGTAAACAAGATAATTGAAGATCGAAAGGGAAATCTTTGGTTTGCAACCAATAATGGAGTTAGTTGTTGGAATGTGAAAACGAATGAATGGAAAACATACTTTGACAATAAAAGTGATAATGCACAAGCATTTCTTTCGCTTTGCGAAGATAGACAAGGTAATATCTGGGCAGGTACTTATTCCTCAGGCGTCCATGTTATTGATGGAAAGACAGGGAAAGAGTCTGTTTACTATTCTAAAGAAAGTAAGAATTCGACACTCACCAATAATTTTATTTTTGATATCTTCGAAGATAGTGCTGGAGACCTTTGGATGGGAGGCCCTATGGGTAATATATTTTGCTATAATGTTTCCAAAAATAAGTTTAAAGAATATCCATCTCTACCTGTATATGTATTTGCAGAATTGAGCCCTAATAAAATCTTATTAGGATGTACATTGGGCTTATGTTTGTTGGACAAAGAAACAGAAACTTTTGAAATTATATTAGAGGGCTATATTATTCATGATATTCTAGTGATAGGCGATGAGGTTTGGCTTGGAACAAGTGGTGATGGATTGCTTTCTTTTAATATTCAGACTAAATCTGTAAAGAAATACACAACAAAAGCCGGCTTAACCTCCAATCATGTAAATAGCCTTTTTCTAGAACATGGATCTCTGTGGTTAGGCACAGAGAATGGTCTATGTAGCTTTAGTCTCGAAGATAAAAGTATACAGGAGTACACATCTATGTCATTACACTTAAATGTTTCTTTCAATCAAAACTCAAAGGCTAAGCTCAAAACCAATCAGCTAATCTGGGGAACAAATCATGGTGCAGTGATGTTTGACCCATCATCATTGCAATATTCTAAACCAGAAGGACGTATTTACTTCCAAGACTTGATCATTTCAGGTCGATCTATAAGAGAAAATCCTGTGTTTTCACTTGATAAACCTCTCGATTGTCTAGATAAGATTTCACTCGATTACAGCCAAAATACCTTGACTCTTGAGTTTTTACCTATCGGAACACCAGCATCTAATGCTAAGTTTTCGTGGAAGATGGAAGGGGTTGATAGCGATTGGGCAGAACCAACCAGTTATCGAAATCTCACTTATGCTAATATGTCAAGTGGCAACCATGTCCTAAAAGTTAGGATGTTTGATAGCTCTTTGTCTGAAATGATTAGCGAACGAATGTTGTTGATAGAGATTGCACCTCCATTTTGGAATGCATGGTGGTTTCGGTTAATGTTGATGTTTATCCTATTGTATGTCGTATACATATCTTTAAGGTTTTATATCAACAGACTGAAACAGCAATATACAGAAGATAAAATTCGTTTCTTTACAAATACAGCTCATGATATCCGTACTTCTCTAACACTGATAAAAGCACCGGTAGAGGAGTTGAATGCAGAAGAGAATTTGTCAGAGAAAGGTAAATATTTCTTACGTTTGGCCACTGAGCAAGTCAGGCGACTTTCTTCAGTTACAACGCAACTCTTAGATTTTCAAAAGGTAGACATAGGTAAAGGACAAATGTCGTTAAACATGGTCAATATTGTAGACTTTATATCACACAGGAAGCTGATGTTTGAGTCATTGGCTAAAAGCAAGAATATCAACTTGATTCTTACCTCCGATCAGGTAGCCTTTCATGTAGCAGTGGACGAGATAATGATGACAAAAATAGTTGACAACCTAATATCTAATGCAATTAAATATTCCCATCCCAATAGTCAAGTAGAAATTACTATATCGACGGATGATTTCAATTGGACTCTAGAGGTCAGAGACTTTGGAATGGGAATATCGAAAAAAGAGCAGGGCAAACTGTTTCAAGAGTTTTATCGTAGTGAAAATGCAATTAACTCCAAAATAGTAGGTTCCGGTATAGGCTTACTGTTAGTCAAACACTATGTGGCATTGCATGATGGTATTATTGCTTTTGAGAGTAAGGAAAATGAAGGATCTAGATTTCAGATCACTATACCTGTTAAGGTTGTAGAAAAAGGAGAGACTGTATCTTTAAGTGAAAAGGAAGTGCTTCTTTCTGAGTCTGTTGATATCCAGTTAGATATCACTTTAGAGGATGATGCTATACCTAAAAATATGCATATCTTGATAGTGGAAGATAATGACGACTTGAGAACGTTTATTAAGCACTCATTGAGTGGCAAATTAAATATCTCAATGGCTCAGGATGGAGTTGAAGCTTGGGAACATATCCAAAAAACGATGCCAGATTTGGTCGTTTCCGATATAATGATGCCCAATATGGATGGTTATGAACTTTGTCGTGTCATAAAGTCTACATTCGAAACATCGCATATCCCTGTCATTTTGTTAACAGCCCTAACCGAACGGGAAGAACAATTACGTGGACTCTCTTTAGGGGCAGAAGACTACATCACTAAACCTTTCGATATGCACTTGCTGTATCAAAAAATTAAAACAATTATCGAAAACAGAAATGCAGTACGAGATAGGGTGCTGAAGACAATAACTAAAGGAAATGAAGAGCAAGTATTTGCTAACGAACTGAATGACCAATTTGTGAAAAAGGCTATCGAAGTGGTGCATGCCAATATAGATAATCCCAAATTTGGGAAAGACCATTTTGCGAACGAAATGCATGTCAGTTCGTCTCTTCTATACAAAAAAATAAAAGCGCTGACCGATCAATCGCCTGTCGATTTTATAAAAAGTATTAGACTCAATTATGCTTTAGAATTGCTACAAGTAGGGAAGTATAATGTAACGGAAATCAGCATACTTTGTGGTTTCTCAAGTGTCGGATACTTTAGTACAGCTTTTAAAAAACATTTTGATAAATCTCCGACTGAAATTTGAGTATGATGGTTTAGTTTGAATGCATATTTTAGGTAGAGATACAAATTGATTTTATTGGTAATTCACTACTATTTATTGCTATATATCTGATTGTTGAAATCAAATATCTAAAATCAAATATCTAAAAAATATTTGATTTATACGTTTGTAACGTAACCAATTCAATTTCTTAATCATTTAAAATGTTTTTTGTCCCATGAATAACATCTTTTTTTTGTCAAAATTATTGGTTTTGGCATGTATGTTATCTTCTCTTTTTTCGTGTAACTCAAAAGATGCAAGAAGTATTACTCCTAACGGAAAGGCTGTAGCATTATTTGACTCTTTCACCTACAATGGCGAAGATGATTTTTATAAGGAAAATCCACTTTCTGGTAGTGGTCAGTTTTATAATCCGATACTTCCCGGATGGTATTCCGATCCTAGCATTTGCACCAATGGTGAAGATTATTTTTTAGTAACCTCCACTTTTATCTATTATCCGGGAGTACCTATCTTTCACAGCAAAGATTTAGTTAACTGGAAACAAATAGGACATGTTTTAGACCGTCCTTCTCAACTCGAAAACTTTCAAGGACAAGGAACCAGTGGAGGAATATTTGCTCCTGCCATCGAATATAACTCACACAACGAAACTTACTACATGATCACAACTAACGTAGGAGCCGGTAATTTTTTTGTAAAAACAAAGGACCCATTTGGCTCTTGGTCTGACCCTATTTATCTTCCCGAAGTTGGAGGTATTGATCCCTCTTTTTTCTTTGACGATGATGGACGTGCTTATATTCTAAACAACGATGGCATGGATGGCAAAGAACTATACGATGGCCATCGTTCGATTCGTGTACATGAGTTTGATGTAGAAACAGATCAAGTAGTTGGGAAGACAAAGATGCTAGTGAATGGAGGGGTGAATCTAGCAGAAAAACCTATTTGGATAGAAGGCCCTCACATGTACAAGATCAAAGGTAAATATTATCTCATGGCAGCTGAAGGAGGAACAGGACCTAACCATTCGGAAGTGATATTTAGAGGTGATAGTCCTATGGGAGAGTTTAAACCGTGGAATAAAAATCCTATTTTGACACAGCGACATTTAGCTACCGATCGTCCCGATCCGATTACTTGTACGGGGCATGCAGATCTCATTCAGACCAAGGAAGGTGATTGGTGGGCAGTATTCTTAGCATGTCGTCCGATTGAGAATAGATTTGAAAATTTAGGAAGAGAAACATTTATCATGCCTGTGGAATGGAGTGATGATGACTACCCTTATATGACTCGAGGTGATGAGTTAGTACCCATGGTATTGGAGAGAAAAGGGGTGGTAAGATCGTCAGAGATTACATTTGGGAACTTTGAGTGGAAAGACGATTTTGATTCCGAGATGCTTGGGTTGGAATGGATGACATTGCGTGCTCCTGCCACTGATCTTTATTCTCTATCTGAGAATCTAGGCTATCTTTCTATGTACAAAAATGCGGTGTCGGTTTCTGAAACAAAGACTCCGTCATTAATAGCTCGCCGTATGCAACATCACAAATTTACATCAAGTACACGTCTGTACTTTAACCCCACTGAAGAACAAGACAAAGCTGGATTGTTGCTTTATAAAGATGAGAAACATCATATTTTCCTCTCTCTCCAAGGTGTTGACGACAATAAAGAAATCAAAGTTGAAATGACGAATAGGGGAGAAAGAAAAACTTTATCAAAAGATATTATTCCTTTGAAAAACAATACTGCTGTAGATCTGAAAGTTGTATCTAAAGGCACCTCCTATGATTTTTATTATAGTCTGGATGGTAATAATTGGTCACTTTTGTCTGAAAATATTTCGGCAAGGGAATTATCCTCAGCAAATACTGGTGGATTTACAGGAACTATGATTGGACTGTATACTGTAAAAGAATAAGAAATAAATTTAATTATTCATCGCTTTAAATATAGAAACATATGAAATACTATCATGTTACATTATTATTCCTGATTGTCTCTTTTATAGCAAGTTGTAACCTAAACGTGGCATCCGAGAAAACATTGAAAGACGTTTTTAAAGACAAGTTTCACATTGGTGTAGCTTTAAGTCTGGATCAAATAGATGGTAAAGACAGCCTCTCGTTAAAGATTGTTGAGTCTCATTTTAGCTCAATAGTGGCTGAAGATTGCATGAAAAGTATGTACGTGCAGCCACTCGAAGGGGAATTCAATTTTTCAGAAGCAGACCGTTTTGTTGCCTTTGGGGAGCAAAAAAATATGCATATAGTAGGTCATGCATTGATTTGGCATTCACAAGCTCCAAAATGGTTCTTTATAGATGAAAAAGGAGATAATGTGTCGCGTGAAGTCTTAATCGAGCGTATGAGAAGACATATAACAAGCCTTGTAAAACATTATAAAGGTGCTGTTAAGGGCTGGGATGTGGTTAATGAGGCTATTTTAGAAGATGGATCCTATCGAAATAGTAAATTTTATGAGATCATAGGAGAGGATTTTATTCCATTGGCATTTCAATTTGCCCACGAAGCCGATCCTAATGTAGAACTCTATTATAATGATTATAACGAATGGTATGAAGGCAAGCGGAATGCAATAGTAAAGATGATTCAAACATTCAAAGAAAGAGGCATTCGTATTGATGGTGTTGGAATGCAGGGACATATGGATATGGATTCTCCAAGTCTAGACGAGTATGAGGCTGCTATTGAAGCTTATGCCAATGCTGGCGTAAAAGTAATGATTACAGAATGGGATATCAGTGCACTACCTTCGCCATGGGGGCAGACCAGTGCAAATATAACTGACACAATCGCTTATCGCAAAGAGATGAATCCATACACCGCAGGTCTTTCCCAAGACGTGGAAGAGGCTTGGGAGAAGCGTTATTTAGATTTCTTTAAACTATTTCTGAAGCATCAAGATAAGATAGATCGTGTAACTTTATGGGGAGTAACTGATAATGATTCGTGGAAAAATGACTTTCCGGTTCATGGACGAATGGATTATCCGCTCTTATTTGATCGGAATCATCAAGCAAAACCAATTGTCCACAAACTGATACAGATGGTAGGTGAATAAAAACTCAAAAGAATAAAAAAAATGGAAAAACGAATAAAATTTATAGTTCTCACCATGATCTTGTCTTGTTGGGGTGGAATGTATTCGCAAGAAAAATTATATCAAAATACATTTCCTCTGGGTGATGTAAAACTATTAGACAGCCCTTTCAAACATGCATGTGATGTAAATGTGAAGGTGTTGTTGGAGTATGATGTGGATCGACTTTTAGCACCATTCTTGCGAGAAGCAGGATTACCTTCTAAGGCAGAACCTTACGGTAATTGGGAAAGTGACGGGCTCGACGGACACATTGGAGGTCATTATCTGACTGCTATGGCTATACACTATGCTGCAACAGGAGATGAGCAATGCAAAGAGCGTATGGTGTATATGATACAAGAGTTGAAGCGTTGTCAAAAAAACAGTAAAAATGGGAAAGGCTATATAGGTGGTTTTCCCGTCGTAACAGAAATTGATGGCGCAAAGCATAATTTGTGGCAAGAGATAAGAAAGGGAAATACGGGGCTGATATGGAGATATTGGGTGCCTTGGTATAATTTACATAAAACCTATGCAGGCTTAAGAGATGCATGGTTGTATGCAGATAATGAAGAAGCAAAAGGTGCTTTTCTGGAGTTTTGTGACTGGGGAATTGAACTCATATCTCATCTGGATGATGAGCAAATGGAAGCAATGCTTGCCAACGAGTTTGGAGGAATGAATGAAGTATATGCCGATGCTTATCAAATGACGAAGGAAATTAGATATTTAGAGGCTGCTAAACGTTTTTCGCATAAAGAAATATTCGACAGCATGGCTAAAATGGTTGATAATTTAGATAACAGACATGCTAATACCCAAGTGCCTAAAGCTGTGGGATATCAGCGTGTGGCAGAACTAAGTGAGGATAGTGATTACGTAACTGCTGCCAACTTCTTCTGGAAAACAGTTGTTAATAACCGTTCGTTGTCTCTGGGAGGAAATAGTCGCAGAGAACACTTTCCTTCAAAACACGATTGCATCAGTTACACAGAAGAGCGAGAAGGCCCCGAAACCTGCAATACAAACAATATGATGAAGCTGACGGAAGGACTATTCAGAATGAATCCTGATGCAAAATATGTTGACTTTTATGAAAGAGCAATGTACAATCATATCCTATCTTCACAACATCCCGAACACGGAGGATATGTTTATTTTACTTCAGCTCGTCCTTCACATTATCGGGTATATTCAGCACCTAACTCTGCTATGTGGTGTTGTGTTGGTACAGGTATGGAAAATCATGGAAAATACGGACAGTTTATTTATAGCCATCACGATGAATCTCTATTTGTCAACTTATTTGTAGCTTCTGAACTGGTCTGGAAAGAAAAAGGGATAACTATTACTCAAAATACAGAATTTCCGTATTCTGAAAAAAGTAAATTGACAATACATACTTCCAAACCTGTGAAGTTTAAACTATTGATCCGTCACCCGGGTTGGGTTGCAACCAATGGTATGCAAATAAGTTGTAACGGGAAACAGTATGGGAGGCTATCTTCCTCATCGTCTTATATAGAGATAGAACGTACTTGGAAAAATGGCGACATAGTAGAGATAAGCTTACCGATGGCAGTAAGGCTTGAAGAAATGCCGAATGTGCCTAACTATGTTTCAATCTCTCGAGGTCCAATCTTATTAGGGGCAAAAACAAGCACAGAAGATTTGCGAGGGTTAGTGGCTGACGACCATCGTTGGGCACATATAGCACATGGAGAACTTGTATCACTCTTTGATACCCCGATTCTTATTGGAGAAAGAGAAGAACTATTGACAACACTGAGCAATATGAAACCTATTGCAGGTAAGCCATTGCATTATACAGTGCCAGAATTGTTTTCCGATGAAAGGTTTAAAGATATTGAGTTAGAACCATTTTATAATATTCATGACAGTCGCTATATGATGTATTGGCTTATGGCAACTCCGCAAGAATATAAGGAGTTGATTGAAAATAATAAAGAAAATGAAAGGCTCAAGCTTGAACTCGACAAGCGAACGATAGACGTAATAAAGACGGGAGAACAGCAACCAGAGTCTGACCATAAGATGGAGCATCGAAATACGCATACGGGTACATTGCAAGATGTGACATGGCGAGAGGCTAGAGATGGAGGATATATTGAGTATACACTGAAAGCAGGGGATTTGAAAGATATGTCATTAATGGTACAATATTGGGGAAATGAGCCTAAAGACAAGACCTTTGATATTTTTATAGATGGTCAACTGTTTGCTTCTGAGAGTTTGTCGGCAAAGTGGTCTCAAAACAAGTTTATAAATCAAGAGTATAAAATACCAGAATCAATGTATCGCTCGAAAGAAAAAATAACTGTGAGATTTCAACCTCAGAAAGGCTGTGATACAGGAAAAATATTTTATGTGCGAATGTTGAAACAGTAATTGTCCGTGATTTTTTGCCCATTTCAGAATTAAATACCATAAAATATGAAAAAAGCACATCAATTCATTTTACTTTTTATTATTTGTATTGCAGGATCCTGCAACATAAATAATAGCCATAAAGAGGAAATAATAGTTGATTTACAAAAAAAAGGTGCTCCCATCTCGAAATCGATGTATGGAGTGTTTTTCGAAGAAATCAATCATGCAGGAGACGGCGGTTTGTATGCCGAGTTGGTCAAAAACCGAAGTTTCGAAGAGTTGGAAATGCCCGAAGGTTATCATGCCGAAGGCGATGTATTGTATCCTAAACAAGTGCATAATCACATAACAGGAGACATACGCCCCGAAAAATATCGTTGGACAACCGAGCCTGTTCCAGGATGGAGCCTCAAAGTAAAAGATTCTTTGTCTGCAATAATGAAATTGACCAAAGACAAGCCTAAATTTTCTACCGCTCCCAACAACCTGAAAGTAGAAATAAAAGATGGAGCTCAACTTACAAGGCTTGTTAACGAAGGCTATTGGGGGATGGGATTCAAAGAGGGAGATAAATATCTCTTGAGAACAATAATCCGTCCTTCATCCGATTATAAGGGGAACATTACAGTGCATCTTCTTTCAGAAGAAGATGATATTTTGGCATCCGCCATTTTGGACATTAGTAAACAAAATGAATGGAATGACTTAAAAGTGACATTAACTCCATCAGCCACAAATGCTAAAGGCAAGCTGGCAATAGAGTTTGATGCATCGGGTACAGTTTATCTGGACTATGTTTCACTTTTCCCCGAAAACACATTTAATAATCGCACCAATGGTTTGCGAAAGGATGCTGCAGAAATGTTGATTGGCTTGCAACCTTCCTTTGTGCGTTGGCCGGGTGGATGCGTTGTAGAAGGGATAACATTAGATAACCGTTTTGAATGGAAAAAAACATTGGGCGATCCCGCATCTCGCTCAGGCGAATACAGTACATGGGGCTATCGTTGTTCTTATGGTTTTGGTTACTATGAAATGTTGCAGTTCTGTGAAGATATCAATGCAGATGCTATGTTTGTTTGTAATGTTGGTCTTGGATGCCAATTCCGAATGGCAGATGCTTCTCCTGATAGTGAAATTGCTTATTACCTAAACGATTGTCTGGATGCTATCGAGTATGCACTAGGCGATATGACAACAAAATGGGGAGCTAAAAGAGCTGAAGCCGGACATCCCGAGCCGTTTCCGTTGAAATATGTAGAAATAGGCAATGAAAATTGGGGAGACGAGTACGACAAACGTTTTGATATTTTCTATAAATCGATTAAAGAAAAATATCCCAATCTAGTACTGATTTCTAACCATGGAATAACTGGTACAGGTAAAATAGAAAAGACGGATATGGTTGACCCACATTGGTATGTAGCTCCAAATTTCTTTTTTCAAAACACTCATATATTCGACGATCATCCAAGAGGAAATTACACTGTATACGTAGGAGAATATGCATGTAACAATGGTGTAGGCTCTGGAAATATGCTTGCAGCTCTGTCCGAGGCGGCTTTTATCTCGGGAATGGAAAGAAATGGAGATTTGGTAACGATGACTTCTTATGCTCCTCTGTTCGAAAACCGTAACGACAGAGCATGGGCTGTAAATCTGATTTGGCTAGACACCGAACAGGTACTGGGGCGCAGTTCGTATTATGTGCAAAAAATGGCAGCAGAAAATCGACCGTCCTATAATATAGGCTGTAACCGTACAACGAGTGACGCTAAAACTGTGCAATATGCAAAAGGAACCTTCGGTTTTGGTTCGTGGGAAACACAAGTCGAATATAAGGATATAAAAGTCACACAAAATGGAAAAGAAGTTGAGCTAAAGATCGATCAATCTGCTGATATAAGAGGAACGTGGATTGCAGAACCGGATATTTTGCGCCAAATATCAGAAGAATCGGCAACAAGATATGTGATAGGCGGCTTTGAGGGAGAAAACTATACCATAGAATGCAAAGCCAGAAAAATAGGAGGTAAAGAAGGTTTTCTTATTTATTTAGCATTGAATGACGACTTGAAAAAAGGATTCATGTACAATATTGGAGGATGGAACAATTCGATTACGGTCGTTGAGGAGGTAAGAGATGGGCGCAATGCCGGTGCTTCGGGTAAAAGCATCAGTCAAAAGATAGATACAAACAGATGGTATGATGTGAAATTGATTGTTAGTCCCACCAAGAGTGAACTCTATATGGATGGTCAATTGATCCTCTCTCATGAACCGATGTCTACACCTCTTCAATTTATTTCGTCAGGTTATGATGAAGATGCAAAAGAAATAATATTAAAGATAACGAATGCTGATACCAAGCCTTATTCTACTACAGTAAAACTACAAGGTACTGCGGAAGTAGCTAAACAAGGAAAAGTGATTTCTCTCACGGCTCAACATGCCGAAGATGAAAACTCATTTGAAGAGCCAAAGAAAATTTATCCTAAAGAAAGTGTTTCCAATGGTTTTGGAGAGCAATTTGATTATGATTTTCCTCCTCTATCATACACTGTATTACGTGTAAAAGTTAAGTAACGTATTTATTAATATAATCATGAAAAAAACAATTCTATTCTTGTCTTCTCTTTTCTTATCTACGCTATTCTTAAATGCACAATTAAAGAGTCCGGATGGAAAACTGACAGTCACAGTCTCTGATTTTAATGGAAAGCCGACTTATAATCTTGAGTACAATGGAAATATATTTCTTGAAAATTCACCTTTGGGATTGAATACAAATATCGGAGACTTTACTCTAGGAATGCTGTTAGATAAGAATATTCAGCAGTCAACTATTGATGAAACATATAGTCTGAAAAGTATCAAAAAAAGCAAAGTACATTATCAGGCTAACGAGGCTATATACTCTTTTACCAAAGAAGGAAAGCGAATTTATGATATAATATTCAGAGTCAGTAATAACGATGTAGCCTTCCGCTATAAATTATATCCTCAAGGCGATAGCCTTAGCTGTATAATAACAGAAGAGGCTACAGGTTTCGTGTTACCTAAAGGTGCAACATCTTTCCTCTGCCCTCAGAGTGGACCAATGGGAGGTTTTGCCCGTACCTCACCAAGTTATGAAACACCATATACAGTAGATGACAAAATAGGTCAGAACGGTTGGGGCGAAGGCTACACATTTCCTTGTTTATTTCGAAATAAGGAGAATGGTTGGATATTGATATCGGAAACTGGAGTCAGTAGTTTATATTGTGGTAGTCGCTTGATGGGAAAAAACGATGGGTTGTACACAATAGGCTTTCCTCAAGAAGGGGAGTATAATGGTAATGGAACAGTTGCTCCGGGTATTTCTCTTCCTGGAGAAACGCCTTGGCGTACTATAACAATAGGTGAAACTTTGGCTCCAATCGTTGAAACTACTGTTCCTTTCGATGTCGTTAAACCTCTTTATGAGCCAACGAAAAATTATACTTATGGTCGTGGCTCATGGAGTTGGATTATTGGAGGAGACGAAAGTATTTCATACGAGGAACAAAAGCGTTACATAGACTTCAGTGCTACTATGGGGTATGAATCGGTCTTGATAGATGCATATTGGGATACTATGATAGGTAAGCAAAAGATTGCTGAATTGTCAGGGTACGCAAAGGCGAAAGATGTAGCACTTTATTTATGGTACAATTCTAACGGATATTGGAATGATGCACCACAAACTCCTCGCAACATAATGAACAATACTATTGCGCGTAGGCAGGAGATGCAATGGATGCAAAGTGTAGGCATCAGAGGCATAAAGGTAGACTTCTTTGGAAGTGATAAACAAGTTACTATGCAACTGTACGAAGATATACTGGCTGATGCCAACGATTATGGTCTGATGGTTATCTTTCATGGTTGTACATTGCCTCGTGGGTGGGAAAGGATGTATCCTAATTTTGTTTCTAGCGAAGCTGTTTTGGCAAGTGAAATGTTACATTTTTCGCAAGGGAGCTGTGATGCTGAGGCTTTCAATGCTTGTTTGCATCCATTTATAAGAAATACGGTGGGAAGCATGGACTTTGGCGGCAGTACATTGAATAAATATTACAATCCTATCAACAGTGCCGATATGTGGGGTGGCAGACGTATAACTTCTGATGTATTTGCTTTGGCTACGGCTATTTTGTTTCAAAGTTCGGTTCAGCATTTTGCTCTTACCCCTACAAATCTGACAGATGCACCTGATTGGGCTATCGATTTTATGAAAAGCGTTCCCTCTACGTGGGATGAAATTCAGTTTATAGATGGATATCCTGGAAGATATGTCATACTGGCTCGGCGCCATGCAGACAAGTGGTATGTTGCGGGCATAAATGCCGAAAAAGAGCCATTGAAGATTAATGTAAAACTGCCTATGTTTTCACCAAACGAAGAAGTAATGTATTATAGTGATAATAAAAAAATGGAGGGAAGTGCAAAGTCTACAAAAATGAATAAGAAGCAAACCATTCAGTTGACTATTCCTTGCAATGGAGGTGTTGTAATTACAAATAAGCAATAAAATTTATAAGATTATGAAAAAGATAATATTCTCATTAATAATAACTTGTTTTTCAGGTTTTGTGTTTAGTCAAAATCCTATTATTCAAACAACATACACTGCTGATCCTGCTCCAATGGTGTATAATGATAAAGTTTACCTCTATACCAGTCACGATGAAGATAATGCCACTTGGTTTGTGATGAATGACTGGAAGTTATACACAACCACTGATATGGTAAACTGGACTGACCATGGTGCTGTCCTTTCGTATAAAACTTTCGATTGGGCCAAAGGTGACGCATGGGCTCCACAATGTATTGAGCGAAATGGTAAATTTTATATGTATGTTCCCGTGACAAGCAAAGAATTAAATCGTGCAACTATCGGAGTGGCAGTGTCAGATAGCCCTTATGGTCCTTTTTACGACCCCTTAGGAAAGCCTTTAGTGGCAGCTAATTGGGGAGATATCGACCCTACTGTCTTTATAGATGATGATGGACAAGCATATCTATATTGGGGAAATCCAGACTGTTATTATGTGAAACTAAATGAAGATATGATTTCATATGACGGTGATGTAATCGCTGTTCCTATGACTGAAGAAGCCTTTGGTAAGCGTGAAGGCGATCCAAAAAGAGCAACGCTATACGAGGAGGCTCCATGGCTTTACAAACGAAATGATCTTTATTATTTGCTTTGGGGCGGAGGACCTATTCCCGAACATCTTGGCTATTCTACAAGTAAAAGTCCGATAGGACCATGGAAGTATGGTGGAGTATTGATGCCCACCGAAGGTGCAAGTTTTACTAATCATCCGGGAATAATTGACTACAAAGGAAGTACCTATCTCTTCTATCACAATGGAGCTTTGCCCGGAGGAGGAGGTTTCACTCGTTCGGTATGCGTAGATAAGGTCAACTTTAATAAAGATGGTTCCATCCAGCAGATGAAGATGACAGAGGGTATTACAACAGGACTAGAAACCTTAAATCCATATCAAAAGACCGAAGCAGAGACTATTGCTTTCTCAGAAGGAGTAAAGGCTTCTCAAAACCAAGAGGTGGGCGTATTTGTAAATGCCCTGAAAGATGGCGCCTATACGAAAGTGAAAGGAGTAGACTTTGGAACTCAAGGGGCATCTAAATTTATGGCACGAGTAGGAACAACACATAATGGAGGTGTGACGATGGAAGTGCGCCTTGGTAGCCAAAACGGAAAATTATTAACAACTATAGAGGTGCCTATGACAGGTGGAGATAATAGATGGGCATTGCTGAGTAGTGATATTGCTAAAACAACTGGTGTACATGACTTGTATTTTGTGTTTAAAGGAAATAAACCCGGCACATTGATGTTTTTCGATTATTGGATGTTTGCTAAATAAGCATTTTGTTTAAATAAAACTAAGAAGAAAGTTATGATAAAACGAAAACTTTTATTGCCAATGTTGATTGGCATGGTATTCTCAATAAGTGCTTGTTCTCAATCAAATAAATGTGGCAAAAATCCTATTATTTGGGCAGATGTCCCTGATAATGCTATTATACGAGTGGGCGATACTTACTATATGAGTAGTACCACAATGCACATGAGTCCGGGCTTGCCTATCATGAAGTCAAAAGATTTAGTTAACTGGGAAATGCTAAACTATGCATACGACAGACTTACGGAAAATGATGCGATGAATCTGGAAAATGGACAGAGCTGTTACGGGGCAGGTTCGTGGGCAAGTAGTTTTCGTTATCACAACGGAACTTATTATGTATCCACTTTTGCGTCCACGTCGGGAAAAACTCATGTTTACTCTACCAAAAATATTGAAAAAGGAGATTGGAAAGAATCTACATTTGAGCCGGTTTTGCATGATCACTCACTTTTTTTTGATGATGATGGACGTGTGTATATGATCTATGGTGGAGGAGAAATCAGAATAATAGAGCTAACGGCAGACGCTTCTTCGGTAAAAGATGGTGGAGTCAACCAAGTGATTATAGAAAATGCCAGTCTACCTGTGGGAGGGAAACAGGGACTGCCTGCAGAGGGATCGCAAATGATCAAAAAAGATGGAAAATATTATCTATTTCATATTACTTGGCCACAAAATGATATGCGTACCGAAGTTGTACATCGAGCCGATAACATAATGGGGCCTTACGAGGGGCGTGTTTTCTTGAAGGATAGGGGAATAGCTCAAGGTAGTTTGATCGATACACCCACTGGAGATTGGTATGCATATATGTTTCGTGACTTTGGGGCTGTAGGAAGAATTCCCCATCTGATGCCAGTAGAATGGGTTGATGGCTGGCCTATTGTAGCAGGAGACGGAAAAGTTCCGGATTGCTTGGCTGGCATTTCCAGTTCGCAGATAGGATTGTCGAAGATTATTGCTTCTGATGAGTTTGAACGAAAAAAAGGAGATGCAAAGCTTCCTCTTGTATGGCAATGGAATCACAATCCAGACAACAGCCTGTGGTCTGTTGATGCTCGGTCAGGTTATCTTCGTTTAACGACAGGGCGAATAGATTCAGATATTCTAAGTGCAAAGAATACTTTAACGCAACGCACATTTGGTCCCGAAAGCTCTGCTACTACGGCCATCGAAATCTCAAAAATGAAAGAAGGAGACTGTGCCGGGCTTATTGCTCTTCAGAAAGAATACGGATTTGTAGGGGTTAAGGCTGAAAAAGATGGTAAATATATTGTCATGATAGGACAAGACAGCGAAACAAAAACAGAGTATGAAAAAATACCGCTTGAAGAAGAACGAGTATTTCTAAGAGTAGACTGTGACTATAATATCATAAATGAAAGTCAACGAGAAGATAAAGCTTATTTTTATTATAGCCATGATGGCGAAAAATGGGTACAGATAGGATCTGCTATCAATATGCATTACACATTACCCCATTTTATGGGTTATCGTTTTGGCTTATTCAATTTTGCAACACAATCTGCAGGAGGATATGTTGATTTCGATTATTTCAGAGTTAGCAATAAAATAGGATTGTAAGTATAATTTCATATCAAGTCTTTATGAAAACAAGGTTGATATTCTTTGGAATAAAAATAATAATAGGTCTATTGTTGTCTCTGACAATGTCTGGACAGCAAAACTCTACTAGCTATACTAATCCTATGCTGTGGGCTGATGTACCCGATATGTCTATAACTCGCACTGGTGATGATTATTATCTTATTAGCACCACGATGCATTTGATGCCCGGAGCACCTGTAATGAAGTCCAGAGATTTGGTAAATTGGGAAATCGTAAGCTATGTATTTGATAGCATAACCGATAATTCGAAATACAATTTGATTGATGGTACAGTCTATGGACGAGGGCAATGGGCTTCTTCTATTCGTTATCATGAGGGCAAGTATTATGTGTTGTTTTCGCCTAACGATATTCCATACAGATCGTATGTCTACTCCACGGACGATCCTTCGGGTAAATGGGAGCTTGTTTCTCGTATTCCTCATTTTCATGATAATTCACTGTTTTTCGACGATGATGGACGAGTTTATGTCTTTTCGGGAACAGGGAGTTTGCGAGAGCTAAAGACTGACCTATCAGATGTAAAAGAAGGTGGGGTAGATATGCAAATATTTGAAAGAGACCCAACGGAGACGGGCTTGTTAGAAGGTAGTCAGGTTGTGAAACATAATGGTAAATATTATCTATTGATGATTTCGTGGCCTAAGGATAAACCTCGTCGTCAGGTATGCTATCGAGCTGATAAGATCACAGGACCTTACGAAAAGAAGATTATACTTGAGGATAACTTTGCAGATTTCCCATATGCTGGACAAGGCTGTATTATTGATGATAAAGCAGGCAACTGGTATGGGCTTATTTTTCAAGATCGCAATGCCGTGGGACGTGTTCCTCTTTTAATGCCTGTGTGTTGGGAAGATGGTTGGCCGATGTTGGGTGACGAGAGAGGTAAAGTGCCACACTCTGCGACCGTACCTCTCAAGGCTCATAATTCGGGAAATCGTATTGTAGAAAGTGACGATTTTTCGCAACACAAATTGAAAATCAATTGGCAATGGAATCATAATCCGGTCAATCGTGCTTGGTCGTTAACAGAACGCTCCGGATATCTGAGACTAAAAACTAGCCGCGTGGTAGAAAATATTTATTTGGCACCCAATACTATCTCACAAAGAATGGAAGGACCACAGTCTACTGGGATAATATCCATGGATGTCTCTAAAATGAAAAATGGAGATGTCGCAGGTTTTGTAGCATTCAATGGGCACTCGGGCTTACTATCTGTGCTGATGGAAGGTAATGAAAAGTATCTGACGATGTCGACTAATGTGGTTGATCTGATTGATGATACTAAGGCGGTTTCAGGAGTACAGGTAGAAGAAAAAGAAAGAATTGAGTTGAAAAAGGATTTAATCTATTTACGTATTGATGTCGATTTTAATCTAAATAAAGACTTGGCAAAGTTTTATTATAGTTTTGATAATCAAAATTGGATAGAAATCGGTGAGCCTTTTAGAATGGTATTTGATTATAGAAAACTTTTTATGGGTACTCGTTTTGCAATCTTCAATTATGCCACAGAGTCAGTAGGAGGGCATGTCGATATAGATTTCTTTGATTATAATAAACAAGCTATTAACGAATAAAAACGAATGAATGTTTTCATTTAGGTTGTAATGATTTAAGGTAAAGCACAGGGCAATGTCGTCCTGTGCTTTTTTATGTTTTTCATTTTCATTTCTTTGTAGAGTTAAGTTCTGTCAATCACTTTTATTCAACAAGTGGGATTCTTACTTTATATTTCCTAGTATTTTGATTTTCTGTTATCTTTGTATCTCTAAAAATAAAAAGAATATTATGGAAATTGTTTTAAGTGGAATACGTCCAACCGGAAACCTACATTTAGGGAACTATTATGGTGCGTTGCTCAACTTTGTGAAGATGCAACAAGAAAGTAAGTGTTATTTTTTTATTGCAGATTGGCATGCGCTGACAACCCATCCTGACCCTAAAATGATTAATACGAATCTGAAAGGTGTCTTGGTGGACTATTTGGCTGCAGGAATCGATCCTAATCTTTCTACAATATATAGACAAAGCGATGTGCCTGAGGTGGCAGAGCTTTACCTTTACTTGAACATGCATGCACGTATGGGGGAATTGGCAAAAACGGCTTCGTTCAAAGACAAGGCTCGCAAAAATCCTGATAATGTCAATGCAGGCTTGTTGACCTATCCTACGTTGATGGCAGCAGATATACTGATTCACAATGCAGATAAAGTGCCAGTGGGTGAAGATCAGGAGCAGCATCTAGAAATGACACGTACCTTTGCTCGTCGTTTCAATCACTTTTATGGTGTAGAGTATTTCAAAGAGCCGGTAGCTTACAACTTTGGACAGAAGCTGATCAGAATCCCGGGGCTTGATGGAAGTGGAAAAATGGGAAAATCGGAAGGTAACTGTTTGTATCTTGCCGATGATCCTAAAACCATCGAAAAGAAAGTGAAACGTGCTGTGACAGATGGTGGACCAACAGGGCTGAATACAGAAAAACCTGAGATCATCGAAAATTTATTTACATTTCTTCGATTGGTTTCTAGTGAGGAAGTAAACAAGCACTATGAGGCTGAATGGAACAATGCTACCATCCGTTATGGTGATCTGAAAAAACAAATTGCTGAAGATATCATCATAGCTATGGCTCCTATCAGAGAGCGAATTGTCGAAATGCAAAATGATGATGCTTTCCTTCAAAAAGTATTGGATGAAGGGGCTGCAAAAGCAAGAGAAAGCGTGTCTAAAACATTAAAAGAAGTTAGAGAGATTGTAGGCTTTAAGAAGTTCTAATTTGATAGTTGATGAATAAGCTTATAAGAATATTTTTATCAATTATAATTTTAGGTGAATTGGTTTCCTGTTCATCTGATCATCCTAAGGGGAATGCAAGTTTTTCTTCATTGGGGGTTGAGATGGTTGCCCATAAGGCGGTTCACTTTGATAGCATAGCGCCTCCCAATAGCATTGATGCTATTTTGCTGGCGCATCGTGCAGGATTTAAGACGATCGAAATAGACTTGAACAGAACAAAAGATAATCAGATCATTCTTTTGCACGATAATCACTTACATGAGACCTTTCGTATTGCTGAGGGATATACTCCTATCGATATTAGTGACTCGATTACTTATTGTTTGGATATACCTTTTGAGGAGTTGCAGAGTAAATTTGTTTTCGCCTCTCCCAATCCAGCGATGCGTCAGTCGGTCACCACATATGAGGAGGCTTTAGGGTTGATTAAATCATTAAATATTTTCCCATACTTGGAGTTCAAACAAATGAGCTTCGAGGATAGGCTGGATGTTGTTTATGATGCAATCGATACAGCTGAAAGAGTTTTGGGAAAGAATAACTTTATTGTCACCTGTTGGGGGCAATATGTCTGTGAAAATATCAGAAAGAGATATCCTCACCTAGTGGTTTGTTGTGACCCTGTGCATGATTACACCATCCTTGATAAAAACCGCTTTAGTTATTTCCCCTATTGGGAAGAAATAGATCAAGAGATAGTCAATCGTCAGCATCAAGAAGGGTATACAGTTTCTACATGGACTGTTGACAGAACGGTTTTTGATTCTGTGTTGTCATATAATATTGATAAGATATTGACTGATAATATTGCGCCAGCTTTTGACAAGAATAATGCAATATTTACTGATCATTCTGATGTTCAGTTTGAGGCTTATTCATTTGATGGGAAGTTGGATAAAGGGACGCTTGTGTTGAAAAAAGGAAATTCAGCGGAGCTAGATCTTTCGCATATCGAAACTATTCCTTTTGGAGCCATACATTTTTCATTGCAAATGAAAGGTGAGATCGTAATTGAATCCGATGACTTTAAAGTGGAAAGAATAAATCAAGACAAAGACTTCAAAATCTTTGCTTTTCAGTATATGATTCATCAAAAAAAGCCAAACTTTAAAATAACAGCATTAGAAGATTCAGAAATAAAATCTATTTGGTATGCTGTTTCAAAATACTAAAATCAATTTTATTAAATATTAATCTGAAAGAGCAACAATCTCTTTCCGTGTATCTTAGGAGCAACCACGTAAAAAACAAAGAATTATGACGAAAAAAGAATCTGCATTAGTCCTCTTTTCCGGTGGACAGGACTCCACCACCTGCCTGTTTTGGGCACTCAAAAAATTTGCATCTGTGCATGCACTGTGTATCACCTATGGACAACGACACTCGCAAGAGGTAGACGTAGCCCGTCAGATAGCCGAAAAAGCAAATGTGCCTTTTCAGGTATTAGATGCCTCTATTATTAGCCAACTATCGGTCAATTCGCTGACCAGTAGTGAAATGGAAATGGATAAAGAAAAAGGTGATAAAGACTTTCCAAACACATTTGTGCCGGGGAGAAATCTTTTGTTTCTGACCTTTGCTGCCACTATCGCTTTTTCGAACGATATCAGACATATTGTTACAGGAGTGTCGCAGGCTGATTTTAGTGGTTATCCTGACTGTAGACAAAATTTCATTCTTTCAGCCAATGCAACGCTCAATCTAGCAATGGATAAGAGCTTCGAAGTGCATACCCCATTGATGTGGCGAGATAAAGCTGAGGTTTGGCAATTGTCTGATGAATTAGGCGTTTTCGACCTTGTGAGAAATCAGACATTGACTTGTTACAATGGCGTTATAGCCGATGGATGTGGCGAATGTCCATCATGCAAGCTTAGAAATGAAGGATTGAAAAAATATTTAGCATCAAAGAAATAAAACAAAAAGTTTATATAAACGATATATTATGTCAGAAATAGAAGGACTTAGCTTGCTCGGTGGCAAGACAGAATATAAAGATGATTATGCTCCTGAAGTGTTGGAAGCATTTGATAATAAACATCCCGATAAAGACTATTGGGTTACCTTCAATTGTCCTGAATTCACCAGTCTTTGTCCTATTACAGGGCAACCAGACTTTGCAACTATCCATATTAGTTATATCCCTGATATTAAGATGGTGGAAAGTAAAGCGCTAAAGCTTTATCTTTTTAGCTTCAGAAACCATGGAGCATTTCATGAAGATTGTGTAAACATCATCATGAATGATCTGATAAAGTTGATGAACCCTCGCTATATTGAGGTGATTGGTGTCTTCACTCCTCGTGGAGGAATCAGCATCTATCCGTATACTAACTATGGGCGTCCAGAAACTAAATTTGTGGAAATGGCAGAAAAAAGGATGTTAAATCATAATCCTCTTGGAATAAAATAATCGTATATTAGAGAAAAAATAACTAACGATGCGAGATGTAAAGGATGTAGGACTAGTGATGGAGGGAGGGGGAATGCGAGGAGTATTCACCAGTGGAGTGCTGGATTATTTCATGGATCAGCACATCGAGTTTCCATATGCCGTGGGTGTTTCAGCAGCAGCTGGCAATGGCTTGTCGTATATCTCGAAGCAGCGAGGAAGAGCTAAAAAAACCAATATAGACATATATCGAGATTATGACTATATGGGGTGGAAGTTTTGGCTCAAGAATAGAAATATATTCGATTTTGATTTCCTTTATCACGACATTCCGGAGAAAATCTTACCTTATGATTATGAAACCTATTTTTCATCTAAGCAACGTTTCGAAATTGTGGCATCTAATTGTCTGACAGGCGAGGCATCCTATTTAGAGGAAAAGCACGATAAGGAACGTGTGATTACGATAGCTAAAGCATCGGCTAGTTTGCCACTATTGTGTCCCATTGTTTATGTAGATGATATTCCGATGCTGGATGGAGGGATAACAGATTCTATTCCTATCATAAGGTCAGAAAGTCAAGGGTATAAAAAAAATGTAGTGATCCTTACTCGAAATAAGGGGTATAGAAAAAGTGAAAAAAACTTTAAAATCCCACCATTTATATACAAGAAATATCCAGCTATGCGTCAAGCCTTGGCGAATAGAGGTAAAATGTATAATGAACAGCTAGACTTAGTAGATCAGCTGGAGAGCGAAGGAAAAATATTAGTGCTCAGACCTGAACAACCTATAGAGGTGAAACGTTTAGAAAAAGACACCTCGAAGCTTGTTGACCTCTACGAAGAGGGATATCAAGTGGCAAAAAAGATAGAAAACTTTAATTTTTAAAGTGTCTTGAGGGATATTGTTGTAGCTATAAATTCAAATAAAATGAGTGATAATCCTGAACTTCTGACTTTTGCAGATATAAAGAAATCAGAAGAAATCAGAACCTATATAAAGCAAGCAGACCTCTCTTTGGCTGCTCTAGGATTCACAGAACATAGTTTTGCCCATGTCACTAAATGTGCCGTGGTTGCAGGTAAACTATTAGAAGATTTGGGCTATCCGGCAAGGGAAGTGGAGCTGGCAAAGATTGCCGCATATATGCACGATATAGGTAATGTGATCAACAGAGCCGATCATGCACAAAGTGGAGCGATGATGGCCTTTCGTATTTTGGACAAAATGGGTATGTCGGCCGATGAAACAGCCATGGTGATCACTGCCATTGGCAATCACGATGAAGCCACTGCATTTCCTGTAAACGAAGTAGCTGCTGCATTGATCTTGGCAGACAAAACGGATGTGCGCCGAAGTAGAGTACGCAACAAAGAAACCATTTTTTCTGATATCCACGATAGAGTAAATTATGCTGTGGAAAAATCGGACTTGGTATTAGATAAAGAGAAGAAAGAAATAATACTATATCTCAACATTGATACTTCAATTTGTTCGGTGATGGATTATTTCGAAATCTTTTTGCAACGAATGATTCTTTGTCGTAAATCTGCAAATCACTTAGGATTAGGATTTAGACTGAATATTAATGGTTCGGATCAAGGATGATGCGAATAATAAAAGATCTTTCTGCAAAATGTACTATCTTTGCTGAAATATAAAGAACAGTAGGTCGGCTTGTCGCTGTGTACATTAAGTGCAAAGAGGAAAGTCTGGGCAACACAGAGCAGTGCACTTCCTAACGGGAAGCTGTCGTGAGGCAGAGTAAAGGTAACAGAAAATAACCGCCTCCAAAAGAGGTAAGGGTGAAAAGGTGAGGTAAGAGCTCACCGGTCTGGTAGTGATATTCAGAGCCGTACCACTTGCATGTTGTAAGACCATGTATACCGTCGTATGTAGGATTGCTCGTCCGATGTCGGGGGGTAGGTCGCTAGATCCGGTTGGTGACGATCGGGGTAGATAAATGACAGGCAGTCTATTTTTTTAGACTACAGGACCCGGCTTATAGACTTACTGTTTTATTTTTTTGCAAAACTGTAACATATAATAATAGAGACATGTTTGCCATCAATTCATTTATGAGCCTAGCATATGCAGGAGCAACAGTTTTTTTTCTGCTTGTTGTTCTTAGGTTAACAGTGCCATACTCTAACAATCTATTGAAGCTATTACATCGTTGGTCTCAAAAAACAGTTGTCAAGATTGGTCTTTTTGTTGCATCTTTGTTTTGGATGCTGCTTGTTTTGTTTTTGGAAGGCACGGAAACTAGTAGATATACTGACGTTTTTGGTATTATTGTTCAGTCTCTTGTTAGTTTGTTGATCGTCTTTATAATATGGGGAGTGGTGCTCGCTTTTATGCGATTCTCGTATATCTATTTGGTAGATGAGGAAAAAAATAAATAATTGAGGTTTTGAGAAAGTATCTACTGTTTATAAAAAGAAACTTTTATAGGGCGCTTCGATTTTTCACCTATGACATTTGGCGTGTGAGTCAAGGTGATAAGTTGAGTAAACATCTAAGCCTTTATAACATCCTGAAATCTTTCATCCTAGCTTTTCGAAATGTACAAGGGACTCAGCTCTCTACTCGTGCCAATGCTTTGACATATAGTACTTTGTTGGCTATTGTGCCAATGCTAGCAGTCCTTTTTGCCATTGCAAGAGGGTTTGGTTTTGACAAGATTGTTGAAAGCCAGCTCTTCTCTGCCTTTGAAGGGCAAAAGATGGTGTTGGAAGGAGCAATGAAGTATATTCAAAGCTCTATAGAGCATGCTCAAGGTGGCGTCTTTTTGGGTATTGGTATTGTGCTCTTATTATATGCTGTTATCAATTTGCTTTCTAATATAGAGCAGAGTTTTAACAGAACATGGGGGGTAAAGAAAAATCGTCCTTTACAAAAAATGTTTACTGACTATTTGGCATTGGTCATCATTGCTCCCGTAGTGATCATTTGCAATGCAGGGATTTCTATATTTTTGACTTCCATAGACTTTGTTTTAGTTGAGATGGTTGTTAGTCCTTTGTTGAAAGTCATTCCCTACGTTGTTGTAATACTGCTCTTCACCTTTGTCATTGCTTATATTCCCAATACGAAGGTCAACTTCAGTGCAGCGCTCTTGGGAGGTGTTTTTGCCGGTGTTGGTTTTCAGGTGTTTCAGTGGTTATATATCAGTGGACAGATTTGGATCTCCAAATATAATGCCATTTATGGTAGTTTTGCAGCCTTGCCTCTATTGTTACTTTGGTTGCAGTTGACATGGACCATCACGCTCTTAGGGGTTGAACTTTCCTTTGCTTTCCAGAATATCAATAAATTTAGTTTCGAGAATGAAACTGATAATATCAGCAGACGTTACAAAGATTTTGTAATCATTATGGTCATGAGTTTGATCACCAAGCGTTTTGCAGAAGGAGGAAAGCCTTATACGGCTGATCAGATCTCAGAAAGTTATAAAGTACCTACCAAGTTGACAGGAGATGTGCTTTACTTTCTCGAAGAGGTAGGCTTGGTGGTTGAAGTGCCTTGTGACGATGAATTCGTAAAATCTTATATTCCAGCATTGGATATTAATAAAATATCGGTTGCTTTTCTTTTCGATAAAATCAACGCACATGGCTCTGAAGATTTTGTTATCGACATAAATGAAAAATTTAAAAATGACTGGGAAGTGATGATGGAAATCTCAGATTACTCTAAAACTTCAGCAGGGCAAATTCTCTTAAAAGACTTATAAAGAACATCATCAATCTTAGCGATAAGATTCCTGTTTGTTACAAGTATTATTGTTTAATATTTATCGTATTTTTGCAGTCAAAAATTATGAAAATCCTCATTTTTTCGCTTTCTATTGCTCTCTTTTTAGTGTTAGGGACAGAGGAAGTATATGCTCAACATGATGAAGAACACCATCATCATGGGCTTAACGAGATAGGTGTGAATTTTGGTGGTTTATATGCCATAGATGATAAAGGATGGGGTGCAGGAGTACATATGCACTACTTCAGGTCTCTAGGCGAGCATAGCCGATGGGCAATCGGTGGTTTTGTGGAGCAAACATTGTTTATGGACAATCACTTTGCGATGGGTGTAGGTGCTAAATTTAATCTTCTGGACAGACTGTCATTAACAGCTATGCCCGGAATTGTGTTCACCAAGCACGACCACAGCGATCATGCGCATGATCACGAAGATCATGATCATGACAACAGTACAAAAACAAAATTCTCAGTACATACAGAATTGACTTATGTGCTTTTCGAATGGGGAAAATTTCACATGGGACCGGCTATTGATTATTCTTGGTCAAAGAATGATTCTCACATGATGTTAGGCGTACATGCTGCCTTCGATTTTTAAGAAGAAACAGCAGTGAGAGAGAATAGTAAGGGACAAATTTTATATAAATGAGCGTAGCAGTTAGAAATCTTACAGAAGGAAAAGTTCTTCCTTCCTTACTTCGTTTGGCTTTCCCGTTGATGGGTACAAGCTTTTTACAAATGGCGTATACCCTGATGGCAATGTCGTGGGTGGGGCGTCTGGGAGCCGATGCAGCTAAATTTGAAGCTGCTATTGGGGGTGTGGGGATGTTCCTTTGGCTGTCCTCATCGGTTGCCTATCTTTCGATGATTGGAGTTGAGGTGTCAGTGGGGCAAGCCATAGGTGGACAGCGAATGAAGCGTGCACAGATATTTGCATCACATGCCACTACTATTGCTGTTGTCCTAGGTATTGTATGGTCACTTTTTCTAGTTGTTTTTGCAGATAGTTTGTTAAGCTTCTATAGGCTCGATGCTGAAACCACTAAAGAGGCTGCAACTTTCCTTCGTATAGTGGCTTGTGTATTACCTTTCCAGTTCCTGTCTTACAATTTTACAGGTATCTATAATGGAGCGGGACGAAGTTCTGTTCCATTCAAAAATAATGCAGCCGGACTAGCCATGAATATGGTTTTAGACCCTATTTTGATGTTTGGTTTAGACATGGGATTCCATGGAGCAGCCGTAGGCATGGTTATTTCTCAATTGTTTGTTTTCTCTTTGTTTTTCTATCAAATCAAGCATAGTGGAAGCATCATCGGTGATTTTCCATTGTTCACAAAGTTGAAGAGAATATATCTAAAACGGATACTCTTCTTGGGAGCGCCAGTTTCTGCGATGAATAGCTTATTTGCTATCATTAATCTCACTCTAGCCCGAATTGCTTCCACCCATGGAGGTCACTTGGGGATGATGTCTCAAACCACCGGAGCACAAATAGAGGCCGTGACATGGAACACCTCTCAAGGTTTTTCGACAGCTTTGACTGCCTTTGTGGCTCAAAACTATGCAGCTAAAAAGATTTCTAGGGGAATGGAAGCTTATCTTCATACCATTAAGATTTTAGGAACCTTTGGCGTATTTATTAGTTTGGCATTTATCTTTTTTGGTAGGGAAATTTTTGGACTGATCGTGCCACATGAAGACGCGATGAATGCGGGAGCACAATATCTTTTAGTGATGGGAACAGTACAAGTCTTTTTGATGTTAGAGGTCACCTCGCAGGGGATGTTTAATGGGGTAGGGCGCACCTTGGAGCCAGCTATTATAAGCATTTCTTTCAATGCTTTGCGTATTCCTTTAGCCATGTATTTGGCTACCACCATGGGAGGAATCATGGGCGTTTGGTGGGCAATGGCTATCTCTACAATGTGCAAAGGAATCATTCTGCCTGTATGGTTTTCCGTAATCTATAAAAGAATTAAAAAGAAAAGTCTGCAACAATAAGTTTCCTTCTAATTAGATTCTTATCTTGGCATAGAATTTGTACTTGTTTATCGTATAAATTGCAACACTTCGACAGTCAGAGGTGTAAAAATGAAAGAAGGAGACCTATATGTTTAATAAAGAAACTGATATATTACGTTTGGAGGAAGGAGAAGATTCCGTTATCTCTATCATCACTAACGACTTTGATGATGGTGATTGCTCCATTGACGAGAATGAATTGAAGGAGGAACTACCAATTCTGCCTTTACGAAATACTGTTATTTTTCCGGGAACAAGTATGCCTGTTGCTGTTGGACGTAGCAAATCTAAGAAGTTGCTGCATAGTCTGAAGAAACAAGAGGGTAAACTTGTCGGCTTAGTCTGCCAAAAGGACGCAGATGTGGAAGATCCTCATTATGATGATCTGCATTCCATTGGAGTCATCGGGAAAATAATCCGAGTGATAGAATTGCCGGATACAGAAAATATCACCATCCTGTTTCAGGCTAAGAAGAGATTTAGACTAACTAGTCTTACTCAGATTGAGCCATTTTGGATAGGGCGTTATGAACTGCTAGAATGTATTCCGGTATCTAAAGAAGATGCGGAGTATAAGGCATTGTTAGATTCCATACGTGATCTCACCATTCAGATGTTGAGGTTGTATGGCGAACCACCAAAAGAGTTTGTTAATCGTATAAAATCAGATGCCATTGCCCATCAGTTGGTCAACTACTGTTGCACTAATCTGCCTGTGCCATCTGAAGAAAAACAAGTGCTTTTGGAGCTAGATAGCGAGAAGGAAAGAGCTTATAAATTGCTTATGATTCTCAATCGTGAGATTCAAATGATGGAGATGAAAGTCAGCATTCAGATGAAAACACGTGAAGAACTTAATCAGCAACAAAAAGAATATTTCTTGCAACAACAACTCCGTACCATTCAAGATGAGCTAGGAGGGAATCCTCAACAAAGCGAAATCGAAGAGTTTAGGAAGAAGGCAAAAAAGAAAAAGTGGAATAGTGAAGTTGCTAAGGTTTTTGAAAAAGAGTTGACAAAGCTGGAAAGGCTGCATCCTCAATCTCCCGATTATTCCACTCAATTTACATACATCGAGAACCTGCTTGATCTGCCTTGGAATGAATACACCAAAGATAATTTTGATCTGAAACATGCTCAAAAGGTGTTGGATCAAGATCATTATGGGCTGGAAAAAGTAAAGGAAAGAATCATCGAACATCTTGCTGTATTGAAGTTGAAAGGCGATTTGAAGTCCCCAATTATCTGTTTGTATGGCCCTCCGGGTGTCGGTAAAACATCTTTGGGTAAGTCCGTAGCTAGAGCTTTGAACAGAAAATATGTACGTGTTTCTTTTGGAGGATTGCACGATGAATCCGAGATCAGAGGACATAGACGTACTTACATTGGAGCGATGCCGGGACGAATTATCCAAAATATTTTGAAAGCTGGTTCATCCAATCCTGTCTTTGTTTTGGATGAAATAGACAAAATAGGAAGAGACTTTAAAGGAGATCCATCTTCAGCTTTGCTTGAGGTGCTAGATCCTGAACAAAACTCAAACTTCCATGATAACTACATCAATGTAGATTTTGATTTGTCTAAAGTATTATTCTTGGCAACAGCAAACAATCTATCAGAAGTGTCTCAGCCTTTGCTCGATCGTATGGAGTTGATCGATGTCAGTGGATACATCATGGAGGAAAAAGTAGAGATTGCTCGTCGCCATCTTATCCCCAATCAGATAGAAAATCATGGATTGAAAAAAACTGATATTTCACTTCCTAAAAAGACGATCGAAAAGATTGTAGAAAACTATACGCGTGAGTCAGGGGTGCGTGCATTGGATAAAAAGATTGCGAGCATCATGCGAAAAGTGGCCAGAAAAGTAGCTGATGGCACAGAATATAATACAACCATCAATCCGGAAGATCTACAAGATTATCTTGGAGCTGTGGAATATACTCGTGATCAATACCAAGGAAATGAATATGCAGGCGTGGTTACAGGCTTGGCGTGGACTTCGGTAGGAGGAGAAATTCTTTTTGTAGAAACATCTTTGAGCAAAGGGAAGGGTGGCAAATTGACCATCACCGGAAACTTGGGCGATGTGATGAAAGAATCTGCACTTTTAGCGTTGGAATATATGCGATCTCATGCCAAAGAGTATGATATTGATGACCGTGTATTCGATAATTGGAATGTACATATCCATGTGCCGGAAGGGGCTATCCCGAAAGATGGACCATCTGCCGGTATCACTATGGCTACATCTTTAGCTTCTGCGCTGACGCAACGAAAAGTGAAATCAGGCTTGGCTATGACTGGTGAGATCACTCTGAGAGGAAAAGTGCTTCCTGTGGGAGGAATCAGAGAAAAAATCCTTGCTGCTAAGAGGGCAGGCATCAAAGAAATTATTCTTTGCAAAGAGAATAAGAAAAATATCGATGAAATAAAGGATATTTATATCAAGGGATTGAAGTTTCACTATGTGGAAAATGTTAAAGAGGTATTGGATATTGCCTTGTTAAAAACTAAGGTGACCAATTTTCAAGACCTAACGATCGAAGAGCCAAAGGAAACGACAAAGGCTAATTGATAAGATGAAATCTTGTAAAAAAGGGAGTTTTTTACTCCCTTTTTTATATATTAATTCAGTTTCAAAACAAAATTGTACATTTGTAAGAAGTAATTTAGAAACAAGAGGATGCAAGAGCAAAAAAAATCAACGTTTGAGTATTTATTGTACTATGGTGCATTGCTTGGGATGTTTTGGATATTCCAATACTTATTTCTTATAGGAAGAGCCTATTGGGAACATTTTATCTATTTCTACAATCTGTTAAACATTGTGTCTCCTTTGTTGATGTATGTGTTTTATATGAAATACAAAGCACAGACACCTGAGGTAAAGCACAATGTGAAACGATGTGTTTTGTTTGTGGTGGGTATTTGCTTTTTTGGCTCCTTTTTTGAAGCGGCCATTCGCTATGCTCATTATGCATTTATAGATCCTAGCTTCTTTGCCGATCTTTCGGGACATTTTGGCGCAGCCATTGCAAAAAGCTCTGAAAAAATGTTTGAAGATTCGAGTATATTTTCGAAAATGACGAGCGAGGATATTGCCATGCAAAAACAAATGACGGAATCGATGGTGACCAGCAAAGCATTTTTTATCATTGGATTTATGCTTAATCAGATTTTTTATGGTTTCATCTTTTCGTTTTTGATTGCCTTATTAACCAGAAATCGTGACTATAAAACCAACTAAACGCCATGGATATTTCAGTTGTCATACCTTTATTGGATGAAGAAGAGTCTCTTCCTGAACTTTTTGCTTGGATAGAGCGAGTGATGAAAGAGCATAGCTTTAGCTATGAGGTTATCTTTGTAGACGATGGAAGTAAAGATGGATCTTGGAATATTATAAAAAGCTTGAAAGAGAAATCGGATCATGTTAAGGCCATTCGTTTCCGTAAAAATTATGGAAAATCTCCAGCTTTGCATTGCGCCTTCAAAGTGGCTGAGGGAGATGTGGTGATCACGATGGATGCTGATTTGCAGGATAGTCCGGATGAAATTCCTGAACTATACAGAATGGTTAAGAAGGAGGGTTATGATTTAGTTTCTGGCTGGAAGAAAAAAAGATACGATCCTCTACTAGGTAAAAATCTACCTAGCAAGTTGTTTAATGCCACTGCCCGAAAAATATCCGGAATTAAACTTCATGATTTTAATTGTGGGTTGAAGGCTTATAAAAATGCAGTTGTGAAGCATATCGAAATTTATAACGATATGCATAGATATATTCCCTATCTAGCCAAGAACGCAGGATTTGAGAAAATTGGCGAAAAGGTAGTTCAGCATCAAGCCCGAAAATATGGAAAATCTAAATTCGGTATCAGCAGATTCTTTAATGGCTATCTTGATCTGTTGACACTCTGGTTTTTGTCTCGTTTTGGACGTAAACCTATGCACCTTTTTGGTTTGTTGGGGACCTTAATGTTCTTTATCGGATTTATTGCAATCTTGATCGTAGGAGCCAATAAGCTTATTGCTCTTCAACAAGGCATAGCGCATCCGTTGGTGACCAACTCGCCTTATTTTTATATTTCATTGACAATGATGATTCTCGGAACACAGCTGTTTTTAGCTGGCTTTTTGGGGGAAATTATGTCTAGAAACTCTGCTGATAGAAACTCTTATCAGATTGATGAAAAACTTTGATATGATGAATTTTAAGACACTGTGTGAACAACGTTATTCTGTGCGACATTTTTTGAAAAAAAAGGTTGAGTCCGAAAAGCTTGATTATATCTTGGAATGTGCTCGTTTATCACCTTCGGCAGCAAATTACCAGCCTTGGCTTTTTTATGTAGTGGAGAACAAAGAAGTGCAAAAGAAAATTCATGGCACATATCAGCGCGATTGGTTTGCCACAGCTCCTCTATATATAGTAATCTGCAAAGATGCTTCTAAATCGTGGAAACGTTCCAATTTTGATCAGAAGGATCATGGTGATATTGACGCAAGTATTGCGGCCACTCAACTATCTTTAGCCATTCATGAAGTTGGTTTAGGAACATGCTGGGTGTGTAATTTTGACCCTCAACTGTTGAGACAAGCATTGAGCCTTGATGATCAGCAAGATATTGAACCTGTAGCTATATTTCCACTTGGATATATTGACGAAGAAAAGAGTAAAGTGCCAGAAAAGAAACGCAAAGAACTCTCCAAAATAGTGAGACGAATTTAGTAGCTTTTTTTAGTTAAAACTTACCAGAGCTCCAAATATAAGAACGATGTCAGATTACTTTCTCATTTGAAAGCAATCTGACATCGTTCTTATTTTAGCATTTTATAAACTTTATCATTTCCCTCGAACTATAATGTTGGAGCATATTTAATACAGTCCTCGAAGTTGTGGAGTTTGCAGTGAAATAATTGAAATTAAATAGTTTAGAATTTATCCGAAATTGAATAGGTATGTTATTCAGAATGTTACATCAAGCTTTATTCTAGTTTTTGATATTGGGAATAGCTGAAAGTAGAAAAGTTATATCCGAAAATGAATATAAGTAATGCTATTCTGATATAATTTAGCCCCAGTATAGAAGTGAAATATTCTAAGTTAAACGAAAGGCTAGTACCAATGAGAAAAACGTTTTTTATACTATTTATGTTTTGTCTTACTGTTTTAGTATATGCTCAAGATCGTCTTCAAAGCAAGATTGAAGATGGAGTATTTACTAGTAAGATTCTCAATGCCGAAAGAGAGTATGCGGTCTATCTTCCCAAGAGTTATGATATAGAGCAAGACAAACAATATCCAATATTATATCTTCTACATGGAATGACCGAAACTAACAAAGTGTGGTTCGACAGGGGACATGTAAAAGATATTATGGATCAACTTGTAAACTCCGAAGAAGTTGACGAGATGATTATAATTGCTCCCAATGCAGGAGGACGATTTGAGGATAATGCTTGGAATGGTTATTTTGATATGCCTGGATGGGCTTACGAAGCATTCTTTTTTGAGGAATTTATGCCTTTCGTAGAAGCTAAATATAGAGTAATAGGAGACAAACTACACCGTGCTATAGCTGGCTTATCCATGGGAGGAGGAGGTGCTACAGCTTATGGACAAAAACATAACGACAAGTTTTGTGCTGTGTATGCCATGAGTGCCCTGATGTCTATTCCCGAATCTGGTGCTCAACGATTCGAAAATCCAAAAGATAAGTTTGGTTTGTTGACATTATCAGTTATAGAAAATTCGTGTATCAAATATATTGAAAAAGCTGGGGAAGAGAGAAAGAAGCAACTCCGATCGGTGGCCTGGTTTGTTGATTGTGGAGATGATGATTTTTTGCTAGATCGGAATATCGACTTCTTTAGAGCTATGCAGAGAGCACAAATTCCCTGCCAGTTCCGTGTCCGTGATGGAGGGCACACTTGGGAGTACTGGCAATCGGCACTCTATATGTGTCTACCCTTTGTTAGTCGTCAATTTAATAAACGAAAATAAGGCATGAAAAATACAATTTTACTTTTTTGCTTATTATTGCTAATGCTCTTTACTAGTTGTGCTCCCGCCAAAGAAGATCTCAAACTGTGGTATACTCAACCAGCTCAAGTTTGGGAAGAAGCTCTTCCATTAGGCAATGCTCGAATCGGAACTATGGTTTATGGAATACCTCAGCGCGAAGAGTTGCAGCTAAATGAGGAAACTATTTGGGCAGGAGGTCCTTATCAGAATGATAGTCCGAAGGCTTTAGAGTCTCTATCGAAAGTTCGAGAGCTAATATTTGAAGAAAAAAATAGTGAAGCAGATAAGATCATTAATCAGACTTTTTTCACACAGACACACGGAATGCCTTTCCAGGCAGCAGGGAGTCTCATTCTAAATTTTGAAGGTCATGATAATTTTGAAAATTATTATCGTGAACTTAATCTAGACCAAGCAGTGGCAGTTACTCGTTACACTGTCGATGGTGTAGAGTATACACGTGAGGTGTTCTCCTCTTTTGCTGACGATGTCATCGTCATGCAAATTACTGCCAACAAGCAAGGAGCACTCTCTTTCGAGGCAGAATATACCAATGGCTCAGTACATTCTGTATCGGAGAAAGACAATGTGCTGATTCTTGAAGGCAAAGGGGGAGATCATGAAGGTATTGAGGGAGAAATAAAATATCAAATACACACAGCTATTGATAACAAAGATGGAACAGTTGAAGTTACAAACCACAAAATATTGGTCAAAGATGCTACTGTTGCTACCATCTATCTATCCATTGCTACTAACTTTGTTGACTATAAAACAGTAGGAACTGATCAAGGAGAAAAAGCTGCGAGTAAACTTGCCGAAGCGATGAAGGTGGAGTATAAAACTGCTATAAAACAGCATACTCAAATCTACAGTAAACAATTCAGCCGATTTAAATTAGATCTTGGCGATCTTGGCGAAGAGTCACAGTTGCCGACTACACAACGAATCATTAATTTTCAGAACAATCAAGATCCAGCCTTGGTTACATTGCTATCGCAATTTGGTCGTTATCTTCTGATTTGCTCTTCGCAACCGGGAGGGCAGCCGGCTAATCTACAAGGGATCTGGTGCAATAGCATGTATCCAGCTTGGGATAGCAAGTACACAATCAATATCAATACAGAGATGAACTATTGGCCTGCTGAGGTCACTAATCTGTCAGAGACGCATCAACCCTTATTTCAGATGTTAAAAGAACTGAGTGAAAGTGGACAAATAACAGCTAAAACATTGTATGGTGCAGAAGGATGGGTTGCCCATCATAACACAGATATCTGGAGAGTGACGAGTCCTATCGATTTTGCAGCTGCTGGTATGTGGCCAACAGGTGGAGCATGGTTGGTTCAGCATCTTTGGGAACATTATCTCTTTACAGGGGATAAAGAGTTTTTGGAAGAAATATATCCGATATTGAAAGGTTCGGCCGACTACTTTATGACGGCGTTGGTAGAGCATCCTAAATCAGGATGGATGGTTGTATCTCCATCAGTTTCGCCAGAACATGGACCTATATCAGCAGGCTGTACGATGGATAATCAGATTGTTTTCGACGTTTTGACTCGAACAGCGATGGCAGGTGAAATATTGGGAAAAGACAAAGCTTACGGAGAACAACTTTTGGCGATGGTGGATAAATTACCTCCTATGCAAATAGGAAAATATTCTCAGTTGCAAGAGTGGTTGGAGGATAAAGATGATCCTAAAAGCGAGCACCGTCATGTGTCACATCTATATGGTTTGTATCCGGGTAATCAAATTACACCTTCAATATCTCCCGAGCTGTTTGAGGCAGCACGAAACTCTTTGCTCTATCGTGGTGATATGGCTACGGGGTGGTCTATTGGGTGGAAGATAAATCTATGGGCACGTTTACTTGATGGTAATCATGCTTATAAAATTATCAAAAATATGTTGACACTGGCAAGCCAAGATGATGAAGATGGACGAACGTATCCAAATTTATTTACAGCTCATCCTCCTTTTCAGATTGATGGAAATTTTGGTTTAACAGCAGGTCTAGCCGAGATGCTTGTGCAAAGCCATGACGGGGCAGTGCATTTGCTCCCTGCTATTCCCGACCGATGGAAAAACGGAGAAGTGGCAGGTATCGTAGCCCGTGGGGCTTTTGAGATAGATATGAAGTGGAAAAATAACAAAATATCGGAGGTCGCAATTCTCTCTAAGTTAGGAGGTAATTTACGTATTCGCTCATATGTTCCCCTCAAAGGTAATGGGATTAAACAAGCGGAAGGCGAAAATAAAAATCCATTTTTTAAGTTAGCAGATATTCGCCAAGCTATCATTTCTGACGAAGCTTCCTTCGACGGAAATACGTTGAAAACAATATATGAATATGATATAATGACCGAAGTAGGAAAAGACTATAGGCTCAAAATCGAAAGATAGATCTTTATCAATGTTGTTGCAGTAGAAGCCAAAACGAGCTGAGGGGTTTGAAATAGCAAAGAAACCCAAAGAAATAAAACCAAAAAATTAAAAAATAGTTTACATGAAAAAAACAAAAAAAGTAGGATCTTTCATCCTTGCTGCACTACTGTTTGTAGGGGTGGTTAAAGGACATGATAAAACTATCCCGGATAGTATGTCGGACAAACACTTTATTCATCATTCAATAGGAAATCCATATCTGCCACTGTGGGAGCATTTACCTGATGGAGAACCTCGTGTTTTTGAAGATCCAGACAATCCTGGTAAGTTTCGTGCCTATATCATAGGTTCGCATGATCTCAGACTCGATAGCTATTGTGGTCCGGATATAAGGATGTGGTCTGCTCCGGTGGATGACCTGTCTGCTTGGAGAGACGAAGGTGCTATTTTTACTTATCAAGTGGATGGACAATGGGATGTGATGTATGCCCCAGATCTAGTAGAAGTAAAAAGGAAAGATGGCAAAAAAGAATATTATTTATATCCTCATAGTAGAGGGGAACATAGAGAGGCAATGGTGGCTAAGGGAGATCGTCCGGATGGGCCTTTTACACCAATAAATCTGACAGCGGATGGAAAGAGAACAGTAGAGGGAAGCATACTTGGATTCGACCCCGCTGTGTATATCGAATACGTTAGTGACCCAAACGATCCAGACTACGAGATCGGTTTTAGAGCATATGCCTATTGGGGGTTTCAGAGATCTTTGGCCGCACAGTTAGACCAAAACACGATGTATTCTGTCAGACCAGGCACCAAAGTGATTGATCGTTTTCTACCAGCAGGGCTGAAGTATGGAGCTGTTAGAGATCCAGAAGGTACATCGTTTCCTTATATTTATCCCGGTCAAGATTTAGGTGCATTTAACTTTTTCGAAGCCTCTTCTATTCGTAAAATAGGAAATAAATATGTAACCGTTTATAGTGGTTATTCTGGTCCTGATTATGGAATAGGAAGTTCCAACTCTACATTGCGTTATGCGGTTGGTGATTCGCCCTTAGGTCCATGGAAAATTGGTGGTGTCTTGGTCGATTCTCGTGCTCCTGTTCTCAATCAAGATGGTACTGGATTAATAACTACCAATGGGGGACATAATACCCATGGCAGTATTGAAGAAATCAATGGACAATGGTATGTGTTTTATCATCGTCCTCCAAGAAATTTTGGTTTTGCTCGTCAGGCAGTGGTAGCTCCTATACATATTTCATGGGATGAGAAGTCTGTTGCAGAAGGAGGTACAGTGTCTATCAGAGGATATGATCCCTATGCCAAAGACAATCTTTGGACGGCTAAAGATAGTCAAGGAAGAGAGTACACAGGAGCAGAAGTGACCTCAGAAGGCTTTCATATCTATGGACTTGATCCTTACCAGTATTATTCCGCAGGCTATGCTTGTTATCTGTCCAATACGGATATTCAACAAGACTCATGGGATATTTGGGACAATCATATGCCTATTACTCAAGTGAAAAATGGTAATACGATTGGATATAAGTACTTTGGCTTTGGTGGATTGGCAGAAGCAAGAAATGGACTAAAGGCTTTTGAAGGAACAAAACAAGGAAATAAAACGGAGTTTAACTTATTTCTTACCCCTACTACAACCAAATCTTTCAAAGTAAATGTATGGTTAGATGCTCCTTGGGATAATGAAGTATGGAAAGGGAAAAAAATAGGTCAAATTGTTGTGCCTGCCAATGCTAAACAAGAAAATACAAAGTTTGCTATAAATGTTTCACAATATGTTGACCATTTAGATAAAAAGCACGCCATCTTTTTGGTGGCAGAAGGTGCGGAGGGTGAATCTCTTTTCGATCTGGCAGGGCTAGGCTTTAGTAGTCTGAAGAAAGAAATCCATCAGCCTATTGTACCCACTGTAAATATTCTTGTTGATCAACAGGAGATTGAACTACCAGCACATCCAGTCAGGTCTACTATAGATAATGGCATTATAGGCTACGATATTTACGAAGCAACTTATCAGGTGCCTTCTTCTACAAAAGTAGCACCTACGGTGTCAGCCTCAGCCAGTAATTCGAAGATAAAAGTTGAGGTTACACAAGCCAAATCTCTGTCGGAAAGGGCTGTTGTAAAGTTTGATTTTAAAGGAATAGTGAAAAGATACAATATTCTTTTTGTAGACGAGAAATAATGTTTTACGCATTGTCTTGTGCTACTAAACTTAATAGAGGGGGGAAGTTCTGTTACTTTCCTCCTCTGTCTTTCTTAGGCAGCTTTGCTTGTTGATAGTAATTACTTCTCATGGGATTGCTTTGGTATCTAATATCTACAATGGCATATTTTTGAAGTTAAGGCTAATTTTATGGTGATAAGCGAATATAAAATAGCAACAGTGCAAAAAAATAAAATAATAGAGTCTGTTGTAAAAAGATATTATCCTAAATTTTGTGTAATTGCACTAATGTTATTAAACTTTATTAATCTACTTTTATATTGTACTTTTTATATCGTACTTTTGTAAGTATAACAAATATCAGAAAACTGAATGTCAGTATTATTCGCTATATTATTATTTTTTGTAGTTATTCTAATTGTCATCTTTTCGATGCTAAGGGGACTTGTCTCCTTGCTATTTGGAGGACTATTTGGAAAACGTTCATCTTCCAACGGGCGAGGCAGAAGAGAGCAATACCAAGAACAGGGCACGGGATCTACTGGTAATACAGGAGACAAAGTGTTTGCTCCTGATGAGGGAGAGTATGTAAAATTCGAAGAGGTAGAATAGTCATTCTTCCTCCTCAAATCCTTGAATTTTTTTCTTTATATATGTGGGGTGTCCGTCTAGATCTTTTGGATGCGATTTACCGATTTTACTCCCTTGATTTGTGATAGCCTTTTAGCAATATTTTTGAGCTCTTGGGTATCTAGTACAAACAGCACGATTGTGCCCTCAAAAACACCTCCATTGGTTTCCATTTGCATACTTTTGATGTTCATGGTGTTGTTCGTTAACACTTCGGTGATATCTCTGAGTATGCCCATTCTGTCCAAACCAGAAACTTTGACAGTAGACACGAATGGAAAATTAGCTTGATTGCTCCATTCTAGATTGACAAGTCTATCCCCATGGCTGGCTTTCAGCTTCAGAGCAACAGGACAGTTTACTCCATGTACATCTACGTAACGATCTTGTCTCACAAATCCTAGAACTTTATCACCTGAAATGGGATTACAGCAAGTAGCTATTTTAAAGTTGTTTTCAAAGGACTCTTGATCTAGTAGATAAGTTTTTTTTGTGTCAATTGGGTCATATTCTATTTTGTTGATCTTTGATTTGCCAGGCTTCACTGCTTTGAATGCCTGCTTCATGTATTTTAAGATAACATTGTTCGAGTCTTTTTGTCTCAGGTTTAGAAACTTTTCGACATTCTCAGGCATATCAATTTCGCCATTACCGATGGCAATAAAGAGATCCTCTTTATCTTCTCTTTGATAAAAATCAACGATCCGATCCACAATGCTAGACGTAACTTGTAGATTTGCTTCTCTGAAAACTTTAATTAATATGGCCTCTCCTCTGCGGGCTGTCTGTTTTTCCAACTGACGTAAAGCATATTCTACTTTACTTTTGGCTTTGGCGGTAGTTACAATGTTGCGCCACTCAGGCAATGGATTTTGTGTCTTTGATGTCAGAATCTCTACCTGATCTCCGCTATTGAGTTTCGTTGTAATAGGGACTAATTTGTGATTTACCTTTGCGCCAATGGCATGATCCCCTATGTTGGTGTGAATGTCGTAGGCAAAATCGAGTGCCGTTGCTCCTTGTGCTAAGGTTTTGATATCACCTTTTGGGGTGAAAACAAATATTTCTTGAGCAAAAAGGTTTAGCTTGATAGTGTCTAAGAAATCCAGTGCATTCGGACTCGGATTCTCTAGAATTTCTTTAATGGTTTTTAGCCATTTATCTAGCTCGGTATCTTCTTCTATCGATCCTTCTTTATATTTCCAATGAGCAGCAAAGCCTTTCTCTGCAATGTCGTCCATACGACGGCTGCGAATCTGGATTTCGATCCAATTGCCATCAGGTCCCATCACAGTAAGGTGAAGTGCTTGATATCCATTGGATTTTGGACGACTCACCCAGTCTCTAATTCGGTCTGGACGGAGTTTGTATATATCTGTTATAGCTGAATAAATATCCCAACATCGCTTCTTTTCGTCAATGTTTGGACTCATCTCGAAGATGATGCGAACAGCAAAAATATCATAGATTTCTTCAAATGGAACTCCTTTGGCTTGCATCTTATTCCAGATGGAATAGACCGATTTATCTCTAGCCTTTATTTCGTACTCGAAATTTAACTTATTTAGATTCTCTACCAATGGTTTGGCAAAATTGTCATAAATGTTGCTCCTTTCATGACGAGTCTCTTCAAGCTTTTTTGACACATCGGCATAGACTTCCGGATTTTCCCACTTGAAGCTTAATTCTTCCAACTCTGTTTTGATTGCAAACAGTCCTAAACGGTGGGCTAGGGGAGCATAGATATACATTGTTTCGCCTGCTATCTTGTGCTGTTTGGCAGGAGACATGGCTCCTAGGGTGCGCATGTTGTGTAATCGGTCGGCTATTTTAATGAGTATCACCCGAATGTCATTTGACATCGTAAGCAATAGTTTGCGGAAATTCTCTGCTTGCACAGAAACATCTTCACCAAACATACCACTTGAAATTTTAGTCAATCCATCAACGATGATTGCTATTTTCTCCCCAAATATTTTGGTTATATCTTCTGTCGTATATTCCGTATCTTCAACTACATCGTGCAATAGAGCGGCACAGATGGATGTTGACCCTAAACCAATTTCCTTACAAACGATTCGTGCAACTGCCAATGGATGCATAATATATGGCTCACCCGAACGTCTACGCACTCCTTTGTGTGCATCTTTTGCAAATTCAAAAGCTTGTGTTATAATTTCTACTTTACGTCTGTGATTAGTATTAAGATAGTCCTGGACGAGTGCATCAAATTCGTCCTGAATCATTTTATCATCATCTGTTAGCTCCTGCTTAATTTCTTGGGTCATGATTAATCACAAATTAGTATTATATAAAATAAAACTTTCCCCAGTCGTTTGGAAAGGGGAAAATTGGTAAAGTGTTGTAATAAACTGTTTTATACGTTGTTCTTAGACTCTTCGTCTTGAGGTAATATGATCAAAAGCTTCGCTATATTGGTGCTACTTGCTTCTGTTATATTATTCCACGAAAGGATGTCTTCTACTGTAACATTATATCTCTCAGCTATTTGAGACAGCGTTTCACCATATATAACATTGTGGTAGATAGCCAATGCTTGCTCTAGGATAGAGGCGTTGTCTTCAAATTCTTTTGTTGCATCTCCTTCAGATCCTAATATGCCTAAGGTAGCAGTAGGAGTGGGTAGATCTAGCCCATCTACATAGGTGTCAAAGTATGCTTGAGCATCTGTAGCAAGTCCCATCGTTACGTTTTGTGGTTTAGCTACTTCTGTCAACTCTTCTCTTACCTCAGTTTTATGTATTTTAAGATTTCTACCTGCAACAAGTTTATTGTTTCTTATGTTGTTCCATTGCTTAATGTCAGCTATGCTTGCTCCTGTGTTTTTAGCAATATTTGCCCAGCTGTCACCTTTTTTTACTTGATAGTTTGTTGTTGTTTTCTTTGTTACGGTGGTAGTCTTTTTCAGTACTCCGTTGTCTACAAAGAAGTCCGTTATTTTGTCTTGTTTTACTTGCGAAGGGGAGGCTTTTGTTGCTTCCTTTTTAGGAGCAATGTAGGCAGATACTTTTAGATTTTGTCCGATGTTTAATCGGTCTGATCTCATCCCATTCCAATTTTTAAGTTGCGAAACAGATACTCTATAGCGCATAGCAATGGCACCTAGAGTTTCTCCTCTTCTCACTTTATGCGTGGCATATCCTCCTCCACCAGCTGCTGAGGCGTTGCCTAATGAGGCAATGTCACGAGTGCGCTTGTGTGTCAATAACTCTTCGGCACGGTGGTTGTAGATAGTATCTTCTTTTGCAATGAAGGCTGATAATTGTGAAATAGGTAATTTCAAAGCATATGATTTATATTCGCCAGGTATGATGTCTGCTCTGAACTGAGGGTTTAGCTTTCTGATATCCTCCACTGGAATGTTTAACATGTCTGAAATTTGTTCGAAGTGAACCAGCTTGTTTATGTTCAGTGTGTCGATAAGTGTTGGTAGTTCAGATTGTCTGATGCATATATTATGATCAGTATGATAGCTCATGATGTATGTTGCTGCAATAAATGCAGGCACATAACCTCTTGTTTCTTTAGGTAGGTAGGGATAGATTTCCCAATAGTCTCTTTTTCCTCCACTTCGACGGATCGCTTTATTCACGTTTCCAGGTCCGCAGTTGTAGGCAGCAATCACCAAGTTCCAATCCTTGTAGATCTCGTACATGTCTTTTAGATATTTTACTGCTGCTTGCGTTGACTTATGGGGATCAAGACGTTCGTCTACAAGACTGTTTATTTCTAGTTTATACAATTTTCCAGTTGCTGACATGAACTGCCACAGACCTGAAGCGCCAACTCTTGATCGTGCTACTGGGTTGAGTGCCGATTCTATAACCGGTAAATATTTTAGTTCTAATGGTAATCCTTGTTTGTCCAATTCTTCTTCGAACATTGGAAAATAATATTGTCCTTGTCCTAGCATATAGCTCACTTGTCCTCTTCTTCTATTGGCATACATTTCGATGAACTGTTTGACAATAGGATTGAAGGCTAGCTCCATTTGGCTAGGTAAAGCGTAGAGGCGTTGTGTATATTCAGAGTCAGAAAAAAGGACAGGGTCGCTTGTTTCGTAGGTGCAGTCAGGCAGTGCCTGAGTTTTTGTTGCCCAATTTTCTAAGAGCGCGTCATAGTTTCTTTCCATGTCAGCAGGAAAATCTGCTGTTGTCAGTGCATTTCTTTTCTTCCCGGCATCACCATCCTCTTGCATTTTGCTGGCAAAAAGATTAGAAACGGATCCGATGAAGATAAAACTACCTAATAATATTTCTTTAAACATGGTTATTCTCGGGTTGAAGTTTGTAAAAGAGTTTAGTCTATTCTGCTAAAATACAATATTGCATTGAATTCCGAAACTTGCAGAGGGAGAAATTTCAGATGGTCCCCAAACAACGGGCATCATTTTCATTGATAAGTCTGGAGTGACATCGAAGTTGTAGAGGTGTGCATCTACATATGCATCAATAATGCAAAGGGCGTGTAAGCCAACGCCTACTATGATTGCGAGGTCTCTATTTCGTCTGAAGTAATCTCTTCGACGTTTCAAGAAATCTCTGGTTCTGTTAAATTCTGTCTCTGAATTAAGCACTTTAGAGGGGTCTGTGACAAATTCGTGCCACCTTGTTTTGTTTCGTGGGTCAGTCATCAAGTCTTTGAAGGCATTTTTATAATCATTGTGCATATTTCCATTCCACGTAATGGCATATGCAACACCTAAAAATCCACCATAAACGATGGGAAGCTTCCAGTATTTTCGGTTATATATCTGTCCCAATCCAGGGAAAATAGCTGCATACAGAGCAGCCTTAGATGGGTCCGGTGAAAAACTATCGACAAATTTGATCCCAACTTCTTTTTCTAGCTGAATCTTTTCACTTTTCGTAAGTGTATCTGTTACAAATATATTAGGAGTAACAGTGTCGCTAGCAATAGGCTCATTTTCGTTTTGAGCATATAAGGGAAGTGTTGTAATAAAACTAGCTAGGAAAAATAACGTGATTGTTAATCCTCTTTTCATATTGGGCTCTGGATGCTTTGGATTTATTTCAATTGGTCAAATATTGAAATTAGCTTTTCCAGCTCTTCTTCAGTTTTGAAAGGAATGCTAATTCTTCCTTTGCCTTGTTCGTTGCATGTCAGTTGCACATTGGTTTTGAAGAATTTAGAAAGATGCCTTTTTAGAAGTTCAAACTCTTCTGGAGTTGCTTTTTTAACGCCTCCTTTTTTCACTGTGTTTACAGCTTTTTCTTCTTTCAGGAGTTCTTCTAATTTTTCGCCTTCGTTGATTGCTCTGACGTATTCTTCTACTTTTCGGACAGATAATCCTTCTTCAAGAATCAGTTCATACACTTCTAATTGTGCTGATACATCATCCAAGGTTACCAGTGTACGTGCATGTGCCATATCTATTCTGCGATCTCTGATACCCATCTGTATTTCGGCAGGCAACTTTAATAGTCTAAGATAATTGGCAATGGTGGCTCTTTTTTTACCTACTCTTTCACTCAAGCGTTCTTGGGTAAGGTCGTAAGTTTCTATCAGTTTTTGGTATGCCAACGCAATTTCAATTGAATTTAAGTCTTCACGTTGAATGTTTTCGATCAAAGCCATTTCCATGACGGTTTCGTCAGCTGCCGTTTTCACATAGGCAGGGATAGCCGTCAATCCGGCTTCTTTAGCCGCTCTGTAACGTCTTTCTCCAGCAATGATTTGGTATTCATCGTTACCCACTTCGCGTAGTGTTACAGGCTGTATCACCCCTATCTGGCGGATAGACATGGCAAGCTCTTGTAATGCTTCTTCGTCAAATATTTGGCGAGGCTGTCCCGGATTTGCTTTTATTTTGGATAAACTGATCTCGTTGATAGAAGATGATCCTTCTGTTTTTATTTCATCCAACGTAATAAGTGCATCGAGCCCTCTTCCTAATGCGGGTTTTTTAGACATAGTTCAAATTGTAGTTTTGAGATACGAATATCTTCTTTAATTTAATTATACCAAATCCTAACATCAACTGTAATGTTGGCAATATTACAATTAAATATTAGGATAAAATGCTTTTAGAACACAAAGTTAAGAATTTTTCTCAATTAACTCTTGTGCTAGCTGCATATGATTAATTGCTCCTCTCGATTCTGCATCGTAAGACAGTGCAGGCAGAGCAAAACTTTGAGATTCACTTAGTTTTACATTTCTTTGGATCACTGTTGTGAACACAAGATCTTGGAAGTGACTTTTTACTTCTTCATAAATCTGATTAGCCAAGCGCAAGCGTGCATCATACATCGTTAGCAAGAAGCCTTCGATTTCTAAATGAGGATTCAATTTAGATTTAATGATGCGTATCGTGTTGAGTAATTTACTGATTCCCTCTAGTGCAAAATATTCGCATTGCACAGGGATGATCACAGAGTCGGCTGCTGTTAATGCGTTGACTGTGATTAGTCCTAACGATGGTGAACAGTCGATGAGAATAAAATCGTAGTCAGATTTAATAGAGTCCAATACTCTTATTAATTGCTTTTCTCTGTTCTCTACATTTAACATCTCTAGTTCAGCCCCAACAAGGTTGATGTGAGACGGAAGCACAAAGAGATTGTCTAAGGCTGTTGGTACGATTGCCTCTTTAGTTACGGCAGATCCAATCAGACATTCATAGATGGTCTTTTCTATAAGCTTGATGTCAAGGCCTAAGCCTGACGAAGCGTTAGCTTGAGGGTCTGCATCTATAACTAGGACTTTCTTTTCCATCGCAGCTAATGAGGCAGCCAAGTTTATGGCAGTGGTGGTTTTTCCTACTCCACCTTTTTGGTTTGCTATTGCAATTATTTTACCCATATAATTTTATCTAAAATAATTAGTGAGTTTTGATAAACGAAGATAAGCATTTTTTGAAAGTTGGATGGCACTTATAGAATCTAACCTTCCAAACTTGTTGAAAACTCTTTCTTATTGTTAATAACTATTTTTAAGCAGTGTTGATCTTCCTTTAGTGTTAGTTTTGACAGAGTTGCTCCTTTTATACTGATAAGAGCTTGTTCACTGTCTTTATCCAATTTTCATATTTGTAGTAACTAAGAACCTTTTCTTGTTCAGTTGAATATTTTGTTTGCAGAGTGGTATCATCAAGGACAGTCTTCATGCCGGTATATACTCCCTCGCTACTATTTTCAGTGAGTAGTCCATATCTACCGTTCTCCACAATGTTGGTTGGTCCTCCACAGTCAGTGGTGATGATAGGCGTGCCTAGTATCATGGCTTCAAGAATGGCTAGTGAAAAGCTCTCTCTCTCGGATGAGCAGATCAGCCAGTCTGCTTTTTTGATATATGGATATGGATTGTCGATATCTCCATAGAGTGAAATGACATCCTCCAGAGCCAAGTCTACGATGGTTTTTATGAATTCATCGCTGTTGCTTCCTTGTCCAAGTATATGAACATTGAATTTATAGCCTTCGTCTAATAGCTTTTTAGAGGCATTAATCACACGGTCTATCCTCTTTTCTGGAGACTGCCTTGCCATTAAAATAAAGTTGACTCCTTCCTTGGTTTGCCAATGGTCGCTGATGTCTTCCTTGCTCAAGGCAATCACGTCTTCTTGCTTGATGGCATTGGGAACGATTCTTATGTCTTGAATGGGTAGATAGCCGTCATAAACGATATTTACATAGGCTTTTTTGCAGGCTTCAGAAACGCATATCACTCTCTCGTAAGCTGAGTAGCTTTCTTGTGTTTTTGCTATCTTTTTTTTATTAAGCCATACAGAGAATTTGTCTCTCAGGCTGTTGATTTCATATTCTCTTTTATATAAAATGTTATGCACCCAAAGGGTTTTAGGAATTCCCCATTGGCTAAACATTTTAGCATAAAAGCCTTCTTTGAAACAGATGACTTCGTCGTAGTCTTCCTCAAATATTTCCCTAGCAGCCATAAATGATTTTGTTTTATAGATCATTTTCAGCTCGCCTCGCTTTTTAGCAAAGTTGGAGTCTTGTGTGCTGAATAGGTATTTTATCTTCACTTCTTCAGGAATTTTGTCTAACATGATGTTTTTGTCAGATTCTTCAAGAAGGATGAGGGTTACGTCACAGTCCTTTTGCACCAAATGTGCCAATAGGTTGATCAGTAACTGTTCGGTTCCACCTTTAGTCAAACCGTCATTGAAAATAATAAAGCGTTTTTTTTTAGAGAAAATCATAATATAATCTGTTGTATAGCGTCTACCCATGCTTGTGAAGCATTGAGGCAAGGGATATAGGTCAATTGCTCACCACCTTTATTGATAAAGATATCTTTGGCTGCAATGTCTATGTCGTATAGTGTTTCTAGATTGTCTGAGGCAAAGCCTGGTGAAACAACCAGTATTTTTTTGATTCCTTCTTCTGCCATTTCTCCCACTTGGTCGTCCAAGGAAGGCTCAAGCCATTTTTTGCCAAATGCAGAAGAGAAAACCACTCTTACTTTCTTGGCTTCTAAATCCATCTGGTGTGTAATTAAGCGAACGGTTTCCTTGACTTGATAGACATAGTCAAATTCTACTCCTTTTTCGAAGCCCTCTTCCACATGGCTGAGGGGAAGACTATGAAAATTGAATAAGATACGCTCGTAGTCGTCCCTCAGATAGGGTTTTATGCTTTCGCATATGGCATCAATGTATTCTTTGTGATTGAAATATGGCTCAATGATGCGAAGACTGAAAGTATATTCACCTCTTTGATAGCAGTCTTGCACTTTCTCCACAACAGTCTGGTAGGACGATTGCGCATAATGCGGAAAGAGTGGCAGCACAACTACTTCAGTTAATTCGCTATTTCGGACTGCGAGTTTAGTTAGCGCCTTGGTGATGCAAGGTTCTAGGTATCTCATGCCGACTTCTACTGGAATCTTGGCCTGTTCTTCCACTTTTTTAGCCAGTTCTTTGGCATTGTTGATCAGGGTAGAGGTATTTATTTCTTCGTCCCAAATAAGGCTGTACTTTTTAGCAGAAGCAAATTGTCGCGTTGGTCCTATAATGCCTTTCACCAAGATGGTACGAAACCAATCAGGCACTGTCATGACCAGAGGGTCTGACAGCATGGCTTCGATAAACATTTTTACATCTTTGGGTTGGGGACTGGCAGGGCTACCTGTGTTGACTAATAATAATCCTTTCATTATTTAGGTTTATACATACGTCTCCAATAGGTGTACGCTACCTTTAGGCTCAATTGTTATATTTTGAGTATTGGCAGGGTATAGGATAGATTCACCTTGTTTTACTTCTGTTTTGTTCCCTTTATCGTCTGTAATGGTGCATGCACCTTCCATGCAGATTTGGATGACAAATGAATCGATCTTAGAGTAGTCTCTGCTCAATTTATGCTCTACTTCTAGTACGTTGGTTGTGAAGTATTGACAAGTCTCTAGCAATACTGCTTCATCTTTCTTGGCTACATATTGGCTCTGATGATTGTCGTATCGTTTGAAATCTATGGCATCTTTAGCAAGCTCTGTATGCAGTTCTCTAGTATTTCCATTTGCATCTTTACGATTGTAGTCATAAATGCGATAGGTGATATTTGAGGTTTGTTGTATTTCTGCTATGAATGTGCCTGCTCCAATGGCATGAACGCGTCCAGCTGGAAGGAAGAAAACATCTCCAGGCTTCACTTTATGTTGATCAAGGTAATCGATGAATGTGTTGTCTTCGATGCTTTTTACATATTCGTCAGGAGTCATTTCTTTAGCAAAACCAGAATATAAGAAGGCATCCTTCTCGGCTTTGATTACGTACCACATTTCGGTTTTGCCAAATGAGTTGTGGCGTTTCATCCCTAATTCATCATCGGGATGTACTTGAATTGACAGATTGTCACGTGCATCGATAAACTTGATCAATAGAGGGAATTTGTCTCCAAATTTTTTGTAAACAGATTCTCCTACCAATTCTCCCTTGTATTGGGCAATCAGTTTGTCCAATTCTTGACCTCTTAGGCTTCCTTCGGATACGGTGGATACATTACCTTCTACACCGGAAATTTCCCAGCTTTCTCCAATGCCACTTTGATGTGGTTGGATGTCTTTAAATTTGCATATTTGGTCTCCCCCCCAAATGATTGATTTTAGGATAGGAGTAAATTTTAATGGATATAAGCTCATTGTAATTATATTAATGATTGATTGATCTTATTTACAAAGATACTTCTATTTTTGTGTTTTTTGCATCCCGTTTATTCTAAAAATGGGTATTAACTTTTCTTATCCGTTCCACTGGGTTTTATGCTTTTCAATACAAATGCAGTGCGGGAAGGAATGTATAGGCTGAGCCATCCTTTGCCCTCTTTTTCATATAGAGGGTCTGCTTGGGTAAAGTGTGTCACAGATGGGTCTGCTAAATCGTTTCCTCCATAAATTGCAGAATCAGTATTGAATATCATTTGATATTTGCCAACTGGAGCAAGAATCTTATAGTCAGTGAAAGATGTAGTGGGGTTGAAATTGAAGACAAATACCAGTCCTTCTCGCTCATATGCAAGAATTTGGTCGTCATTATTGTCCCAGAGTTTCACTAATTTTGTCTCCTGAAATTTTTTGACTGAAGATATTAAATTTAGCATATCTCTGTCAAAGTCTCCTAGGAAGTGATATTTTAAGTTTTTATCATCTACAAGTTCCCATTGGCGCTTGGCATATTTATACGACCAACCATTACCTTCGCGTGGAAAATCTACCCATTCGGGATGTCCAAATTCATTACCCATAAAGTTGAGGTATCCTCCATTGATGGTTGATGCTGTTACTAATCTAATCATCTTGTGGAGAGCAATGCCTCGGTCTGTAGTCTGCGAACTGCCATAGAGTTTAGACATATGCCAATACATGTCAGAGTCAATTAGTCTGAAAACGATTGTTTTGTCTCCAACTAAGGCTTGGTCGTGACTTTCGGCATACGAGATTGTTTTCTCGTCGGCTCTTCTGTTGGTTAGTTCCCAAAAGATTCCCGATGGATGCCAGTCTTCGTCCTTCTTCTCTTTGATCATTTTGATCCAATAGTCAGGGATGTTTAATGCCATCCGATAGTCAAAACCATATCCTCCGTCTGCCACAGGAGTAGCTAAACCGGGCATACCGCTAACTTCTTCGGCAATGGTTATGGCTTTGGGTTTAAACTCATGGATCATCTTGTTGGCTAGAGTGATGTAGCAAAGAGCATCTCCATCTGTGCCTCCATCATAGTAGTCGTCATAGCTCATGAAAGATTGTTCTATGCCATGGCTATAATAGAGCATAGAGGTGACACCATCGAATCTGAATCCATCGAAATTGAACTCTTCCAACCAATATTTACAATTGGAAAGTAGGAAGTGAATGACCTCGTTCTTGCCATAGTCAAAGCATAGTGAATCCCATGTTGGGTGTTCCCTGCGTGCTCCTTCGTGAAAGTATTGATATAGAGTGCCGTCAAATTTACCTAAGCCTTCTAATTCGTTTTTTACAGCATGTGAGTGCACCAAGTCCATGATGACAGTGATGCCCATGCTGTGTGCTTCGTCAATCAGATGTTTTAGTTCATCGGGTGTTCCAAAACGTGAGGATGGAGCAAAAAAACTAGATACATGATAGCCAAAAGATCCATAATAGGGGTGCTCTTGAATTGCCATTACCTGAATTGCATTGTAGCCATCTGCTTTTATTCGAGGAAGAATGTTTTTTCTGAACTCATCGTATGTTCCCACTTTTTCTTCACTTGTGCCCATTCCTATGTGGCATTCGTAGATCAAAAGAGGATTGGTGTCTGGTTTAAAGTTTTTTACTTTAAACTGATATGGGGTGTTAGGATTCCATACTTGTGCACTGAATAACTTAGTTTGAATATCCTGAACAACTCTGTTGGCCCATGCCGGAATACGTTCGCCTTCTCCACCTTCCCAGCAGATGATGAGTTTGTATAGATCTTCATGCTTCAGCGCATCCAATGGGAGTTTTATTTCCCACTTTCCTTCTCCAATGGGAGAGAGCTTATACCTATCTTCTCTTTGCCATCCATTAAATGTGCCAATCAAAAATATTTCCTTGGCATTAGGAGCCCATTCTCGAAACACCCATCCTTCAGCAAGTTTATGAAGTCCAAAGTAATGATGACCAGAGGAGAAGTCTGATAATGAAATCGCTCCATCGTTGGTCAGTATTTTTTCTTTGTGGATTGCATATTTATACCTGCCTTCAATCGGTAGTCTGTATGGTTTTAGCCATGGATCGTTTTTTATCAATTTCAGCATATAATAATGGGTATTAGATTATTCTTAGAATAATATTGTTTTATTTATAGTCAAGAGGGGCTAATGTGATATGCATCACAGAGTCTCCTTGAGTGTCAAGATATAGATGTTCGAAGCTCACTTCGTTTTCTAGGTAAAATGCGTATTCATTGGCTTGCTTTAGTCTCTCTACCAGCACAGGCTTCATCGCTACGGTCATCTCTTTTTTGATGTCTTCACCAAAAGTGCCTTGTAGACTATATGTAAATTTTAAAGTTTTTTGAGGTAATAAAGCCTCAGCTTTTTGCATAATTGTATACTCATCAATGTTTAAAGGACAAGCTTTTTGAGTGTTTTCTGCAATGGCTTTTATTTTTTCCTCAGGAGTTGTTGCACATGCTTGCAATAACAATAAAAGGAGGACGAAAAGGCTTAAAACCTGCAGATTGCTAGATACAAATTTTTGATTGATAAACATTGGGTGTTATATTAACTTAATAGTCTTAGTAACCAAATTTACACAATATAAATCGAAAAATCGACTTCCATTGCTATTATTTTTTGCTTTAGCGCAAGTACGACGAGTATTATTTTTAGTCTAAAGTTAATTTTCATTACTTTTGTGCAGCTAAATAAGTTATGTTTAAACACTAGAACAAGAAAATGAAGAAATACATTATTATTTTAAGTCTTTTTATTATGGCAGTTTCTTGCGATAAGAATCGGGACAACCCGTTTTTCACTGAGTTCAAAACTCTGCATGGAGTTCCTCCATTCGATAAAATAAAAGTAGAGCATTATGTTCCTGCTTTTGAAGAAGCAATGAAACAAAACAATGCTGAAATAGACGCTATTGTGAACAATAGTGAAGAGCCAACTTTCGAAAATACAATTGTGGCACTAGACCATGCTGGCGAAATGTTCAGCAGAGTGGGAACCGTATTTTATGGATTGAAAAGTGCAAACACCAATCCTGAAATTGAAGCTATTGCCAAAGAAATTACTCCAAAATTGACAGAGCATGAAGATAATATCAATCTGAATGCTAAGCTTTTCAAAAGAGTGGAAGCTGTGAAGAAAAATGATTTTGAGGGTAGAACAAAAGAAGAGCAACAATTGATCGATAAATTCTACAAAGGTTTTATTCGTTCTGGTATTGCCCTTGACGAAGCTAAACAAGCTCGCATGAGAGAAATCAACAAAGAAATGAGCTTGTTGACTCTTGACTATGGTAACAATATCTTGGAAGAGACTAAAAACTTTGAACTAGTTATTGATAATGAAAAAGATCTATCTGGTCTTCCTGCTGGACTGATTGCTGCAGCTGCTGAAACAGCTAAAGCTAAAAAACAAGAAGGAAAATGGATATTCACATTGGATAAGCCAAGCTGGGAGCCATTTGTGCAATATGCTGACAATAGAGCACTGAGAGAAAAAATCTATACAGCGATGAATATGCGTGCCAACAATGACAACGAGTTTGACAATAAGGCTATCATCGAGAAAATTGTTTCTCTACGTCTTGAGCGTGCAAATCTTCTAGGCTTTGCATCACATGCTGACTATATTTTGGACGAAACAATGGCCAAAACTCCTGAAAATGTGAACAAACTTTTGAATGATATTTGGCAATATGCTATCCCTAAAGCAAAAGAAGAGTCTGCAGAACTTCTTGCAATGGCTAAGAAACAAGGAGACAAGATTGATAAAATAGAGCCTTGGGACTGGTGGTATTATTCAGAAAAAGTGCGTAAAGAAAAATACGATCTTGATGAAGAGTTGATCAAAGAATACTTTGTAGCTGACCAAGTGAGAGAAGGTGTTTTTGCTGTAGCAAACAACCTTTATGGAATTAATTTCACTAAAATAGATATTCCTGTATATCAAGAAGATGTTGAGGCTTTTGAAGTAACTGAGGCTGATGGCAAACTGATTGGTGTAATTTATTTCGATAGCTATGCACGTCCGGGAGCTAAAAGAGCTGGTGCTTGGATGAGCAGTTTCCGTAAACAATCGGTGAAAAATGGCGAACAAGTTTATCCTCTTATCTATAATGTAGGAAACTATAATCCTCCTGCTGATGGCAAGCCTGCTTTGTTGAGCATGGATCAAGTGGAAACAATGTTCCATGAGTTCGGACACGGATTACACGGATTGCTTTCTCAATGTAACTACAATACACTGTCTGGAACTGCTGTTTCTCGCGACTTTGTAGAGCTTCCTTCACAAATTATGGAGCATTGGGCTTTTCAACCTGAAGTGATGAAAATGTATGCTAAGCATTACGAAACCGGCGAAGTGATGCCTGACGAATTGATCGCTAAGATCAACAATGCAGGTACATTCAATCAAGGTTTCAGAACTACTGAATTGGTAGCCGCTGCAATGCTTGATATGGCATATTACACCATGACTGCTGCACCTAATTTGTCTGTTGATAAAGTAGAAGGAAAACCAGGATTTGATGTTAATAAATTTGAAGAAGATGCAATGAAAAATGCTGGATTGATCAGCGAAATCATCCCGAGATATAGAAGTACTTACTTCCAACACATCTTCAGTGGAGGTTATTCTGCCGGATACTACAGCTACCTATGGTCTGAAGTACTAGACTCTGATGCTTTCCAAGTGTATGAAGAAAAAGGACTATTTGACCAAGAAACAGCAAAATCTTTCAGAGAAAATGTGCTTTCTAAAGGTGGTTCAGATGACCCAATGACATTGTACAAGAACTTTAGAGGAGCAGAACCAAATCCAACTTATCTATTGAAAAATAGAGGATTGATAAAATAATATAAACTAAAAATAGATTACTACAAAAGATGGCAACAACAGCGGATATAAGAAACGGAATGTGCATCGACCTAGAGGGGCAATATTTCGTGATCGTTGAATTCCTACACGTTAAACCAGGAAAAGGAGCAGCCTTCGTTCGTACTAAAATGCGTAATGTGACTACAGGACGTATCTTGGAAAAAACATTCAATGCTGGTGTGAAAATTGATGAGGTGCGTATCGAAAGACGTCCTTACCAATTCCTTTATGCTGATGATATGGGCTATAACCTAATGAATCAAGAGACTTTTGAACAAATAGCTGTTCCTAGAGAGCAAATCGTAGGAGTAGATTTCTTGAAAGAAGGTGATACTATTGATGTACAGGTGCATGCAGAGAGTGAAACAATCTTGACTGCTGAACTTCCTCAATCAGTAACGCTTAGAATTACTTATACTGAACCAGGAATCAAAGGTGACACAGCAACTAATGCGATGAAACCGGCTACTGTGGAAACCGGTGCAGAAATAAGAGTTCCTCTATTTATCAACGAAGGCGACCTGATCAAGATCAACACTGCTGAGGGTGCTTACGTAGAAAGAGTGAAGGAATAATAGGACTTTAATGATATGTCACTTGTGTAAAATGTGACGGTCTGTTCTCAGGTTTAGGGATTGACATATAATCGCCATACTGAGTTTTCAGATAAAGATCAATATTTTTGGGGGCAGAAAACATTCTGCCCTCAAATTTTATCTTAGAGGTTGGAAACATATATTCAGCCTTATGAATAGTAGTGTTGCCAATGCCATAGCTATGAAGAATATATGGAGGTTTTGTCAGCGCGCAGATGCCTCTAGCCATCCATTTCAGCAGATGCCCAATAGGTAATAGAATTAACGAGATCGCATACTCATAGAAATACTGAAACGATTGAAATGCTCGCCCTCGTTTGAACCTTCTAAAAGCCCTTCCATAGAAAAAATCGACAAAGCTTTTCAGCCGAGGATAGCTTCTTTCTTCTGAAAAAATGTCGATGAACAAACCCTTATATCGATAGCTAGCCATATTTTCCTCATCTGATAGGATAGTCGACTTTTTATCTCTCACCTTAGAAAACAGTAGTCTATAGCTTTTCTCTTTAGGTGTTTGTAGATATAGATCGTTTGGTAATTCTTTAGGTAATATTTTCAAAAGCTTTTTATAATCTTTCCTCAACAGTTCGATGTCAATGTCGTCATCCCAAGGGATAAAGCCTCCATGTCGTTTTGCTCCCAATAGGGTGCCTCCACTGATCCAGTAGGGCAGGTTGTGTTTGTCACAGATGTCGGCTACGATGATCAGGATGTCTAGCATCTTGAGCTGTAATCTCCTTAGTTCGGTATCGGGTGCGTTATAGTGGCTTAAATCTTCTATCATTTTCGGCTGAGGTATAATGCTAACTTAAATGTTTTCATGATTGTTTTCGGAGTTTTCTTTATAAAGTTAGGAAAAAACATTTCACTCTTTTTATTCAGAGCAATGCAAAGTACCATCCATCTGCTCCACAAAAAAGCATCGAAATCTGCTTGGGGGTATCGGCCTAACTTCCTGTTTTGTTCAGAAAGCTTCTTAAACCATTTGACAACATGCTCTGCTCTGTCTGCCGAAACCTTGATCTTTTTCCCATATTTATAGAGGGAGAAAGTCAGGCGATGTGCCTTCAGTTCTCTTGGGCTAGGTTTGGTTTCTAGTTGGGCAGTGATCTGCTGTCTGATGATTTTATCTTTCATCCCTTCTTGAAATTCAGCATTCTTGACTGAAACGTTGGTCTCATGCCACCTGTATTTTAGCAAGGGTTGATTGACGTTGGCTAGTTGTCCTTTACTCGATAATCTGATCCAAAAATCAAAATCTTCCACATGGAGAGCTTCAGCATCAAATCTATCCACTCCTAATTTCTCTTTCCTAATCATGATGGAAGGATGAATAAATGGATTGGTAAAGAGCAGGCTGATTTGTAATAATGTATCAGAGCTTGGATTCACAATTTTGCCCGTTTCATTGCCTTTTTCGTCTATCACGATGGCATTCGTGCCACACAAGATTAGTTCAGGCTTAGCATCCATCAGTCCCACTTGTTGATTTAGTCGTTCGGGGAAGGCAATATCATCAGCGTCCATTCGGGCAATGTATTTGCCTTGGCAGAGATCAATACCTTTGTTCAGAGTTTTGATCAAGCCTAGATTCTGCTCATTTTTATGATATTTTATTCTTGGGTCTTGGTAGTGTTCTATTATTTTTTCGCTTCCGTCCGTGGATCCATCGTTGATCAGGATAAGTTCCCAATCGGTGTATGTTTGCTTGATGATGCTGTCAATAGCCTCTGCCAAATATTTTTCGGCATTATATACTGGCATTAAAACAGAAATCTTGCACATCATCTTTTTGTTATATCATTTTCCACCCTTGGGGATAAAAATCTTTCAAGTCCTCATTGCGTTCCTCTTTTCTGAACCATCGAGCAGGGGCAAAGATCCTCTTTTCAGGATTCTTATTTAGCCATGCTGCCCACCAACTAAAACTACTGTTGGCTATGATGTTATGTTTGCAAAGGCTCATCAGTTGCATATCAATATAGCTATCTTTGCCTTTATTCCAATCAATGAAATGAACTTCTTCTTTATCAAAAGTAAGATTTTCGTTGATCCAATCAAAATCTTGCGAAAAGATGAAGAACACAGGATTTTCTACTTCCTTTCTTATTGAGTCCATTGCCTCCTGATAATATTCTTTGGTGCAAAGAGCAAAATTGCTATCTGTAACATAGTCGCCACGACGAATATGAATCGCGACGCTGTTGCTCTTTTCCATCTGTTGGGCAATCTGTAGATTTTGTTCTTTCAACGGATGTTTGAAGGTAAACTCTTTTCGAATGATGGTTTTATACTGTTTAAAATATTTCTCATTCTGAAAGTGACCATGAAGAATCACATTGCCCTCTAGCTCTTGAAATTTAGGAAGGTAGACAATAGCAGAATAATCTCTGAAATAATTGAATGTTTTTCCGAAAAAAGTCCTGTTTTGTTCCACGAATGGAAATAGTTTGACAAGCAATTTCGTTTTCCACGAAGAGGATATTTTGAGATCAATATCAAAAATGTCAAGTTCAAAATCTCGTTTTATGCCTTTTGTCTTTTTTTGTAAAGCATACAAGTCTAAGTTAAGCTCTTTATTCAATTTCAGAGCGAGAGCCTTTGCTGTGGCATACTCGAACATCTGATTGCCCAATCCTCCTGTTAATATAAGTCTGATCATTTTTCTTGATTTTTCTTGAGCATATCTTTCAAAAATTGGATGGCATCATCAATGATCACAGAGCCTGCAAATTTCAAAATAGAGAGATAGAGCATCGCTCCCGTCAAACTCGGCACAAGGAGTAAGAGCCACAGATTGCTAACTCCCAAATATTCGATGAAACCAAAAGGAATAAAGCAGAAGCACGCAATCAGAACAAACGGTGCTATATCTTTTGCTATCTCTATAAGTTTATAGTTTATATGTCTGCCTGCCACCAATATACCTACAAAAAAGATGGCTATATTGACAAAGCTGAACCCCATAACGATTTCGGTAACACCTAACTGAGTGGTGAAAAAGAGGATACTCATCGCCATCAGATTTCTAAAGGTTTCTAACTTCAAGATCAGCCCCGATTTTCCGATTGTTTGCAAAAGCGTAGCCACTAGACTGTATAAGGGATAGAAAGCTCCTCCGATGGCAAATATTTGCAAAAGAGGAATAGCTTGTTCCCATTTTTCGGTGATCAGAATCAGGATGATAGGTTTGGCTGTGATGATGATAGCCAAAGCAATAGGAAACGAAATGAAGGCCGTAATGCGTATAATCTTGCGATATGCTTTTTTTAGATATTGATCATCATCTTTTATTTTTGCCAATGCCGGAAAAGTGGCGGTCTTGATGCCATCACTGATCACCGATTGAGGGATGGTACTAAACTTATTTGCTTGATTGTAGACCCCAACAAGATGAGAACTAAAGCATTTTCCTATCACATTAGAATAGATGTTGACACAAAATTGGTTCATCAATGAAGTTACCAGAAGCTTAGAACTATACGAAGTCATCGCCTTAATGTGAACAAAAGAAAAGCCTGTTTCTGGTCGCCATCTGACAAAGATCCACAACAGCACACTGCGTACAAAGGACTGCACCACCAGTTGAGCCACCAATGCCCACACGGCATACCCTTGTAGGGCAAGTGCAATACTAACCAAGCCAGCTAAGAGGCTGGAAATCAGGGTCGCTTTGGTATTGGTTTTGAAGTCCATCTTTCTGACCAAAATAACATTCTGAATGATGCCAAAGGAGTTGAAAACAAAGGATAAAAAGGTGACACGGGCTAAGGCAGATAGCACAGGTTTATCGTAAAAATTACTAAGAAGAGGTGTTGCGAAAAAAAAGCCTATATATATAATGATGCTGATGCAAGTGTTGAAGTAGAACACGGACGCAAAATCAGCTTTGTCTGGATTGGTTTTTCTAATCAGAGCAGAAGCAAAACCACTTTCTTGCAAAATGTTAGCCATTGCCGTAAAGATGGCAAGCAAGGCAAAGGTACCAAAATCGTCGGTTAGCAAGATGCGAGCAAGCACAATTCCAAAGGCTAATTGCAGGAATTGTTGTCCTCCTTTGTCAATAAAACTCCAGAAGAGGGCGAAACTTGTTTTCTTTTTTAATGAACTTGTCATTTTGCATTTACTAATTGAAATACAAATATAGTTAAGAAAGCAAGAAATATGTACCTTTGATGTTTATAAGCTAAAATAGTTGAGCATCAAATGACAAAACTGCTAAAATATTTCTCTGTTTCGATCGCCATTCTAGCCATTTTACTAATGCTGTCTGTCCTCATTTTCAGTGTGGAGCAATGGTCTGTATTTTTTGCGTTGGATTTGCAAAACATCCTTATTAAAGGCACAAATCACTCTTATGCCTTTTCTTTGGCTGATCGGAAAGGAATTATTTTGATCTTACTATTCTTCTTAGCTTTTATTTTTGGCGTTGCTTCTTACAAAGCAGATAGGGTGGTGGAACAGGTGAAATCGGGTGTCCGTTTTTTGTCCAATTATGCTGTTGATACGTTTAAGTTGATCAAAACGTCGAATGTCAAGTACTTCTTGCTTCTCTCTTTTTTTACAACATTATATTTAGCCTTTTTTTATCCATTAACACTGGATGAACCAATGACTTATTATGATTTTATAAAGCCTCCCTTTTGGCATGCTTTGGCACTATATCCTTATCCTAACAATCATGTTTTCTCTACTTTATTGGTCAATCTGTCGAATGAGATTCCTGGGTTAGATCTGCTTTTCCGTCTCCGACTTCCAGCTGTTTTTGTCAGTTTGTTGACTTGGATTTTTGGCTATCGTTTTGTTCGTAAGTTTTATGGTGAAAATGTAGCCCTATTTGTTGTAGCTGTTGGGGCATTTGTTGTAACCAATATGCAACATGCTTACATTGCGCGTGGCTATGCTTTTGTCATGTTTTTTGTGGTCATTGGGTTTTACTCGGCTTTCAATATTATCAAAAATGACAATCGACCACGAGACTGGTTTGCCTTTGCCCTTAGTAGCGCTTTGGGCGCTTGGACAATGCCTTCCTATCTTTACCCTTTTTTGTCTATCAGCCTTTTGATCTTCATTTATAATTATAAACACCTGAAAACTCAGATTCTCTATTCGGCGTTGGTGGGTGTGCTCGTTTTCTTGATGTATTCGCCTATTCTCATTGTTTCGGGCATTGAGGCACTGACTGATAATGAGTTTGTGCAAACAGTCGATCGCCTCACTGTGGTGAAATCTCTTCCTGGTTTTATGCTAGGTACTGTGGTGCATATTTTCTATGCTCCGTACTATATTGTTATCGCTGTCTTTGCTTTGGCTATCGCTTATACGCTTTGGCGGAGAGATAAACCAACCATCGTGCTGTGGCTGATTTTTGGTCTTACTCCTTGTCTGTTTCTTGTTTTGCATTCGGTACTTCCGTTCTTCAGAACATTCTTTTATTATGGTTTCATTTTTACCTTCTTGTTTGCTGTTTCATTTGCAGATCTGCTGACGAGGGTAAGTGCTCGGATTTTGATGATCAGCTTGCTGTGCATCCACTTATTAGGTATTGCTTTTTTCTTCAAAATATCGAGAGGTTTGATGCCGGAGGTGTTCCAAAGTGATGATGTGATTAAGGTGGTATTGGAAGATAATAAGCGTTACTATATGGATGGAGGTATTTCTTGGATACAGTTGATGAATATGCAATTTGAGGCTGAACGAAAAGATTTCACAATCAGTGTTAGTGGAGATTTGTCTGCTGAATATGATTGCTATTTGATTAGAAAGAAAGCTGATACTTTGCAAAAAAAAATGGAAGAAAAAGGAATGAAATCTACTGATATGATTGGAATATTTAATACTCCAATAGTGATTTACAGTAAAAAGTAAACCTGAAAAGATGGTTGATTTTTATCTTTATACTTCTATTTAAGTTCTCAGAACTATTTATAGTCATGATTTTTAATAATAGCAAACCAGATATGCCATAAATGAATTTTAAAGAAAAAATATCAAATGACTTGAAATTAACATTGGATAATTTGTTCTATTTAGTAACTAAATTAACAACAAATGAGGTGTCAAGTAATTTACATTTTATTATTGATGAAATAACAGAGGAGAATCCAACAGAAAGTTTCAATGTAAATCAGAAAGTTTCAATGTAAATTTATCTAAAAATTCAATGTGTAGTTTTGAAGAATTAGCTGAAATTATATATTTATCTTATAATGATATATCATGGGTTGACCTTACTGTATTACACTCAAAGAAAAAAGAAACCATACTTTTAGCAACCTTTGTAAAAGTAAATAAAATGGATGATTATATTAATTATCATTGTTACATAAGACTGCCAATGGAGATTGAAGAAGGTGTGAAATTTGACTTAAATAAATGGTATAAAAGATTGTGGCGTTAATAAATAGGGACTATCCCAAATGAAATAAGTTACAGGTTTTGACGACTTGTAATTTATTAATATTAAATTTATAGTAAGGATAGATTATGGAAATTCCCAAAAGTTTTAAGATGATAGAATCAAACACGCTTCTAACAGGAATAATTTCTCTCATAAACAGAGAGCCAAATTATCTTGGGTGTTTGTTGGAAAAGGTAGAAGCTTAGGGGGAACTAGAGAATTTAGAATACTTAATGCTCTATACCATCAAATTCAAAAACTTATATAGAAAATAAAAATATGATTGACAGCCAAGAAATAAAAATTCAAGGAAAATGGCTTCTGGTGAATAATCATATAGAGGAGGACGAAGCCTCAAAACGAATTTATCATCTTATATCTAGTTATTTATCTAAAATAACCACTGATACTAGTGGCTGGTATATTCTTTACCAAGATGAGGGTGATGGGCGATATTGGGAGTTATCATATGAGCAGGGTGAATTACAGGGGGGAGGCCCTCCTACATTAACATGTATATCGCTGGAAGACATCCAGAAAAGATATTCTATAATCATATAGTCTTCCCTCAAAAACTTCTATCACCACAAACTTATAAAATAAGATTGCCCGTGTTTTATATAGTTCTGGACAATTTTTTTGTCCTTACTTGTTCATCTATTCTTTTGAAGTTGAAAGTGGCAGCTGTCAGCATCACTTTGATGCCAACACCCTCTTTCTTTTTATGATTGCTTATTTTAATTAAATCTATCATCAATCCCGACAGGAACATCTTCCGCTTCCTCTTCTTTTGGAGGACAGATTGGAATATTTACAGTGTCAAATTGTTCGGTCTGAGTATACTTGAGTTTTGGGTCATTATATACTTTTTCTAAGAACATGCCACAGATCGGTAGTGCCATTTCGGCTCCTTGTCCATCACGCATATTGTCGAAGTGGATATCCCTATCCTCTCCACCTACCCACGTAGCAGTCGATAGACTAGGGGTGAAAGCCATAAACCATCCATCAGCATTTTCTTGTGTGGTTCCTGTTTTACCTCCCATCGGCACAGTTTTTAGGTCATAGTTTCTGCGCATTCTTCCTCCTGTTCCTCCATCTATCACGCTGCGAAGCATATCTAGCATTCTAGCATATGCTGTTTCGCTGAATACCTCTCTTTGGCGAGGAACGAAGTTGTTGAGTATCATGCCGGATTTGTCTTCTATTCGGTCTACATAGATTGGGTTAGAGCGTATGCCATGATTGGCAAATGCTGTGTATCCTCCTGCCATTTCGATAACAGAAATATCATCTGTACCGAGACACATGGAGATCACCGGAGTGATTTTTCCAGAGACACCAAAGCTGCGCAATAGATGTGCAAGAGCATAAGGAGAAGTTTTCATCATCAAGTCGGCTGTGATCCAGTTGCTCGAATTCTGTAGTCCCCATTTCACAGTCACCATTTCGCCCACACGTTTTGCTCCGGCATTCCTAGGAGTCCATTCTCTTCCATTTTCATCGTGGAAGGTTCTTTCGATGTGCAAAATTTCGTCGCAAGGAGTGATGCCTTCTTCCATCGAAAGAGTGTATAAGAATGGTTTGAAGGTTGATCCCACTTGACGGCGACCAAGATTCACCATATCATATTTGAAGTATGAATAGTTGATATTACCTACATAGGCTTTCACATGTCCAGTCTTATTCTCCATTGCCACAAATCCTGTTCGTAAGAACTGTTTGTGATATCGTACAGAGTCTAATGGAGTCATTGTAGTATCTACATCTCCCTTCCACGAAAAGACCTTCATCTCCACAGGTTGTCTGAATATCTTGGCAATTTCGCTTTCCGATCGTCCTTCTGTTTTATGGCTTCTATATCTATCGGTGTTTTTTATTGCTCTTTCCAAGAGTTCGTCTACCTTGTTAGATATTCTTCGAGAATAGGGAGCGTATGATCTTCCGTTTTTCTCCTTGTCGAAGCGTGCTTGAAGATTGTCAGCAAATTGATTAACAACAGCTTCTTCTGCATATCGTTGCATGCGAGAGTCTATTGTTGTATATATCTTTAGTCCATCTTTGCCAAGTACGTAAGATGAGCCATCAGGTTTTTTGTTTTTATTTGTCCAACCATATAGAGGGTTTGTTTCCCAGTTTAGTGAGTCTATCTCATATTGAGTGGCATCCCAAGATGGATATTTCGATTTATCCGGCTTTTTGGCGGTCATTATCTTTCTCAGATATTCTCTGAAATATGGTGCCAAACCTTCGTCATGGTCTACTTTGTTGAAATCCAATTTCAAAGGCAGTGCTTTCAGAGAGTCTCTTTCTGCCAAGGTGATATAATTCGATCGGTGCATTTGATTAAGCACCACATTGCGTCGTTCTCTTGTTTTTTCAGGTCTACGTACAGGATTGAAGAGCGCAGGATTTTTGCACATCCCTACCAATAGAGCTGCTTCTTCTTTCTTAAGATCTTTAGGAGATTTGTTAAAATAGATTTGAGCAGCCGATTGTATTCCTACTGCATTGTATAAGAAGTCAAATTGATTGAAATAGAGATTGATGATTTCCTCTTTCGTATAGAAGCGCTCTAGGCGTGCCGCAATGACCCACTCTATCGGCTTTTGTAGAACTCGGCTTAGCGCATTACTTGCGGGTGGTGAGTACAACTGTTTAGACAATTGTTGTGTTATCGTACTGGCTCCTCCGCTACTTGCATCACCCATCAGACCTCGTTTTATTACAGCACGAGACAGTGCATACAAATCTATTCCAGAGTGCTCGCGAAAGCGCTCGTCTTCTGTAGCCACTAGAGCATTTACTAGGTGATCTGGAAGGTCAGAATATTTAGAGTATAATCTATTATTTTTGTCTGTGGAATATGTTCCTAAAATCACTCCATCGGCAGAAATCACTTGTGTAGCATATTTGTCGATGGGGTTTTGCAGGTCTTCAATCTCAGGCATATACCCGATAACACCTATAGAGATCAAACCAAAGATGATGATAACAGTCGTTATTCCACCCAAAAATGCGATCCATAAGCCTTTGATGATCTTAGGAGTCCATTTTCCCTTCTTTTTTTCTTTCTCTTTACCTTTGTTGTTTGTATCTGTGCTCATATTTTTTATAAACAGTATGATGTAAGCAATTCTTTCGTTGAACACGCAAAGTTAAGAAAACGTTCAATATTTGTGAATAAAAAACGATAATGCTTGTTAATCAATTTTCATTACATGGGATCAACATCGAAATATACCATCAGAGACTTATACTCAGGGCTATTTGTTACATAATCTTTGCAGTAATAAATATTCTCTCTAACGTCATTAGTCGATGCAGTATTCTCTATTTTGAGTAGTATTTTCCTTATATATAATCTTTGAATTCTCGATATTGGGGGAACACTTGGTCCCAATACTCGGTCGCCAAAAGATTTTCTCAACAAGTCTGTAAAGAGTATGGCGCCCGCATCTAGTATTCGTTCATCTTTGCCTTTTAATGAAATTTCGATCAGTCTGTAGAATGGAGGATAACGAAATAACCGTCTCTCGCCTATTTCTTCATCATAAAATGAAAGATAATCGTTTTGTTTGACAAACTGAATAATAGGGTGGTTGGGCTGTGAGGTTTGCAATAAAACTGTGCCTTGCTTTTCCTTTCTGCCGGCACGACCACTGACTTGTGTCAACATCTGAAACGCTCGTTCGTGTGATCTGAAGTCAGGATAGTTCATCAAACTGTCAGCATTCAGAATTCCTACAATATTGACTTTTTCGAAGTCCAAACCTTTAGAGACCATTTGTGTCCCTATCAAAATATCAAGTTTATTGGTCTCAAAGTCAGAGATCAATCGTTCATAAGCCCTTTTCCCTCTAGTGGTGTCTAAGTCCATTCTGCCGGTTCGGGCTGTTGGGAACAGTTCGTTTACCTCTTCTTCCACACGCTCAGTGCCATAACCCACAATGTCGAGCGTAGGTGTTTCACAGTTTGGGCATTCTTCAGGGGTGCGATAAGTGGCCCCACAATAGTGACAAACCATCAAACTGGCACCTTTGTGATAGGTCAAGCTGACATCGCAATGTTGGCAGTGTGGTGTCCATGCACAGGTTTTGCACTCTAGCATAGGGGCATAACCTCTGCGATTTTGGAAAAGGATAACCTGACTCTTATTGTCCAGCGCTTCCTGTGTATATTTGATCAGAGGAGGAGAAAGAAAATGCTTCATTTGTTTTGTCCTTCTCAGTTCCTTTGTATTGATGATCTCTATTTGTGGCAATGCCATATTTGCATGCCTTTGGTTTAGACTGATCAGTCCATAGCGTCCTGCTTGAGCATTGTGATAAGTCTCTAAGGCAGGAGTCGCCGTGCCTAAAATCGTTTTTGCCTGATGCATAGCTGCCAAAACGATAGCAGCATTTCTTGCATTGTAACGAGGATTGGGGTCTTGCTGTTTGTAAGATGCGTCATGTTCTTCATCCACAATAATTAATCCTAAATCGGTGAAGGGAAGAAAAATTGCCGAACGTGCACCCAGCACCACCTGACATTCGTTGCTGGTGAGTAGTTTGTTCCATGTTTCGGCGCGTTCATTCTCATTGAAGCGAGAATGATAGACTGCTAATTTGTTTCCGAAAACTTTTTTCAGGCGATCTGTGATCTGTGTGGTTAATGCAATTTCGGGAACCAGATAGAGGGTCTGCTTTCCTTCTGCTATTGCATTTTTTATCATCTGAATGTATATTTCCGTTTTTCCGCTGCCCGTCACTCCATGCAGAAGGGCAACATCCTTCGTCTGAAACGATTGATAAATCTGAGAGAGAGCCTTCTCCTGATATTCGTTCAGCTCGTGTGCTGCTTCCAGATTACTTTCTCCATAGGTCAATCGGTCTACTTCAACTTCATAGAGTTCTAGGATGTTTTTCTTTACCAATTCATTCACCACACTTGTGGTGCTGTTGGCAAGCAATAGTAGGTCTTTTCTAAATACAGGCTTTTCTCGTAGATATGTCAGTAAAACCTCTTGTTGTTTGGTGGCACGATTCAAACCGTCTAAAATATATCCAAGCTCTTTGTCCGAAAAATCTTTTGTCAGCTTGATAGCTATCTCTGTTTTGGCTTTATAGTCAGTTTGTAAAGTTTCGCTTAGCTCAATAGCTCCCTTTTCTGCCAGCGATTTTACGACCGGCAAAATGGTGGCGATATTAGTCAGTTTCTCAAGTTCCGATATCTTGAAAGGCTTTCCCTCGATCAATCCATTGAAAACCTTCAGTTCGTTCGGTGTAAAAGGCTCATCACTCTCGTAGTCTGGTTTTCTGATTACAAAAGTTTCGCTTTCTATTTTTAGGGCTGAAGGCAATGCTGCACGAAATACATCACCAAGGGTGCACATATAATAGGTGGATATCCACTTCCAAAATTTTGGCTGGATGGCATTTACAATCGGATGATCATCCAAGAGGGCTGTCACCTCTTTTATTCCCTCCTTTTTGAGTTCAGAGTGATAGCGTTTGTAAACAATTGCTGTATAGAATTTCTTTTTACCAAACTGCACAACGACTCTACTTCCTTCATGAATTTTATCCTCCATTTCAGTAGGAACAGAATAGGTGTAAAGGTCGTGCAAAGGCACAGGTACGATGACGTCTATGTATAGCAATTTATGAATCTTTTTTACAAATTTAGGGAGTATCTGGCTGATCAGCAAATTTAGCGATTTTCCTCTGAAATGTGAAGTTTATATTCTATAGATTTTGTAGGCTCAATCTGACCTCTTTTGATAGTTGTAACGGAAACTAAATGACCTGATTTCTTTACTTCTATGCACGGTTTTTATCTTTGTGTGCAATGATTAAAGAATTAAAGTTTTTATAAAAAAATCATGTCGTTTTTATTTACATTTTCCGACTTAAAAGGTTAAATTTGTGGGGATGAGAAGTAATCTTACTATCATTTTGATTATTTAGAATTAACAGATTTTTTAGGAGTTGATCCTTTCGAGGTGTAACTTCTTAATAATTACCAAGATAAATTATGGCAAGAGAAATTAAGTTTAGTCTTATGTACCGTGACATGTGGCAATCCTCAGGGAAATACCAGCCGCGTGTTGATCAATTAACACAAGTTGCACCAGCTATCATCGACATGGGGTGTTTTGCTCGTGTGGAAACAAATGGTGGGGCTTTTGAACAAGTAAACCTGTTGTATGGAGAAAATCCCAACAAATCAGTACGTGAGTGGACTGCTCCGTTCAACAAAGTCGGTATCCAAACTCACATGCTTGAGCGTGGATTGAACGCTTTGCGTATGTATCCTGTACCTGCTGACGTGCGTCAGTTGATGTTCAAGGTGAAACAAGCGCAAGGGACAAACATTTCTCGTTCGTTTGATGGACTAAACGACCACCGCAACCTTGAGCTATCCATAAAATATGCTAAAGAAGCAGGTATGATTTCGCAAGGGGCTCTTTGTATCACCTCTTCGCCTGTTCACACAGTAGAATACTACTTAGCATTTGCCGACAAACTGGTAGAATATGGAGTAGATGAGTTCTGCTTGAAAGATATGGCCGGAGTAGGACGTCCTGCTTTCCTTGGTAAATTGGTGAAAGCATTGAAAGATCGTCACCCTAATATCAAAATTCAATATCACGGACATACAGGACCGGGCTTCTCTGTGGCTTCGATGCTAGAAGTTGCAAGAGCTGGTGCTGACTACTTAGATACTGCTATCGAGCCTCTAGCTTGGGGAATGGTGCATCCTGATGTGATCACTATTCAAGCGATGTTGAAAGATGCAGGTTTCTTAGTGCCGGAAATCAATATGGATGCTTATATGGCAGCTCGTGAGCTTACTCAGTCATTCATTGATGACTTCTTGGGGTATACTATTGCTCCATCTAACAAAATCATGAACTCACTGCTTATCGGTTGTGGACTTCCTGGTGGTATGATGGGCTCAATGATGGCAGACCTTAGAACCATGCATCCTGCGATCAATATGGCTCTTAAAAATAATGGAAAACCAGAAGTTAGCTTGAACGACCTAGTGGTTCAACTTTTTGACGAGGTTGGATACATCTGGCCTATGTTAGGTTATCCTCCATTGGTAACTCCATTTAGCCAATATACCAAAAATATTGCTTTGATGAATATCTTCTCAATGGCACAAGGGCAACCTCGTTTCTCTAACATCGACAAAGACAGTTGGGGGATGATTCTTGGTAGATCAGGTAAACTTCCTGGCAAACTTGCTCCGGAAATCGTAGAGATTGCGAAAGCAAAAGGACTAGAATTCTACACAGGAAATCCTCAGGACGAATATCCAAATGCACTTGACGAATATCGTAAAGAAATGGATGAAAACGGTTGGGAGTATGGTGAAGACGATGAGGAATTGTTAGAACTAGCAATGCACGACCGTCAATATCGCGACTACAAATCTGGTCTTGCTAAAGAGCGTTTCAACCAAGAGTTAGAAGCTGCAAGAGAAAAAGCTGGTGCACCTATCATCATCACTCGTGAGGTGATTGAAGTTCCTGCATTTGATGCTGAAGAAATTGCTAAGAAATATCCTAATGCTAAGCCTCTACAAGCTACTGCTAGAGGTCAAGTGATTTGGCAAATTGATGTAGCTGACCCATCTTCTGCTCCAGTAATTGGTACAAAAGTGAACGAAGGTGATGTAATTTGCTTCATCCAAACATATTATGGAACTGAAGAAGTGAAAGCTTTGACTTCTGGAAAAATTGTTCAAATCCAAACAAAACAAGGAGCTCAAGTACAAAAAGATCAAGTATTGGCCTATATTGATTAAGCCAATCTGAAATAAATACTATCTTTAGGAGGAATTTTATGAAAATAAAGTTCCTCCTATTTTTTGTGGTTACTAATTTTGCAAGATGAAGAAAAGTTATATCCTATTGCCTATTCTGGGCATTGTACTCTTAAGTCTTATTTTTGTTGTCTATAAACGTTACTCTCATAAGTATACAATAGTGCTTACGGGGGCATCCTTTGGCTCATGGCAAAATGGTTGGTTCGAGCTAGGAACAAAACATCTTGATGCAAAAGCTTTGAATAGAGCTGTGGAAAGTGAGACAATTGCTGATTCGGCAAATAAAATAGCTAATGGAGAACTCTATTCTACAGAAGAACTCGAAGAAATGGATGCACTGGTAATTATGCAGGTGCACGATAGAGATGTCGCAGAGTTTGATTCACTAAAGGTGGAGTATACAGATTATGAATTGCCTTTTGACAGATATAAAGCAAATTATTCTCAGGCATATGACTATATCATTAAGCGATACATGACTGATTGTTATAATCTAAAGTTCGATGAAAAGTCTAAATATTTTAATACTTCAACCGGAAAGCCTGCTGTCATAGTCTTATCTACACATTGGAACGACTCCCGTGAAACATTTAATGCCTCTATTCGTAGATTGGGCGAACATTGGGGATTTCCCGTGGTAGAATTTGACAAGAATATTGGCTTTTCTAAATCAGCTGTTCATCCTGTAACTAAGGAGCAACCAAGCATAATGTATTCGTTCAATGCAGAGAAAAAGGACAGCACCTTCTACGGTTGGCATCAACTGCGAGGAGAGGATCAGCATATCCAACAGCGTATGGCTGCAATATTTGCCAATACAATGCAAAAGATTTTACCATTGAAATGAAGCTGTAAATTATAACTTCAAGGTACGATGCTTTATATTCAAAAACAGTTAGAAGATTGCCTTTTAGGGATCTGGAAAGTTGAGGAAACGTATGAAGAGCTGTTGTCCATGCTTCAATGTAAGAAATGGTTAAACCTTTTTTTGACGGTGAAATCAGCTGCTAGGATACGTGAGATGCTTGCAACCAGAGTTTTGCTTAAAGAGCTTTTAGGTGAGGAAAAGGAAATTTGCTATTTTGCTTCCGGAAAGCCTTATTTGGCCGATGGATCTTATCAAATTAGTATATCCCACACCAAGGGGTATGTAGCTTTGGTTTTAAATAAGAAACAAACCATGGGCTTGGATATTGAGCAACGAACTGATAAGATATTCAGGGTAAGGGATAGAGTTGTATCATCTACTGAGTTTATTTGTGGTGACAATCAGCAAGTTCACTTGCTCTTACATTGGTCAGCAAAAGAAGCCATGTTCAAATATTTGAATGCTGAAGGGGTTGACTTTAGAGGAAACTTGCATGTGTCTGCATTCCAACCTGAGGACGAAGGCTTTTTTGAGGTTCAAGAAACAAAAACAGTTCAAACACAAGTTTTCAGAGCTTATTATCTAGTGACTGATGACTTCGTTTTAGTCTGTCTATTAGAAAAAGATATTGTTCGATAAACAAATAAGCAATACATTTGTCGCTTTATAAAACTACAAACAATATGGGAAATATCTTAAACCTGATGCTCAACTTTCTGCGATATGAGCTGTATGGTGGAGCAAATGTGAAGATAACAGTTGGTACAATTGTCTTTGCCATCATCGTTTTCTTTGTCACTTTCTTGATGATCAAGTTTCTGAAGAAGATGACTGTAAGGGTTTTTTCTAAGAAAAATAATACAGATGATCATGCAAGAATTGATACAATCTTTAATTTTATCGGCTACTTTATCTATATCATTGTCTTTTTCTCCATTTTGAGTGCCATTGGGGTTAATATCAATATGTTCCTGACAGCTACGGCTGCTCTTTTTGTCGGGTTGGGGTTTGCTTTACAGCAGATCTTTCAAGACCTAATCGCAGGTATTTACATTTTACTAGATAGAACACTAAACGTTGGAGATATTATTCAGGTGGATGGTAAAGTGTCGAAGGTGAAGGGGATCAATCTGCGTTCTACGATCGTGGAAACGCGAGATCATCGAGTGATTGTTATTCCCAACAGAATATTTATCAACGAAAATGTACACAACTGGACGCAAGATCAAAATGTGATCAGGGCACAAGTGGAGCTGAGAGTGCATATTGGTACGGATGTACAATTGGTGAGACAAATTCTTTTGCAGAGTGTACAACATATTCCTGAGGTTCTGCATGAACCTATCCCCACGGTGATTTTGGACGAGTTTGGTGAGTCTTTTATTCACTTCAATCTTCGCTACTTTGTGGATGATGCTTTCAGCAACGACAGAATAGCCAGTGATATTCGTTTCGAAATAGATCGTTTGTTTAAGGAAAACGGGATACAGCTTGCCGTACCAGTTTTAAAAATAAAGCAATAAAAAAAGCACCATTATATCGTGTAATGATGCTTTGCTTTTTCTTTTTTTAAGAGTAAAAGAACTCTACCTCGAAAGCCACTTCTTTATAGGCTTCTTGTTTTATAGGGTCATCGTCTGTCTGATAGGGACGAAGATTTTCTAATATGAAATCTGCTTCTTCTTTCGACAGTCTGGCAAGTTGCTTGAGAGTCAGTGCGGCCCCTTTTCTAAGGAACAGTTTTTCAGAAACTACATCTTTCCACAGGTGGTTAAAATCCTTTGGCGAAAGTCCGGCTTTCATTTTCTTGCTGAGCAACAATCTGGTCAAAAGCCAGTAGCCGGTTATCCTGATTTCATCATCAGAATTGTCAGCCCACTTCTTTGCTACATCATCAGCGTATGGCAAATTTTGAAAGAGGTTAATGCAGATTTGCTCCCTGATCTCCTGATTGGGAATCTCGGCTACCCAGCGTTCAGCTGTTGGTTCGTCAAATTCCTCCATGGGGTAGATCAACGTGCTCAGAATCTTTAGTTCTCTGGTTGTCTCTTTCCAAAGGGCTTCTGCCAGCGGAGCAGATGGACCATACTTGTCAGCCAAGGCTTTGATTTGTAAGTTGACCAAGCCGAAGTTTAGTTTATAGTCCAAGCCATATTCGCGCATAGAAGTGGACACAATGCCATTCATTGCTTGTCGGCAGTCTTTACGAATACTTTGTATTATATCTTTCATTTTCTTTTTTTACACTTCATAATCTACTGCATGGCGAGCCACAACAGCCTCACGCACAAATGGAAGTACTGCTTGATGCAGAGGGTGATTTTGATAAAAATCTAGGGTGGAGCGATCTTTCAATTCAGAGTTGAGCACAATGTCAAAGTTCCCTTCACCCAGAAAGTCAATCCCTACTTCAATGCTGTGCAAGCCTTCAATCTTACCACTAAGAGCTTCCAGTTTCTCTTTAATCAGCTTGGCATTTGTTGCTTTGTCGTTTCCGTGAGCTTGTTCTTTCAGCTTCCACATCACTATATGTTTCACCATCTTTTTTAGCTTTATATGATTTATTATTAATGTTCTTCTGATCGATATTTCAATCGCAGAGGAGAGGATAAGCCTTCTCGTTCGATAAAAATAGTCAATAAATATGTATTCTCATCCATCGGATCGATGGCAGTCTGCTTTTCTATTGTTTTTCTATCCAAAAGATGTTTTTTCAAGAATGGTTTATCATTTCCTATTTGGTATAGGAGCTGTTTGCGAACCTTCTTTTCTAAAGTTGACTCCCAAAAGCCATGAGGCCTGATCTTGAAATTATTGTAATAATCTGTCCTCAATTCATCGAAGAGATCAATGTCTTTGGTTTGCAAGAAACGATGTATATATCTGAACAGGTCCTCAAATTGGAACTTATGTTTCAAGAAATTATTCTTCTTGTAAAATTGTCCAAACTCATCGAAAAATTCAAAATATTGTTTGGAGTAATATTTTTCAAAAATGGCAGTCATCGTCAGAGGAAATTTACCACTGTTCCAATACTTTTCCAATATTTCTTCAGCCTCTCTGATTTGCTTGAGCTCTGCTGTGGAAATATCATTGTTGAACAGTATTTCGTAGGGAGCTTCCACATCATACTCATAGCCATAATGGTCTGCCATGTTTCTAAGTCCTGTTCCTCTTAGCATTTTTAAGAATCCAAGTTGCACTTCTTTTCCTCCAAGGGCAAATACATCGTTAAACGATTTCGTGAAACGTTCGAAGGTTTCATAAGGCAGTCCGGCTATCAGATCGAGGTGGAGGTCTATTTTTCCTCCGTCCATAATCTTCTTAATGTTTCTTGCTAAGAGCTCGAAGTTTTGTTTTCGTTTTACAGCTACGTTCGTGGGCTCATAGGTCGATTGAATACCTATTTCGAAACGGAAATAGTTTTCAGGAAGCTTGTTGTTGAGATAATCAATGAGTTCATCGGTCAAAATATCGGCATACACTTCAAACTGACAAGACAAATTTGGACGATAATGATCGATCATAAAGTCGAAAATATCAGTCGTATGTTTCTTGTTGATATTGAAGGTGCGATCCAAAAATTTAATCAGCTTAGCGCCATTGTCAATCAGGTATTTCAGATTGCCAAAAATATACTCTTTGGGGAAATATCGCACACCTTTCTCTAGCGATGATAGACAATATTGGCACTGATAGGGGCATCCTCTAGAGGTCTCGAAATAGATGACTTTGTGTTGCATATCCTCCCGATCTTCTGCCAACTGATGGGGCGAGGGTAGGGCTGCTATTTTGTTGATGTCAGCCTGTGCAATGGCTCGGCTGATCTTTGTTCTTGATGATACGCTTGCTATTTCGGTGGTTTTGCCTTCTTTTAATGCTGAGATTAATTCTTCTAAAACAAATTCTCCCTCTCCACTGATCACATAATCAATGGCCCAATTGTTTAGGAAAAAGTCAGGTTCGTAGCTCACCTCTGGCCCTCCAAGAATGATGATCAGTTTTTCATTCTTTTGTCTTAATATTTCTACCAATTGTCTTGTTTGCTCTACATTCCAAATGTAAACTCCTAGACCAATGATCTGAGGATTGGTTTCGAGCAAGCTTTCAGCGATGGTTTCAGGCCTTTCTTTGATTACAAACTCTTTGAAACTGATATCATGCTTCTCTTTGCTAGCAACATACAAGAGGCGTAGAGCAAGAGAACTGTGAATATATTTGGCATTGAGGGTGGAGAGTACGGTTTTCATTTATCTGAGCTTTCTTTTTTCATATACTTTTCGGGTGCTGAACCAATAGACAAAGACAGACAGAATGCACATAAATGCTGCCACAATATAAAGCGTGGCGAAGTCGAAATAGCCTGAAATATATCCTCCTGCAAGCATTCCCATGGCTAGTCCGAGGTCGAATGCTAAAAAGTAAGTGGAGTTGGCAGTACCTCTTTTGTCGTTAGATGCCATATTGATGTAGAGCATTTGCAATGCCGGAAATAGTGCACCAAATCCTATTCCGATGAAAATGCCCGAAATGCAGAATGCATAAATATTGTGTATCGTGGCAAAGGCTAGAAAAGCGCACGAAATGGTGATTAGGGCTCCCATTGACACTTGATGTACATAACCTCTGTCGACCAATTTACCTGCAAAAACCCGAGATATAATAATTCCCCCTGCCCAAAAAAGGAAGAACGATCCGGGATTTTCCATTTGCATACTTAATCCATATTGCGCTACAAAAGGACCAATTGTACCCCAAGCAAAAGTGGGTAACATCTGATTGAGAAATACTGGCCAGCCTCGACGCAGAAAGAAGCGGTCGAAATTCATTTTTTCTTTGCGTTCCACAGGTGGTTTTTGTGGTGCTTGTATCATTGCTGCCACCAAAATACCCAAAGTTCCCATAAAGATGGCGCACCAAAGCAAAACTTGGAAACTGTAATTGTGATAGATGTGTATAGCTATATAGGGACCGATGGCCATTGCCACGTTCATCGAGGTGGCATAGAAGCCTACTCCCTCGGCACGTCTTTCGGAGGGAACAACGTCGATGGTCAGCGTACTGGATGCCACTGTGGAAAGTCCCCAAGTCAACCCATGCATAAACCTCACCAAGATGAAGAGTAGCACGGTAGTAGCCCAAAAATAGCCAAAGAAAATGAGTACATAGCCGATGAATCCAAGCAGAAGCATCCATTTGCGTGGATACTTATCCACTAGATATCCCGAAAAAGGTCGGACAAACATGAGTGCGAGAGCATATGATGCCAACACAATTCCCGTCTGAGATTGTGGCACCCCCAAATGCTCTGTGATGTACAGAGGGATAGATGGCATCAATAAATTAAAAGAACATGCCATCAAAAAGTTTGCAAAGCAAACATTGATAAAATTAAGCGACCAAAGTTTCGGTTTATTTCTAGCTATATCCATTTTGTATTTAGAGTGATGTGTGCAGTCATGTTTGTTTCTCTTGTCATTACATATACTCGCTAAGTTCAAGCCAACGCATCGTCTTTTCGTCAATCTCTTCGATCAATTGTCCAATTCTGTCCGATTTGGCAAGAAGATCTTCGGTGGAAAGTGTGCCACTGTTGAGCTCTGTTTCTAATTTTTCTTTTTCTACTTCTAACTCAGGAATCTGCTTGTCTAGTTCTTCAAATTCTCGCTTTTCGTTATACGATAGCTTTTTCTTTTCTTGCTTCTGTTCGTTCTGTTTGGCAGGAGTGTCTTTTACTTTAGCTGATTCTAACGCTTGTTTAGCAGCTTGCTCTTCAGCATCTTTAATTTCTTTCCACTCTCTGTAGTCAGAATAGTTACCCGGGAAGTCTTTGATCTGTGCATTGCCACTGAAAGCCAACAAGTGGTCAACAACCTTATCCATAAAATAGCGGTCGTGCGAAACAACGATCACGCATCCTTTGAAATTGGCAAGGTAATCTTCCAAAATGGTCAATGTTTGGATATCCAAGTCGTTTGTGGGCTCGTCTAGCACTAAGAAATTCGGATTCTTTATCAATACGGAGCAGAGGTATAGTCTTCTTCTTTCTCCTCCCGATAGTTTGCTAACAAAGTCATGTTGTTTGGCAGGGGCAAAGAGAAAGTGTTGCAGAAATTGCGATGCAGTCATCTTGCGTCCATCGCCAAGGTCTATCACTTCGGCAATGTTGCTGATGGCATCCACCACCTTCATTTGTTCATCAAACTCCAATCCGTCTTGGCTATAATAGCCAAATTTAACGGTTTCACCGATGTCAAAAAAGCCTTTATCAGGGGCAACCTCTCCCATTAGCATCTTGATGAAAGTAGATTTTCCTGTGCCATTGTTTCCCACGATTCCCATTTTTTCGTATCGAGAGAAAATATAGTTGAAGTCTTCTAATATTTTCAGGTCACCAAAGGCTTTGTATACTCCGTTGGCTTCAAATATTTTGTTGCCAATGTATTGACCTTTCATCTCCAATTGCACTTGGCTGTTGTCTCTGGTTTGCTTCGCTTTTTTATCTAATTCGTAATAGGCATCGATCCTCGATTTCGATTTTGTTCCTCGGGCTTGAGGTTGGCGACGCATCCAGTCCAACTCTTTTCTTAGAAGATTAGAAGCGCGATCGATCTCTTGATTTTGGGCATTCAATCGTTCGTCTCTTTTCTCTAAAAAATAAGAATAGTTTCCCTTATATTGGTATAGTTGCTGTTGATCAATCTCCAGAATTTCGTCGCATACACGGTCGAGAAAATAACGGTCGTGGGTTACCATCAACAGTGAAAGGCGAGAGCGTTGCAGATAGCCTTCTAGCCATTCCACCATATCGAGGTCGAGGTGGTTGGTAGGCTCATCTAAGATGATCAAGTCTGGTTCGGTGATCAGCACATTGGCAAGTGCCACACGCTTGAGCTGGCCTCCTGACAACTGCGATACCTTTTGATCGTAATTGGTTATTTTTAGTTGAGCCAAAATTTGTTTGGCTTTATATTCATAATCCCAAGCTTGAAGAACATCCATTTTTTGCAAGATGCCATCCAGATTGCTATGATCGCCTGATGCCATCACTCTTTCGTATTCGGCGATCAAATCAGTGATCTCATTACCCGAATGAAAGCAAGCCTCCAGAACAGAAAGATGCTCAGGATATTGTGGGTCTTGCTCAAGGTACGATATGCGTAGATCGCGGCGAGTGGAAATATTGCCCGAATCGTGAGGTTCTTTGCCTGCCAGAATGTTGAGTAAGGTCGTTTTCCCAGAGCCATTTTTAGCGATCAAACCAATGGTGTCTCCTTCGCTGATGCCAAAGGAAATGTTTTCGAACAAGACCAGTTCTCCAAAGGTTTTGGTAAGCCCTTCTACTTGTAAAATTGATGACATATATTGATTTCGTATTTTTTTTATTTTAATGTGTAAAGATAGCTAAAAAAAGAATAGATGTATTCTTACTTTTAGAGGGAAGTTTGCCGATCGTTTCATCTCATTTAGGGCGCTTGTTTCATCGAGAAAAGCGCCCCAAAAGTATATTTGTAAAATCGCGGAAGAGATGTTCTCTAAAACTCCATCAAGAGGATTACTTGAATGACTGCATTGATGATGGGAACTAAGAGTGCAGTCATGACTCCCACCAGTCCCATGGCTAAGCCGGAGAATGCTCCTTCTATCTCGCCAAGCTCCATAGCTCTACCTGTGCCTATACCGTGTGACGCTGATCCCATAGCTAAGCCTATTGCCATATAGCTTTTGATGCCGATGGCACGAAGAAAGGCAGGACCAACGATGCTCCCGAAGATTCCGGCAATGACCACTGACATGATAGTAAGGGGAACATAGCCACCTGCAAGGCTGGATATCTCCATGGCAATGGGAACTGTTACGGATTTGGGTTGAAGACTGAAAATCAGTTCCTGACTTGCTCCAGTGATCAGGCATAAAAATATGACACTGAAGATGCCCACTACACTGCCCACAAAGGTGGCGGTGAGGATTGAAATGGCATTCTTTTTCAGCAGTTCAAATTTGTCATAGAGCACATATCCCAAGGCTACAACAACAGGGCCAAGGAGAAAATTGATGAACTCACTTCCTTTTCTGAATACGTCTACGGGAATTTCCGTTACTGACAGAAAAGCAATGATGATGGCGATGGAAACAATGATGGGGTGAAGAATGATCAAGCGTGTTTTCTTGAATACCCATTTCCCGGTGATAAAACTGCCCAACACAAGGGCAAGCATGAAGGCTGTGGTTTCGAATATAAACATTATTTACTCTTCCTCCTTTCCATAGTTTGTTGAATCCACCCCACAACGGCAAGTACGATCAGGGTGCTGACGAATGTGACAATCAGAATAGATGCCCAATATTGGGTCAATAGACCGGTATATTCCATCAAGCCGACAGATGCGGGGATGAAAAAAAGGGTCATATTTTTGGTTAAGCCTTCGGCTGTATCTCTCACCCTGCGAGGGTTGATGAGCTTGAAGTGAAGGCAGAAAAAAAGCAATAACATGCCTATGATATTGCCAGGGATAAAGTGGTTAATAAGATAACTGATTGATTCTCCAACGAAGTAAAACGCTAAGATGAAGAAGAAGCCTATGATTAGCTGCATTTTCTTTGTTTTTATGTTCTACAACACAAAATTAGAAAATAAATATGGATTTGTACCCCTTTTGATCTTTAAAATGAAGAAGATGAATGTTAAAATTTTAATTCTCTTCAAAAAGTCTCAACTCAAGATTTTCGCCATCGAAGACTGCATAAGAGAAATAACTGATCCAATCGCCAAGGAAGACCACACGGCTTGTTTTTGTTATCATCAGATCGAGTAGAATATGGCGATGCCCAAATATAAAGAAGTTAATATCAGGTACTTCTTTGATCTTTTGTTTTGCATATTTGATCAAAAACTCTTGATCTTCGCCTAAATAGTCAATGACTCCACCTGTGGTTCGGCTGTGATTTGACCAGCGATGTGCAAAGCCCACTGTCCAGCGAGGGTGGATGCCGGCAAAGAGCCAGCGTAAAAATTTGTTGTGAAAAATAGAGCGAATGATGCGAAAGCTTTTGCTGTCGTCGCCCAGTCCGTCGCCATGATCAAGGAGGAACTTTTTCCCCATAATTTCATGAATGTATGTGCCGGTGTGGACGATCATTCCACATTCTTTTTGTAGGTAGTCAGTGACCCATATGTCATGATTGCCAATGAAAAAGTGAATTTCAATACCACTGTCGGTGAGTTCCGATATTTTCCCAAGAAAGCGTGTGAACCCACGAGGAACCACATTCTTGTATTCAAACCAATAGTCAAAAATATCGCCCAACAGATAGATTGCCTTTGCATCTGCTTTTACGCTGTCGAGCCATCGGCAAATCTTTCTTTCCACATCATGCCAAGCATGAGTCATGGGGTCGACTCCTTCTGGAAATTCAACCCCTCGCTCTTGTGCTTTGGTCAGATGATAACCTGCCCCTAAATGAAAATCGGACAGAAAGTATATTTTATCTCTCACCTTATCCTGTTGTCATTAATTATAAGAATCCTAACTCAAGTTTAGCTTCTTCGCTAAGCATGTCACGATGCCAAGGTGGGTCGAAGGTTAGGTCGATAATTACATTGTTTACTCCTTTTACTGTTTGTACTTTGAAACGTACGTCCTCGATGATGAAATCGGCAGCCGGACAGTTGGGAGCTGTTAGTGTCATGGTGATGGTTACATTCTTGTCTTCATCCACATCCACACCATAAATAAGACCAAGATTGTAGATATCTATAGGTATCTCAGGGTCGTAGACCGTTTTGATCATGGTCACGATGTCTTCTTCCATTTTTAGAAAATCGCTCATAGCCAGTATATTTATTATTTTTCTCTTTCTATGGAGAAAAGTTTTGTAATAATTATTATTTATAACTTTAAAGAGGATATAAAAATATATAATCTTTACGATGTCACAAAATTAATCAAAAAGAATAATATGAATACTATAATCGGTCTTTATCTCTATAGCTGAAATAGCTGTGATCGCAAATAATAACATGATCGAGCAGAGGAATGGTCATCAGTGCTCCTGCTGATTTTAGACTTTGAGTGATGCCATCGTCTTCAGGGCTAGGCTGATGGTTGCCCGATGGGTGATTGTGGCAGAGTATCATTGCTGTGGCAAGCGATTCGATGGCTTCCTTCATGATGGTGCGAAGATCTACGACGGTGCCATTGAGTCCTCCTTTGCTCACTTGATGCCGTTTGATAATGCGATTGGACTTGTTGAGCAGCAGTACCCATGTTTCTTCATGTGGTAGGTCTGCCAAAATAGGGTGCATAATATTATAAATATCCTGACTGTTGGTTATGCTAGGGGCTACAGTGGCTTCTACCAGCTTTCTACGGCGTCCTAATTCTGTGGCTGCAATGATGGTGATGGCTTTGGCTTCACCAATTCCTTTAAATTTTAGTAGGTCTTTGATAGTCAGTTTTCCAAGAGTGTTCAGATTGTTGTTGACAGCATGTAAAATGCGTTGCGAGAGCTCCACGGCGGTCTCCTCTCGGTTGCCCGAACCAATGAGAATTGCTAGTAGTTCGGCATCGGACAATGCTCCCACACCTTTAGCAAGAAGTTTCTCTCTGGGACGATCTTCTTCAGCCCAATCTTTGATGTTTAGTTTTTTATAGGTCATGTTGTTTTGTTTGTTGGGGAGCGTTTTGTTTCTAAAATAGTTATAGAGAAAGAGCGACTTCTTATTTTTTTTATTTACGAAATAATCTAACTTTAACGAACGAACTATTAAATCTGTAAATTTTACGATCATGAATATAGACAAAATAAAGAATTACAACCAAAAAATGTTGGCAGTGATTTGCACCTTGGGTGTTTTAATTTTATTCTTTTTCCTAGCTCTTTTAGTTAAAGATTTTTGGCCTTCAAGGGATTCATACAATGCGCCAGAGGGGCTGATATCTGATGAGAAGACTGAAGTGCTGAATCAAGAAAATTTGAGAAAGCAGGTAATATCTTATGATAGCCCTTGGCTGATAGACACTTTGAAATCTGTTTATATTGTTCCTGTTGCTATCCAAACATTGAATAAACCTGAAGATGTGTCAGGCTTGTTAGGGCTTATGGATGTTAGTAGTTCTGCCAGATTTTCGAAGGGAGGTTATTATAGTTCAAAAACATTTAGAGGAAAATATGCCAATCTGATTCTTTACGATGCAGAGAAAACAAAGGCGACATCTTTGTTTCAGGAAAGAATAATCATAGGGAATATCGAAACGTTATATTTCGAAGATGATATTCTTCTTGTTTTCTTCGGTGCATCGAAAGATACGGATAAGAGTGGGCTTATTGACCTTGATGATTTGCGCACACTCTATGTCTATTCATTGCATACGGGTGTGACCCGAAAAATAGCTGATGGAGACAACTCCCCTGTGCGATATAAGTTTATGGAGAATTCTAAGAATATGCTTGTAGACTTTGAGCTTGGAAACTATAAAGCCAATCAGTTTAGATCAGAAAACTTACCTCAGAAAGTGATGAGATATGATTTCGATACGCAAAAGTTATCTAATATCATTCCTGAGGGGATTGATAAAGAGATGCAAAAGCTAGTGGAGGGTAAATGATCGTGTTATAATTTTGTTCAACGTTAATCATTATACAATCCCACTATGCATACTGCGCTAATTAGCCATATTCAAAATTATATTCAACTTGAAGAAAAAGATATTCAGGCAATTTGTACCTGCTTTACACCCTTATCTGTAGATAATAAAGAGTATCTGCTAAGGGAGGGGCAAACTTGTCGCTATCATTATTTTGTGAAGAAAGGATGTCTTCGGATGTTTTATAATAATGATAAAGGGTTAGAACAGATAATCCAATTTGCGATAGAAGGTTGGTGGCTCACAGATTATTTTAGTATCGATAGCCAACAAGCATCGGAGTACAATATTCAGGCTATAGAATGCTCGGAAATATTATCAATTGATAAACGCTCCTTTGCTCAACTGACCGATGAAGTTCCTATGCTAGAGCGTTATTTTAGAATAATGGCTCAAAGAGCGCTGGCTCCATCTCAGTTTAGGTATAAACTAATATTTAGTCTTTCGAAAGAAGAAATCTATTTATACTTTAGTTCTTTATATCCTGAATTTATACAACGAGTGCCACAATATATGCTTGCAGCTTATCTTGGCATCACTCCTGAATATTTGAGTGAGATTAAAAAGAAAAATCTCTAATTTTTGGTTTCTTAAGCTAGCTTAATTTTTAGGACTTCAGCTTTACATACCTTTGTTGTTTACAAATATTTTAAATAATAACAGTATGGATAAGCAAGTGAAATTATCAGATAAGTTCTTCGAAGTCATTAAATGTGAGGGGGTAGTGTCTATTGTGTCGTGGGGAAGTGAAGAGCCGCATGTTGCCAATACGTGGAACTCATATCTAGTTGTTACAGAGGATGAGCGAATATTGATACCTGCTTATGGCTTACGTAAAACTCAACAAAATGTGGCTGTAAACAATAGAGTGAAACTGACATTGGGTACTCGTGAGGTTTTAGGTTACAAAGATTATCAAGGTACAGGTTTTCTTATCGAAGGTGTAGTCAAATATCTTGATTCGGGTTCAGAGTATGACATGATGAAAGAAAAATTTTCATTCCTGTCAAGGGTACTTGAGGTTACTGTAACAGCTTCAAAGCAGACATTGTAATGAATAAATAAAGATTGCCCTTGCTTAGTAAGTAAAGCAAGGGCAATTTGTCATTATTTCGTATTGACTATTATTTTATTCCATACTCCTTTTTGCCTCATTCCACCATTCGTCCATTTCGCGCAAAGTCATATCCTTTAGCTCTTTGCCTTGCTCTTTGGCTTTAGCTTCTAGGTAGTTGAATCTGGAGATGAATTTCAGATTGGTTCTTTCCAAAGCATTATCCGGATTCACCTTATAGAGTCTGGCAGCGTTGATCAGGCTAAAGAAGAGGTCGCCAAATTCTGCTTCCATTCGGTCCTGATCCATGTGAGCGATCTCTGTTTGTAGTTCAGTAAACTCTTCATTTACCTTTTGCCAAACATCTTCTTTTTTGTTCCAATCGAAACCTACATTCCGAGCCTTATCTTGGATGCGATGTGCCTTGGGAATGGACGGAAGCGAAGCTGGCACACCTGCCAACACAGACTTGTTTCCTCCCTTTTCCTTCAGCTTGATTTGCTCCCATGTTTGTGAAACTTCATCGGCTGTTTTGGCATCTCCATTGCCAAAGATATGTGGATGACGAAAGATCAGTTTGTCACACAGCGTATGGCAGACATCAGCAATATCAAATGCTTTTTTCTCTTCTCCAATTTTGGCATAGAAGATGACATGGAGCAGGACATCTCCCAACTCTTTTTTGATTTCCTCGTTGTCGTCTTTGATCAGCGCTTCGCAGAGCTCAAAGGTTTCTTCTATGGTGTTTGTTCTCAGGCTCTCGTTGGTCTGTTTAGCATCCCAAGGGCATTCTACACGTAGCCTGTCCATTATATCTAGTAGTCGTCCGAAAGCTTCTAGCTTTTGCTGTTTCGTATTTTGATTCATATTAATCCTAAAGTTAAAAAAAAGAGCAGAATGAAAAGTCATTCTGCTCTGCAAAGATACTAAAAACTATATTTTATTATTTCGAATTTTTCTCTTTAAAGATTCTCAATCCCATATTAATGAATTGCATGTAAAGATCTACGTCTTCTTTATAGTTGAAGTAATAGTCGCCTAATGCATTTCCATCATGATCGAGCATCACATAATAAGGCTGCGAATTGGATTGGAACTTATAACGTTGTAGATAGCTCCATTTATCACCAATAGTTGTAAGTGAACGTTGGCGCCCATTTTCGTTGATTTTTAATGCTTCAGGTAGATCTTTCTTCGCATCCACCATCAAGGTGATCAATACAAAATCGTTCTCTAGTGCAGCTTTTACTTGAGGGTTGCTCCAAACTGCATTTTCCATTTTTCGGCAATTGACACATCCAAAGCCCGAAAAGTCAACGAATACAGGTTTGTTTACTCGTTTGGCATAGGCCATTCCAGTTTCATAATCGTCGAAGTTGGCGTGCACTGCCCCGTCATATAGGTTGAAATCTTGTGTCCAAAGAGGAGGAGCAAAGGCACTGATGTTTTTCAGTGGAGCTCCCCAAAGTCCCGGCACCATATATAGAGCGAAAGCCAGTGGAATGATCGCTAAGAATAGGCGAGGCACGGTGGTATGTTCTACCTTATCATCATGTGGAAAACGTATTTTTCCTAAAAGATAAAGTCCTAAAAGAGTGAATATAACAATCCATAGCACAAGGAATACTTCTCTATCTAGCAATCTCCATTCGTAAGCAAGGTCTGCCACTGACAAGAATTTCAGAGCAAGAGCTAGCTCGATGAAAGCCAGTACCACTTTCACAGAGTTGAGCCAGCCTCCTGATTTTGGCAGGTTTTCTAGCCAACTAGGGAAGATGGCAAATAGAGAGAATGGAACAGCTAAAGCAAAAGCGAAACCAAACATCACAATGGCCGGACCAAGGATAGCGCCCGAATTGGCTGTTTGCACAAGTACTGTGCCAATCACGGGTCCTGTACACGAGAAGGAAACTAAAGCTAAAGTGAAGGCCATCAGAAATATGCTGAGGATACCTGTTGTAGATTCAGCTTTGCTGTCAATCTTATTCGACCACGAACTTGGAAGCACAATCTCAAATGCTCCAAAAAAGGATATAGCAAAAAAGATCAATAGTCCGGCAAAGAAGAGATTAAAGTATGCGTTAGTCGATAAATCATTCAAGGCGCTAGCTCCAAATATAGCTGTAATGATTAATCCTAGTGATACATAGATCACAATGATGCCAAGTCCATAAGTGACAGCATCTTTGATCGCTTTCTTTTTATCTTTTTTATTTCTTTTCAAAAAGAAACTCACCGTCATAGGAATCAATGGCCAAACGCAAGGGGTCATCAGAGCAAGAAGCCCTCCTCCCATTCCTACGATGAATAGCCAAAAAAGTGATCCTTTTACCTCTTCCCCATGAAATGGTTTGAGATGTGTAACGGGTGTCCAAAGAGAGTTTACTAAACCTTCTTCTTTTACGATATCAGTTTGCGTGTCGACCGATGCTGAGGTTTCTAAAGTTTTTTTTTCAGTTTCAGAGTCCACTGCAGATGTGGCTTCAGTTGTCATAGTAGGTTTTACTGCTACCACTGTTGCTGGTAGATCTTTAGCTGCAAACGAAAAATCGACAGGGATAGGAGGGGTACACGTTTCATCGTTGCATGCTTGTGCTCTCACATGTCCTTCCAAAGCAAAAGATTCCTTGTCAGTAACTTTCAATAGTTGTACAAATTTTGCTTTGTCGGCATAATATCCGATCTCCATTTTGAAGTTAGGATCATATTCAGATTTCAGCTTTGAGTCTACTGGGGTAAACTCACCAACAAGCTCTGCGCCAGAAATCGTGTTAAATTTTATTTGGGTAGGAGTAGGCCCCTTTGGTGGAATTTTCACATCATACAGATGCCATCCGGGATCTATCGTTGCCGAAGCAATAACTTCTACTTCTCCATTACCCTTGTCTTTCAGGCTGAATTTCCAGCTCACTGGCTCAAAACCAAATTGTGAGAACGCTGGTAATAGGCTGAATGCTAAAAAACTAATAAATAATATAAATCTTCTCATATGTTTGTCTCTATCTAGTCTAACAAAATATAATTCACCATAATTTTATGATGGGTGCTAAGGTAAATAATAAAGAGTATTAGATGTATGAATCTTTGAAATTTTTATGAATAAACTTTCCATTGGAAATCATTTTTAATATAAATTAAATATCTGTTGATAACTTGATGAGGTATTATAACAACTTTAATGGTGTATCTGTTTCCGTAATCTTATTTTTCGTATTTTTGTAGCCATGCAATTTAGAATAGATCAACCCACTGTAGACAGAATAGTAGACGCTGCTGAGATAGTCGATGTAGTGTCTCAATATGTCACGCTTCGGCGTAGGGGAGTGAACTATGTGGGGCTCTGTCCTTTTCATGAGGATAAGACTCCTTCCTTCTATGTTTCTCCATCTAAGAATATATGTAAGTGCTTTGCCTGTGGCGAAGGAGGAAATGCTGTACACTTCATCATGAAGCATGAACAGTTGTCTTACTTCGAGGCATTGAAATTCTTAGCCAAAAGATATAACATCGAAGTAGAAGAGCGTGAGTTGACCGATGAACAAAAGGAAGAATATAACGAGAGGGAAAGTCTTTTCATCATCAACGAATATGCAAGAGACTATTTTTCAAATACACTTCATCAACATATTGAAGGAAAATCCGTTGGATTAAGCTATTTCAAGGAACGAGGATTTAGAGAAGATATTATCAAAAAATTCCAGTTGGGTTATAGTCTTGAACAGCGTGATGCTTTCACCTCGATGGCTTTGCAGACTGGATATAAAAAAGATCTGCTGGTTAAAACAGGGCTGACCCTAGAGGGCGACAATTATACGATCGACCGATTCCGGGGGCGTGTGATGTTTCCCATTCATACGCTTTCGGGCAAGGTGGTCGGCTTTGGGGGGCGTATACTGAAAAAAGCGGAGAATACAGGGAAATATGTCAATTCGCCCGAAAGCAGTATCTATTCTAAGAGTAGGGAACTTTATGGGATCTACTTTGCCAAACAGGCAATGAGCAAGTTGGACACCTGTTTTCTTGTGGAAGGTTATACCGATGTTATTTCCATGCATCAGGCAGGAATAGAAAATGTGGTGGCTTCTTCAGGAACAGCTCTCACAAAGGGACAGATTAAGCTGATTCATCGCTTTACGCAGAATGTTATCGTTATCTACGATGGCGATGCTGCAGGGATTGCAGCTGCTCTACGAGGAATCGACCTCTTGCTAGAAGAAGGGCTGAACATTAAAGTTGTTCTTCTGCCCAATGGGGAAGACCCTGACTCATTTGCCAGAAAACAAAATGCACAGTCTTTCAACGCATATATCAAAGAAAATGAGGTCGACTTTATTCGCTTCAAAACGCAATTACTACTAGATGAAGCGGGGGGAGACCCTATCAAAAGAGCCGCATTGATCACAGATATTGTGGATAGTATTTCTGTGATTCCTGACAATATCATTCGTGCAGTCTATATCAAAGATTGCAGTATGCAGTTGGATGTCAGTGAGGGTGTATTGGTCAATGCTGTTAATAAAAAGCGCTTGCAACTGTTGGAGAAGACAGTCGTAAAACCTAATTATGCGCAGCAAGCATCGCCCGGTTTTCCACCACCTCCACCACCTGCAGACTTCATGATTCCGGAGGATATGGGTGGAACTGTGTCTGCGGTTGTCAGTACTACTCCTTACGATAGATATGAACTATCTATCCTTTACTATGTGGTTCGTCATGGGATGGAAAAAGTTGTTGATCCGGAGAATGAACAAGCCGTGAAGGATGCCGGTGATATGGCAGATATGACAGTATTGGAATATGTGAAATTCGATTTGGAGCGAGATAATCTTTGGTTTGGAAACGAAACATACAAACAAATATTAGACGAAGCTGTTGAGCGAATGCAGGATGCAAACTTTTTGCCTAGTCGTTATTTTTTGGCTCACCCGAATGCCGATGTCAGTAAGATAGCAGCAGAGCTGATCAGTGACAAGTATGAGCAAAGCAAAGTGCATCTGAAACAGTTTGGTGAGAATGCTAAAATAGAAGACACGCCTTTGGCAGAAGAAAAAAATCTGGCCAGAAGTGTGCCATGGGTGCTTACAGAACTCAAGAACGCCTATGTGGTGAAAAAACTGAAAAGCCTGAAAACAGAACTTTCGAAAGAAAAAGACTTTGAAAAAATAAAAGAAATTTTAACGCAGATCAGAGATTTGGAAGAAATCAAAAGCGTTTTGGCTAAAGTTTTAGGCGAACGTGTGGTGTTGCGATAGATTCTCTAAAAAATATTTTCTCCCTTGTTATTTTTTCATGTATATTGCGCCTTGTTTTTATAAGCGCTTATTTATCAAATAATATAAACGATAATATGTTTTATCTTGAAGCACAAGATGTAGTGAAGCGATATGGCGATTATACTGCCCTCAATGGGGTGAATATCCAAGTGTCGAAAGGAACTATATATGGTCTGCTAGGACCCAACGGAGCTGGAAAATCTTCCTTGATCCGTATCATCAATCGCATAACAGCTCCCGACGAAGGACAAGTCTTTTTTGATGGACGTCCATCCACAACAGAAGATATTTTCAATATCGGCTATTTGCCCGAAGAAAGGGGTCTATATAAGAAAATGAAAGTGGGAGAACACATCATTTTTCTTGCTCGTTTGCGTGGACTCTCGAAGGAAGATGCCAACCAAAAGATGAGACAGTGGCTCAGAAAGTTTAATATCGAGTCTTGGGAACATAAAAAGATTGAAGAACTTTCTAAAGGAATGGCTCAAAAGGTACAGTTTATCGCAACAGTGATTCACGAACCCGATTTATATATTTTAGATGAGCCTTTTAGTGGGTTCGACCCTGTCAATACAGAGCTTTTGGTCAATGAGATTTTGGAACTGAAAGCGAAAGGTAAAACTATTATTCTTTCCACTCACAACATGGAGTCAGTAGAGTCTCTTTGTGACGAGATTTGTTTGATCAACAAGTCGCAGGTGATGCTTCAGGGCAATGTGAGAAAAATTAGAGAACAGTATAAACAACATATTTTTCATGTGCGTGTGGCTGGTGACGAGTTTGTCTTGGATTCATCGGACTTTTCGGTTTTGTCTCAGACTAACGAATATGGCGAAGTCAATGTGCACCTGCAACGAGTGAATGAGGATGTTAAGAATTCTGATTTAGTGTCGATGATTGCCAAAAAATACGAGGTGCTTTCTTTCGAAGAAGAGCTGCCTACAATGCACGATATATTTATTCAAATAGTTTCTAATCCAGCAAAATGAAAGCATTACAATTAATCATAGTAAGAGAATATTTGTCAAGAGTCAAGACAAAAGCATTCATTCTGACCACCTTGTTGACTCCCTTCTTGATGGCTGCTGTTGTGCTTCTGCCAACGGTGATCATGACGATGAAGAGTACAGACATCGAAAAAGTGTATGTTATTGATAAAACGGGAATGTATGCCCCTTTGTTAAAAGATAAATCTAATTTCTCGTTTGAGGTTTTGGGCGATGAGCCTGGCAAAAGAAGATCTGAAGGTGGTTCTACTGCCTTGTTGCAGATCAATGCTGACTTGTCGAAAATGCCTAAGGCAGTGACTTTCTATTCTGAGATGCAGAAACCACCTGCAGAACTTACGGCGTATATCAACTCGGTGTTGACGGATGCTGTGAAAAATTCAAAACTTGAAGAGTATGCTAGTCAGCAGACGATCGATCCATCGATTACGGCTAACATTAAAGATATTGTAAATTCTAAAGCCTCTATAAGTGTCAATACTTATCGTTGGGATGAGACTGGCGAAACCAAAGACACAGTGGGCGAATTGGCTTCCGTGATGGGATATTTGCTCACTTTTGTGATGTTCTTCTTTGTGATGATGTATGGCTCATTGGTGATGCAGAGTGTGGTGGAGGAAAAATCGAATCGTATCATTGAAGTCATTATTTCATCGGTAAAACCTTTTGATTTGATGATGGGTAAAATCATTGGTATTGGTCTGACTGGTCTTACTCAGATTGCTGTTTGGGTACTTCTGATCGCTTTGGGTGTAGGAGCTTACTCTTCTTTCGGACAGATGAATCTTTCTTCAGAAAGTATGGCACAAGCGATGGAAGTGGCAAATCACAATAAACTTTTGGCAGGAGCAGTGAGTAGCGAACTGGAATCTCTTTTAGCGATCAACTGGTTTCAGGTGGTGGCTTGCTTTGTGCTCTATTTTGTGGGTGGTTACCTCCTTTATGGGGCGCTGTCAGCCATGTTTGGTTCGGCAGCCAACGACTCGCAAGAGGCTCAACAATTTATGACTCCATTGATGGTTGTATTGATGCTAGCCTTCTATATCGGTTTTGCAGCAGCCAAAAATCCAGAAGGTAGTGCTGCTCTTTGGGGATCAATTGTGCCGTTTACCGCTCCTGTGGTGATGATGGTGCGTACCCCGTTTGAAGTCCCTTTTTGGCAGATATTAGTCTCCTTGGTTTTACTTTATGCTACAGCAATTTTGATGATTATGCTTTCTGCGAAAATATACAGAACAGGCATCTTGATGTATGGCAAAAAGGTGAGTTTCACCGAGATATTCAAGTGGTTGAGCTATAAATAAGCAGAACTGGAATATGATATAAAAACAAAAGATTGGAGCAAAGGTTCCAATCTTTTTTTATGCTAGTTCTATTTTGAGGAAAAGGTTTATAGGTTTTTGGCAATATCTCTAAGATAAAAATCCTTTACCAGTCCTTTGAATTCATCGGAGTATATGTGCCTTTCTAACTCAATAATAAGTTTTTCCTCTTGAATATTCTTTACAGTTCGTGAAAACTCTAAAAGTACCCGTTTGGGCGATGAGTTAGGAGTGGGGTAGAGGCAGGTTATTCTACTGGGGTGAAGCTGATATTTAGCTCCGGTTTCGATCAGCATCTCTTTATATTCGTGAGGATAGATCACGGACAATCTGCCTGTTGCCGTAAGCGTTTTTGCCGAAAAATGAATCAGTTCTTCTGCGCTCAGGCTATCAGCATGTCGGGCGATTGCTCGTTTGCTGTCGGGTGATTTTAATGTTTCGGTGAAAAAAGGAGGATTAGACACGATGAGGTCATACTCTTTCTGCACTTCCAACTCTTGTAAGGCTGTTTCCTTCAGCTCAATTCTCACCGAAAAAGGAGATTGATCTATGTTTATCTTTGCCTGTTCTATGGCACTGCTTTCAATGTCAATGGCATCAATCATTAAATCAGGATTCTTTTGTGCCATCATTAAGGTAATCAGACCAGTGCCTGTGCCCACATCGAGAGCCGTTTTGGAATCTCGAACATCCACCCAAGCCCCCAGTACAGTTCCATCAGTTCCCACTTTCATCGCACATTTGTCATGAAAAACGGTAAACTGTTGGAATCTGAAATAAGGATTGCGTGCCATCTATTCTCTTACGCAAAATAGTTTGTAGATACTATCTGGTGTATAACTTTCTTCTGGTCCGTAGATGATCCAGTCGGTCAAGAAGTGCTTCAAAGAATATGTTTTTACATCATCCTTTTTCAGGCCATTGATCCAATAGGGTTCATTCAATAGCTTGCCAGTAACATCATCTCCGTCGATGGATTGTACTTCATACCAAAGGTGTTCCTTTTCGGTGTTGTCTTTGGCGTTGTCTACTGCAAGTCCTAGTTTGACAAGAAAGCTCCATTGAGGCTCTTCTCCTTTTTTCTTGAAAAATTTGCCAAGGAAGGATTTTCTTGCCACCTCTTGTGGCATATATTTATCGTATATCTCTTGAAACATGTGAAAGCGTTCTGTTGCTAGAGCACTCATACGTAACGTTTCATCTGTTCTGATGTAGTAGATTGGGTTGTCAGTCAATGTGCTGACATACAACTCTGGCGAAACGTAATTTTTTTCTTCCAAAGCAAAGAGAATTCCAGATGGTTCGGAGTGTACATTGTAGCTTCCATCCTCTTCTGTTCTATCTTTTTGGCCTCCTAGGATGTTTTCAGGAAACTCTTTCAGAGCTTCTTCCCATCGTAGCCAGCAAAGGTTTATTCCCAAGCCGTCGTAGCCAATTTGGAACGATTCATTTTCTAAGAAATGCTCCATTACAAACTGATTGGCTGCAGCATTGATCAGGTCATACATCTGATTTGGCCCCGATTTGATGTTGACTAGCTCCAGTTCCATTGATCCACAGCGATGTAACCCATGGGTGTGCATCCAATATTGCATGTCATTTTCATGCTCCCCTTCATATACGGCATGAATGATGTATAAATAGTTGGGCGAAGGTGGTGTATCCGATTTTACGGTCATCTCAAGCCAGTATGGGGATAGAAGCCTCATTGACGAAAAGTCTATCACTAAACTAGCGCTAGGTACTAGCGTGTTGAGGACTTTTAGCTGAAAGAGAAAAGATGTCATGGGGTCTTCGTCAAACAGCATCTCTGTTTCTATATAGAGTGGTTGCGATGAGGCAATGTTCAACGATTCTTCGTCTATGGTGTTGGCAAATGAAAAGCTTTCGAGGCTGATATTCTTCAACTCACACAAAGAAAGGCTGAGGTGATATTCAATATCTTGATATTCAATAGATGTTTGAAAGCATAGGCGAGAATCTTGTTCGTTCGTTTCGCCCTCTTCTGTGCTCTTCTCGAAGTTTAGCACATTAAACTGTTTATTGGCTCTTAGTAGTTTTTCAAGATTCTGAGCATCAAATGCTATCGGTTCTTGACTTCTTGGAATAATTCCTATATAAGATGGTAACTTTAGTCCTTCCTTTTCGTTTAGGCTATTGTATATTTCTTCATTACTCATATCTGTATTGTATTTTGCTCATTGGGGTGCTATACTTAATGCTCTATCCCAAATTTAGTTTGCTCTGTTTTATTTTGTTTTGTTTCTTTTCTTATTTGATAATTTCTTTCCCAGTCTTCATCGCTCACATAACCTCTACTGTGTTCTAGGTGAATACAGATAGCTGAATAACGGATCTGTTTGCTCTTTAAGCCTGCATTCATCAGACGTTCGCCCATTTCACGATCTTCACCACCGTATTTCATGCGCTCATCAAAACCACGAGTCTCTAGGATATCTACTTTCCATCCTGAAGAATTGTGTCCATTCCACGACGCACGGGTGGGGGTCAGCGTGTTTAGTGTTTTAGCCAACCATTGTGGGGAGGAGCATTTTAAGTCTTTGAAGAACGATTTCTTCTGTCCAATGCTGTGCAAGTAAGTTACGTTGAAGCACTTTTGTGACTTAATGTCTTCATGTCCAATGGTGTGAGATACATCCATCGTCAAGCGGTACATACCTCCTGAAAGGAAATATCCTTTTTCGCAATGTTGCACATGAGTGCTGATGAAGTCCATTCGAGGGATGCAGTCTCCATCGCTGAAAATAAGATACTCACCTTCGCTTGCCAGTATGGCTTTGTTCAGAATAGTGCACTTTCTAAAACCGTCATCCTCATGCCATACATGTCTGATTTTTAGCTTTGTTTCTTTTTGGTACCGTTCAATTAATTTAAACGTTTCTTCACCAGAACCGTCATCAGCTATCACAACTTCAAAGTCGGTATAAGATTGTAAAGAATATCCATACAATACTTTATCGAGCCAAAGTGGCTGATTATAGGTGGAAAGAATGACCGAAACTAGCATCTAAAAAGTGATTAATTTGACTATTCTAACAAAGGTAATATAAAAAAATGAGGCTGAACCTCTTTTGGTTCAGCCTCATCTGAAATTATTGATTTTTTATAACATCTGAATTAAAATCCTGGATTTTGTTCTATTTTAGACATGTTCAAATCAATTGCTTTTTGAGGAATTGGGCGAAGTGTTTTATACTTGCCATCAGGTCCTTTCATCGCAGATTCTAAGATGCCATCTTCATTGTATTTAGTAGCATACTCTACCAATTTGTGAGTACGTTTGAGATCTGGCCAACGCATATACTCTCCAGCCAATTCACGAGCACGCTCATCCAAAATGTAGTGTATGTCTATATCGGCAGCAGTGACATTCATGCTAGCTTCATGACCTGCACGGATAGTTCCTGGACGTTTGCGCAAGTCATTGATCATCTTGGCTGCATTGGCAGGGTCATTCAATTGTAGATGAGCTTCTGCTGCAATCAAGTATGCTTCACCAAGACGAGCCACCACAAAGTCGTGCATGCTACAATTATGATCACGATTGGCAATTGATGTTTCAGTATAGTCATCAAACTTTTTGATACAAGCATTCCCGTAGTCTTGTGCACGACGGTCTTTGTAGCTTGCAGGTTTGCCTGTCGAAGGTGCGATCCCTCCCTCAGCAATAGTTTTGCTGATTAAGGTATTTGTCTTCAATCCATAAGGATCATCTGCTTTCCAGTCCTCTATATCTTGGTCGGTAGCCCATGCCGGAGCATAGTAGAATTTAATTGGGGCTTTGGTGCGAGCAGAATAATAGTCAAAATAAGTTTTGTGGAATTCTAACATAAAAGTTTGTTCCAAACGAGCATCTCCTTTAGTGTACAGTTGTTGGAAGCGAAGTGATGGTGCAAAGAAACCACTGATGGACTTGTTTCTTGGATTTTCTGATCCTCCAAGGAACGAGCCAAATTGTGATTGTTGATATGAACCATCTTTGCCCGGCCTTACTACAGACTCATAACTGTATTGAACACTCCAAAAGATTTCATTATTTTCTTCGTTAGCGATATCAAAAGCCTCTTCGATGGATAGTGATGGAATTTCGTTATTTATAGCTTTCTGTGCATAGGTTAAAGCATTCTGAAAGTCAGTGCTTTCAGCTATGTTTTCTTCTTGTACTTCATAGCTCTGTCCGTTTAACCAGCCTCTAGTCAAATATGCTTTGGCTAAAAAGAAAGCTGCAACACGCTTGTTTGCTCGTCCAACACCGGAGTTGCTACGCTCTAGTAAATTAGATTCTGGTGATTGCAAGTATTTTAACTCATCAATGATAAAGGTATAGATTTCTTTGATGCTTGTACGCTCATGATTCATTTCCAGATAGTCAAACATTTTGGTGTTTAAGGCTACCTTCCCATATTGTTGCACCAATTGGAAGTAATACCATGCACGTATAAAGCGGGCTTCATCTACATATTGTAGGCGCACGTTGGTGTCTTCAGTTGTTTCTCCGTAGTGAATAACAGAGTTTGCCTGTTGAATACCTTGGTAGCATCTTTTATAGAAGTCTTCTACACTACCTTCGGAGGGTGTGTAAGTGTATTGACCTATGGCTATACCTTGAACTTTACCGTCTGCATACAAGTCTGTTCCTGCTACAAATACGTTGGGGGTGCCGGTGTATATGCTGCGTAGAGTGGAATAGGTTGAATTGATTAAGCCGTTAAACCCAACTTTTGTATTATAAAATTGATCGCCAGGAATGTTGGTTCTTGAATCTTCATCCAAAAAACCAGAACAAGACGAAAATGCCAATATTATGGTTGTTGCTATAATGTATATTTTTTTCATGATCATCGATTTTTAGAATTTAAGATTTACTCCAAATTGGAATGTTCTTGAGCTCACTCCACCTGCACCATCACTAGTCTTAGCATCTGCCCATTCAGGGTCAAAGCCTTTGTAATCAGTGAATGTGAATGGGTTCAGGATATTGGCATAAACTCTCAAATGTGAGATGTGAGCTTTTTGAAGCCAATTTTTAGGGAAGGTATATCCTACTGTGATATTCTTAACCTTTACATAAGAGTTGTCTACAAAGTTTTGAGGCTTAGCTCCTTCTTGCCAATATTGTCCTCCACCTCTACCATTTGTTCCGTTAGTTGGGAAAGGCAGGCTACCATAATGTGTCGTTTCTTGATAAGAAATACTACCATCTTTGCCCAAAACAGGTGCTCCTTCTGGGATATAAAAGTCCATCTTCATGCGTTGAACACCTCGTTGGCTATAGTCGAAGAAAGAATTCATAAAAGGAGAGTCTACAGTTCCACCTTGGCTGGTGTAGATGCTAAATGAAAAATCTAAATTTTTGTACGTTAGGTTTGAGTTTAAACTTCCTGTCCAAGTTGGAGCAGCATGTCCTAAAATCATTCGGTCGTCATCGTTGATGATACCATTGCCATCTCTATCATAGTATTCCATTTCGCCCTCGTAAACCTTTGTTATTTCTTTAGGGTTTTGAGCAGATGCTTGGGCTCGTTCTTTTGTCACGATTCCTAGCTGTTTGTGTCCATATACCACGTCAATGGGATTGTTAAGAAACCATTTCATGCCTATTAAATCTTGCTCTTTGTCGAACAGTTTCTTCAATTTGTTGATGTTTCTAGCAAAGGTGAAGCTGGTTTCCCATCTCCAGTCTTTATCTTGATAATTAACTGTTGTCAATTGGAGTTCTATCCCTCTATTGCCTATTTCTCCCACGTTGATCGGGATTGTACCAGAATTTGAACCTAGTTCGAGAGGTGTATCCATAGGTAATAATACATCTTTAGAGTTTCTGGAGTAGATGTCCACTGACCCACTGATGCGGTTATTGAAGAATCCGTAATCAAATCCAGCATTTAATTCTGTTGTTTTCTCCCATTTCAGCTTTTGATTAGATAAGTTGCTGCCAAATCCATTGGCAAGAGAACCGCCAAAGTTGTAGTAGTAATTGACGTCTGCTAAAGAAGAAGTAGAGTATGGTAATACCCCAGAGTTATTTCCTGTAACACCAAAACTGAAACGAGGTTTTAAATTGCTCAACCATGATTTTGTCGATTCCATAAAGTCTTCGTCAGACAAACGCCACGCCAAAGCCATAGATGGAAACATTCCCCAGCGATTGTCTTTGCTAAACTTAGAACTCCCATCCCAGCGTGAGGATGCTGTTAGTAAGTATTTTCCTTTATATGTATAGTTTATACGAGCTACATAAGAGAGCATAGAAAGCTTTTGATAAAGACTTCCTTTACTTGCAAGTCTTCCTGATTCAGTATTATGCCAACCTACATCGAAAGGAATATCATCATATGTTGAAAAATCAGTTTCTCTTTTTTGTTGATAGGCACTAACTAATGCCATAGCATTCAGGCTATGATCAGTCCCAAAGGTTTTGATATAGTTTGCCTGCATATCCCATGTGTATGAGAAGGTTTCGCTATTATGTTTTTCTGCATAGTTCGATTTTCCTTGGCGATTTTGTGTCTCACTACCATAAGCCACTCCTTGGAAACTCTTGGTATACATCGGTAAGAATGATGTTTTCAAAATGACCTCTTTTATAGGAGAGAATTGCAAATATAAATTTGCCATGGCGTCATAAGAGCGAGTGTTGTCTATGGAGTTTTTTCGGTCTACAATTGGGTTGATGGTAGATGTTGGGCCTCCTCCATTAGGGTAAATCACAGCATCCTTGCCCGGTTGATAGATTGGTTGACCTGCTTTGTCGCCTTCCCAATAAAAAGCAGGCATCACAGGAGTCATACTGAACCCGTTGGATACAGAGTTAGCGCTACCATATTTTTTCATGGCTGTAGCCAAATTGGTAGAGAAGCCTACAGAAACTTTGTCTGAAATCTTGTGATCTAGTGCACCTTTGATATTCCAGCGCTCATAATCGTCATACATCACGCCTTCTTCATTTTGGTAGCCAAGACCAATTCTGTAACTGATGTCTTTTGCGTTGCCCGAAATATTGATAAAGTGGTTTTGTTGCGAACCATCACGGGTGACTAGGTCTGTCCAGTCTGTATAATTTTTATCTCTGTACATTGCTTTCACAACAGGGCTGTCTCCTCCCCAGAAGTTAGCATAGTCTGATGCAGACATATTCCATGTTGTTAGTCCTGTAGCGACATCTCTTTTAGAGGTCAAGTAGCGAGAAAAACGGAATTTGAGGAATTCGTCTCCACTCATAAAGTCTGGCATGTTGGCAGTCGTTCTCATTCCATAATAGCCATCGTAGCTGACGCTTGTTCTTGATGCATTTGGATCCCCCTTCTTTGTGGTGATCATAACCACACCATTGGTGGCACGCGAACCATAAATGGCTGTTGATGAAGCATCTTTGAGAACGTCAACTCTTTCGATATCCATTGGGTTCAAAAAATTCATGTTATCGCAAATAATTCCGTCTATGACGTATAATGGTTCGGAGCTACTGTTGATTGTGCTCTTTCCACGAATTTGGATATTGAAGCCTTCGCCCACTCTACTAGAGGATTGGCTAATGTTTACCCCTGCTACCTTCCCTTGCATACTTTCCATCACAGAGGTTGTCCCCTTGGAAGCAATGGCGTCAGCAGAAATGCTCCCTACGGAGCCTGTTAAGTCTGATTTTTTTACTACTCCATATCCCACAACTACCACCTCGTCGAGAATTTCGCTGTCTGACTCGAGGATGATTTCCAATTTTTGTTGATTACCGACAGTTATTTCTTTAGTCTTGTGCCCTACATAAGAGATTTGGAGGGTTGTGTTATCGGACACATCTAGAGAGAAATTACCATCAAAATCGGTGATTGTTCCTGTGGTAGTGCCTTTTATTACTACAGATACCCCAATTAGCGGCTCGCCATGCTCGTCTGTGATATTTCCGTTTATTTTACGGTTTTGCTGGGAGGCATATTGTGCATCTGTAGCAAGATCATGCTTGCTGTTTTCTGCTTTTGCTAGCATAGGTGAAGCTGCTAAGCCAAAAGATAAACCACAAATAAGCCAAACATTTTTGAAAAAAAGACCCTTATTTACGAAATGGATCTTCTTTAATTTTCCTTTTCTTTTCATGTTTTTCTTGTTCTTTAAATTATAAGTCAACTGAGTGTTCTTAAAATTATGAAATATTCCTTCTTGAGCAACATAAAAAGCGACCATTTTGTTAAATGATGTTTTGTAACATTAAAAAGGCTGATTGGGAAAGGGCTAAGAGGCTATCGTTTGAAATGGAAATGTCTTTCTTTTGGCTTTCATATATTTTCTTTTGTTTGTGTGGAGTAGATTTGGGAACTAGTATTTCACTAGATTAGATGTGTGGGCTTTGTTTTTCAATATTTCAGTAATCGTTATTTGATAAGTGTTTTTTCATTTAGATTGCTGGTGTTATTCGCTTTTAATATTGAGTCTACTTGTGATTTAATGAGAGGGCCATAAGTCTGATCATTGTTTCCACATTTTAATGCCTCTCCTTTTGCAATAATTACAAACCAGTTTTCGTTATCTGTATTGTCCTGTTCTACAACAATAATTTTATTATTCCATTTTACGCTTTTTATATTTTCTATAATTTTATCACTTTCTCCTCTGATTTGACAACCAATACAATAACCTTTTCTACCTTGTGTGTAGAAATCTCCCCAAGTGATCTCATAGTAGTCTATTAAAAACTGTCGTCCCGTAAAACAACCAGACAATAATAGTAAAAGAGCTATCATGTAATATTTTAATTTCATTTAGAGGTTCGTTCGTAAAGGGTATTGTAAGAGGAAATGTATCTGTTATGTAACATCTAAACCGGCAAACAGGCTAGTATTTACACGTTTTGTAAGAGAGGAAGATGATTGATGGTATGCTAGTCTTCTACGCAACGGGTGGATAGGAAAGATTTTTGTGAGTCGTTCCATTGTATTACTTCTTTGTCTTGATAGCCACTGCCCAAACCAAAGCTTCGAATACTCTTGCTGCCCCACGAATCTTTACGAGTGCTTGGGCCACTGCTAGCTGTGCCAAACCATGCACCATTGCCATAATTGCCCACATTGTTTGATACATATACCCAACCTACCATAAGAATGTGGAAGCCATTTTTGTCGAAGTTTAGGCTCATGTAATTAGGGTTGCTACCTACAGGAAAACTGCCATTGTAGCCCTCTATATCTATACCTGCCACGAGAAACCATCCTGTGTTTTTTCTGTCTTCATCAGCTATGCCCATACCTGCAAATATATCGGCATAGGTTTGTCCTCCTACGGTCATGTCGTATAGCAACTGATACCACTCGCGTTGCGAGGCTACGTGCCATCCGTTGGGGCATATTCCTTGTACTCGTCCATTAGTTGCTGTAGCTTCTATTTCGTAAGGTTGTATGGCGATGTCTTCAGGAGAGAAGGTTCCATGGATGACTTTCACAGGATTTCCATTTTTGTCAATGAGCTCTCTATTGACTCCATCTTGTTTGTCTGCTTCTGTAGGAAACGACTGTCCTCCAGTTTTTTCCTCTACTAGTCCTTTGGGGTTGTCGTCTTGAACTAGGGTTGCATAGTCATACAATAGACCATATTCGGGGTGTCTGCTAAATATGTCAGAGCTATTGTTGGGGTATTTGAAGCTAATGGCTTTGCTGCCATCAGGGCTTTTCTTGGTGCGTAGATTTTGGGTAAACCAATATTTTCCATCCTTCATTTGAGGCACTTCTGCATTTGGGTTGCATGTGTATGGACTATATTCTGACACGTCTGTGCCTCCCTTGTACGAAAATCGGCCAAACCAAGCTGCCCAATATTCATTTTTCTCATCTCCTCTGATGTCTATTACTTTTTTGGGAGGGTGTGATTTCTTTACAATCTCGTTGAGAGTTGGATATTTGGGATACTCCATTAGTGGTTCCCATCTAGTCCCATTCCATACATGTATTCCGGGGCATACTCTATGTTCTTCACTATTTTCGATGGTATTAATATTGTACACCATCAGTCCGATAGACTCTGTCGATGATGGAGTGTCGGCAATGTCACTAAGGTTCTGGGTAGTGGTCAGCTTCACTCTAGGTAAGCCTAGCCCTTTATCTGCATTTGCTAATCCATTAGTCACGCCATTAATATTTTTAAGTTGCAATAACGCCCCTTGCACAGGGATCTCTGTATTGCCTATTGTTACTTGTCCGTTTATTTGTATACAAGTAATGATACTTAAAGATAATGTAATTAGCAGTTTCTGCATCGTTGTATTATTTATATATGTTGCAACAAAGATACTTTTTTTAGCTAATCTAGCGAAACAACAAATAAAAAACAATCATCTGATTCTTTGTGTTATTCCTTCTTTGGGCTTCTCTGGCTTCTCCCTAAAATAAAAACACCTGCTCCACCTTGTGAGATTTATTTTCAATTTGGCATAAATAACCCCATGCAGTAAGCCTGATGGGGTTTCGGTCATAGGTGTTTTTTGTATTAATTTGAATTACTCAAATATTTCATGTTCCATTTTATTAATGGGCATCCTATTACAATTCCTATAAAATAGAACTGCATAAAAGATAGCTATTTACAAATATCACTTTCTAATTGAAAATATACAAGTAAATTATCTTCATAGGGGTCAAATTCTCCCAAATCGCCATTAAACTGATAAACACTATATAAACAACCTAGCTTATATTCTTTGTTTTCGGAAGGCCTGTAGTAGCATATCGAATCATTGACAATCTCTTTATTAAATACATAATATATTTTACGGCTTGGCAAAGAATAATCATCAAAACCGTAATAATAAAAGTTCAATTTTTCATAAGAATTAATATAATATTTTATCCGTTCAAACTTATCCGGATAATCCTCCAAGTTTTCAGGAATATAAAGTGTAAGCCGCTTGGTTTTGGTGTCTATTGTCAGGCTACAATGATTTTTCTCTTTAGCTGTTTTGTAAAAAGAAGTTTCGCAAGTTATGATTGTATCATTGAATACAAATTTTTCTTTGACATTAACTCTGTCAGTGTCACACAAACAAATTCTTGCTCTATACAACTCAGCTTGGTCTTCCCATTTCATCAAGTAATACCAATATCTTCCCTTATCAACATATTTTACGGGTTCTTTATCTAAGTGGTTTGATATTCTAACCCACACAGTGTCCTCATCTTCTTTGACTAGAACATAAGGTTCCCTTATACCCTTCGAATCGAAAAAAACTCCTTTTAATTGATATTCATCAAACGTTTGATACTTCTTATATCCATCCGAGACGGTAAAACTAAACAAGAATAAACTCAAAATGAACAAATAGATAAATGTTTTCATGTCTACTAGTGTTTTAATATTTCTTCAAATCTAGGGAAGATTATTCTTCCTGGTTTCATTGTATCATTTGCAATTCCTCCTATACGGATCCTGCATCTGGTTTATTTGGGTTAAAAGAGAAATCTCCACTTGAGTCAATTGTAAAATCATAAATATCTCGTCCTTTACGATCTGGTCCTACCATATAGAAAAGGCGACGTTACTCCATCATCCATACCCACTCATCATAATTGTCTATTATAGTAAAACCATCAGCTCCATAAAATCCCATTCTTAGAGAATCAACATTAAGAGTGTTAACAAATACGATCGTGTCTCTTTCTCCTAAAATTATTTCGAATTTAGTTTTGTCCCTTTTGGAAGGTTTGTGATAAACATATTATCGGGTAATGTGGTTTTATGTTTTTTGCGAAAAATTCCATCATATATTATACTATCCTCATATAATACATCTTAAATGTACATCTTTTTCTTTGTTTTCCTCATTAATGAATATAAATAAAGC
>CALKIV010000026.1 GCA_937995835.1 uncultured Dysgonomonas sp. | reverse complement strand
TGTATACAAATATGACTGAATTAAAATCTATAATTCCTGATTCTTCTCCTCGAGAGTTGAATGTTGATATGTATGCAACGTGGTGGAATCCAACTTCATACAAAGATAATGCAGCTAAAAATAGAATACGAGTAAGGATCAAGCTGTATAGAGGAGGAACAATGCATGTAGAAGATTACAACTTCTATAATATGAAAGATGGAGTTAGACAAGAACCAGTTAAAGTGATTGAAGAGACCGGCTTACTCGTTAATTCGGGAATTCATTCTCCAGCTGCGTATATCACCGACTTTGCAAAACTTCTTCGACTGGAGTATGATAGAATAGATGAAACAGGACTCGTAATGAAACTTACTAATATACCACAAACTCAATCAATGCCTATGATGACAAAATCTGCATATTCTTCGACCGATGATGAAATTCGAGAGGAAATCAGATCATTTAAAATGTTACCAAACGAATCGAAAGATGATTTTGCTATACGTTATAATAAATTCGTAGAGGAGGTATACAAGAAGTACAATAAATAATTCATTTGTAAGATGATAAATAAAAGCGATGGACTTAACTAGTCCATCGCTTTTATTATAAGAATGTCAATTATATACATGGTGTTGGATTTAAGCCTTTTTTTTATCCAAAACTTGATTGAAAGTAAGTCTGTAATCAGTACCTAATAAGATTTGATACTCTTTGTTGAAGTTGTCGTAAACAGCTTTTGCAATACCTTTTTTACCGGAGTTAGATAGTACAGAGCATTTTATATATAGTGCATCCTCATTTATATAGTCGTGAGTAAAAAGCATATCTGCTATTTTTAATTTCAGATTATCCGAAAGCATGTATTGATTGCTATAGACCAACTCGGTCAGGAAGTCAATGACAAGATTCGAAAAATTACTTTTAAATGGGTCAAGCCATTCTTCTTCAGTGTTGGGCAATAGAGACCCTTTATTTAAGATCTGGAGAAGTTTATTTACACCTTCTTTATCTGAAGAGTTGCTGAGATCGATGTTCTTGAGCAACTTCATGCACTCTAGATAGTCGCACTCTAAGGAGTCTTGCAAAACAATGGTCCAATACCCTACGTTGTTTACTATATCGATAGTACCCACACTGTCGAGTAGTGTGCGCAGGCGGCTAAGATATACGTTGCGATTGTTCTTGGCAGCTTTATCACTTTTGTCAGCCCACAAAAACTGTATAAGCCTTTTGTCTGCTATGCCTCTTTCGGTATCTTCTTTGTGCAAAATCAGTATAATGAATAGATCTCTTAACATGGGGCTAAATTGATCTGCAATGTCATTGTTAGCCTTGTCTAGCATCTTGAAGCCACCTAAGAAAGAAAAAGGCGAGGAGTATGTTTCTGCATCAGGTAGGTCTAAATCTATTGCTTGAAGCATTTCCTTATTTTCAGAGTGTTTTGATTTGTCTGTTTGACTGTTAGTTGTATTGTGTCCTTTTGTCTTTTTTCTCCGTACTGAATATATACCTATGCAAAGCAACAAAATCGTGATTGTAGCAATTATAATAACCGAATAATTGGAAAATAGCAGCGAAGAGCTTTCTTGTTCCCTTGCGATATTTTTATTTGTTGCTATAACAGTAGGAGGGTAAGGAAGTGAATACAAGGTGAATTGGACAGACTTGTCTATCTGAGTTTCACTAATTGTAGCATAAAATCTATTCGCTTTTGTGGAAAAATAGAGGTTTATGTACAAGTAATGCGAAGTTAAATTTCTATCAACAGGGAATGACACATCTTGAATATTAGGATATTCCTTTTGTATTTTTAAAAGAGTACCTCCGCCCTTAGTTGTAAAAACGTAAAAGCAGTCTTTGGAGGCATCATAGACCATATTCTCACTAGGTAAGAAGTCTGTATCCATCTGTTCAATTTCCCATAGTTTGTTGACCTGTTCGGTGATGAGGTCCACGGCATATAAGTCATAGTAATGATGAATAGTAAGCTCTTGCCTTCCCGCACTATTTCCCCGACCTCCAAAAATGTATAGGGTATTTCCCACAATGGTTGTAGATGTGAAACTACGAGGAGGTATTTTCTGCAATATCGATGTTCTTCGTTCTTGTGTAATGGTGTTAAAGCGTATAAGCTTATTGCAAAATTTGTAAGCTCCGTAACCTCCAAAGGATATAATCGTATTTTTAGCAGGCTGATAACAAGCCGAGTTGTTCCAATAGCCATTCTCCAGTGTAGCTGGACTATTATTTGTCCAGATCAGCTCTTTTGATAGTCTGGAAATTCTACCTTCATCTAAATTGTATGTAAAGAGTTCATCCCTAAGAGTGTCACATATCAGTTGATTGGGGGCATTGGTCGATCTAGTGTTTTCTCTGATGTTTATATTGCTGACTTCTCTTGTTTCAGGATCAAACTTTATTATTCTGGGATGTTGTGGTGAGGTAAAATAAAATAAATTCTCCTTCTGATTGTAAGAAATTAGATAATAGTCATTCCCTTCATTGTGATAAATCTTTTCCCATGTGGAATGCGTATCGATAAGCCATTTTGCATTCTCACAGATAGCCGGTATTTGTTTTATAGAGTCCACACTTAGATTTTCTCTATGATGCTCTAAAGTCCATTTTCTTATCAGCTTTTGCTGATCGAAAATCTTAATGTTTCTTATATTGATGGATGCAATATCATATAAAGAAAACCCCTGAAATGGACACAAACCAAAAGAAATTTTAGCTCTGTCAAAGTGCTTTTTATAAGGGAATGTCACTTCTATAGTGTCGTATACTATATTGATCGCATTTTTATCTTTTAAAAGATCAATCTTTACATTAGCCCATTTGTTGAATGTTACTTCGTATGGAATCATATGGACAGACTCATTAACCACAAGCATAGGATAGCGCTTATCATCATCTCCAACTGTGAATACCAGATCAATATTGTCACCCTTGTCTGAAATTATTCGTCCAATAATACCAAAAACATTCTCAGGCCTAACATTGATGTCAAAGGAAATCGAAAAGTCTTTATTTATTTTGAAGTAATCGTTGTTTTCCAACACCAGTGATGTCTTCTGACTATCATTGAACGGGAAAGATTTTATATATAGCCCATAACTATCGTCATCTATTATGGATGCAGAAGCTGTAATTGATAGACAAACGAATAGTAGAGGGAGTAAAATTTTTCTCATATAAATAAGGAAGACCACATTGTGGAATATGTAATATTGTTTAAAAAATGTATCTGTTTTCATAGCTTATACTAAGATATACAAAAATATAATAATACTCCTTTTGCAAATAAATAAAACTATAAAGAGTCCATACATCTTTAAATTATAAAAAAATATCACACATTAATTAAATATTAATACGTCTATTAAGCCCATATTTGCTCCTTTGTTAATGCTTCTGTCCTTACTTTGTCAGTGTGTAATTGGAATTCATGCTATGTGATATTTTACAGAATTGCAATATCACAAAATTAATATTTGAAACATCCAAACTGATAATATTCTAACGCAGATAGCTACTTAAAGTGATTGAATGAGATAAAAGTAAAAGTCAAAAAAAAACTATGAGAACATGATAAATTAATGAACAAGTAATATGCATTTGGATAGGTAGCTAACTGTATAAAGTCTCAGTTAGTAGATGTAATTAATCAAAATATTTTTTTATAATTTTAACTATGAAAAAACACAATCAAGAACAGAAGTCATTGAAGAAAAATCGTTTTGCCCCTAGGCAGATGTTCTTTCTTATTGCCTTTTTTATGATGTCAATATTGACATACGCTCAGAATAAGACTGTAACAGGAACCATAACAGATAATACAGGAGAGCCTATTATTGGAGCTACTATATTGGTTAAAGGGACTAAGACAGGAACTATCTCTGACCTCGATGGACGATTCTCCATCGAAACCACAGCAGGTAGCAAACTAAATATATCGTATGTAGGATATATTAGTGAAGAAATTACAATAGGAGACAAAACATCCCTTGATATTGTATTACGTGAAGCTAGTACAGAATTAGATGCTGTGGTCGTTGTGGGTTATGGTACTCAGAAAAAGGCAACTTTAACAGGTGCTGTTTCAGCTGTGTCAAGCAAAGAAATGACCGTTACAAAGAACGAGAGTGTGGTAAACATGCTTACCGGGAAGCTTCCTGGTGTACGTATCACTCAAATGAGTAGCCGTCCCGGAGCTTTTGAAACAGATATTGATATTCGTGGAATGGATGGAACACCGTTAATAATTATAGATGGAGTACCTCGCGATAAGGATTATCTTGGGCGAATGGATGCCAACGAAATAGAAAGTATATCAGTGCTGAAGGATGCTTCGGCAGCGGTTTACGGGTTGCGCTCATCCAATGGTGTTATTTTGGTAACCACCAAGCGAGGAGATTTTAGCAAAGGACAATTCAATGTCTCTTATTCGTTCAATCAAGGATGGCAACAGTTTCTTTATGTGCCTGACAATGTGGATGCCTTGCAGTATATGAGTCTGCGAAACGAAAAGCAGTGGAGAGACTTCAATAATAACTATATGAATAGACAAACTCCTGTGTTTGTGCAAGGGGATATGGATCCATATATTAATGGAACGAAACAGACAACGAACTGGATGGATGCCACTTTCAGAAAGACAGCTCCACAATCTCAGCACAACTTTACAGTAGATGGGGGAACCGAAAAAGTTTCATATTTTTTCAATCTGGGATATATGAAGCAAGATGGAGCTTTGAGAACGGGAGATATGAACTATGATCGTTGGAATTTCCGTTCGAATGTGGATTTGAAGATTACCAATAATCTGAAAGCAATGGTTTCGATAGGAGGCTATTTGGATGAAATGAACGAGCCCCGCACAGATATCTGGGCAGTGTATAAAAATGCATGGATAGAAAGACCTGATGCAGAAATTTATGCAAATGGTAATCCTGAGTATCTAAACGGAGTAAACCTGATTGGAGATCACCCACTGGCAGTTACTAATTCAGATATCACCGGATATCGTAAAAGATTGACCAAGGTGTTTAATGGGCAACTGGCTCTTATCTATGATTTGCCATGGGTAAAAGGCTTGTCGGCTAAGGCATCCTATAGCTATGACTTTAAATATGCAGATAATACTGATTATAAAAAATTCTATAGCCTTTACGAATATGATTCTGAAGCAGATAAATATAAAGTAAAGACATCTAAAAATGCACCTTCATCCAGTGTTCAGCGTGAATCATTTCCTGATTACAAAACACTAATGCAATTGTCAGCCAACTATAAGCGTTCTTTTTCAGGAATACATAATGTAGGAGCTTTGGTTTTGTTTGAAGAAGAATATTCTAGCTGGGATAGTTTCTATGGATTCAGTGAATTGAAACTGAATTCGGAATATCTTTCCGCAGGGTCAGGTAGTCAAAGAGCTTCTATGCATGGTATAGGAGAACGTACAGGCCAAGGTTTGGTTGGTAAATTTAACTATGATTACAGTGGAAAATATTTAGCAGAATTTAGCTTCCGTTATGATGGTTCTTCTAAATTCCCAAAAGGTAGCCGTTGGGGCTTCTTTCCGGCAGCATCAGTAGGATGGCGTGTAAGTGAAGAATCATTTATAAAAGGAAATACGGATCTGAACTTTATTGATAACATCAAGCTTAGAGCGTCTTATGGTAAGACAGGTGATGATGGCGCAGCAAATAACTATCCTCCTACATTGGGGTTCTCAATTGATCAAAAACAACCGTGGATATATGGAGAAGAATTGCAACCGGGTTTGGTGCCTATGCCTTTGCTAAACCCAGATTTTACATGGTATACATCTAAAACTCTAGACTTAGGTATCGACTGGAACGCATGGAATGGTTTATTTGGAGGTTCGTTCGATTACTTCCAACGTGATAGAAAGAATTTACCTGCTTTGCGAGATGTTTTGATTCCCGGAACAGTGGGAGCGTCATTGCCACAGGAAAATTTGAATAGCGATAGGACCTCTGGTTTAGAGCTCGTATTGACCCATCGTTACAAGATAGGAGATGTCTCTTATAACGTAGGCTTCCAGATGTCTTCTACTCGTGAGCAATGGAGAACAAAAGTAGATTCGAAAGCAGGAAACTCTTATGATAATTGGAGAAACAGATATGGCAATAGATATAAGGATATATGGTGGGGAAAAGAATATGGTGGTCAATTTCAAAATTATGACCAAATATATAATCACCCAGCAAATGTAGGACCCGGAAATGTGGTTCCAGGTGATTACTATTATGTTGACTGGAATGGTGATGGTGTAATTGATGGCAAAGATGAATATCCAATCGCTACTTTTGGCAAGCCACGCTTCAATTATGGAATTAACCTAGGAGCAGAATGGAAAGGAATAGATTTGAGCATGAATTTTCAAGGAGCCTCAGATGTATATGTACAATATGGAGAAATGTTGTCAGAGCCTCTCTCTTTTGGAGGTGGTGGAACAATGACCAAGTTCTGGGATAGATGGCATCTTGTTGATCCTTCTGCCGATATGTTCGACCCATCTTCAGAATGGATATCAGGATATTATCCTGTAACAGGCTCGCCAGTGGCAGAGGGTACACGTGCCATACAAGATGCATCTTACTTGAGATTGAAAACTTTGGAAATAGGATACACACTGCCAAGAAAACTGATTAGCAGAGTAGGACTTAGAGATTTAAGAGTTTATTTTAGTGGTTATAACTTGTTGACATTCACTAGCCTGAAAGATATGGATCCAGAACGTCCAGGTGGAGCTGGTCAAAATGAATCAGATAGGAATAAAGGAGGATGGACGATAGATAACTATAAATATCCGATCAATAAAACGTTCAATATAGGACTTTCACTTAAGTTTTAAAAGATTAATATTATGAAAAAAATACAATATATACTGCTCTCTGTATTTGCCCTTTATACCTTTTCTTCGTGCGAGGATTTGGACTTGAAAGAAAAAGGGAAAACAGACAGTAAGGCAGTCTTTGGTAGCGAATATGGTGTAAAGTCTTATATGGCACCATTATATAATTATCTGCCTATCGAAGATTTTAATTATCATGTCGAAAGAGGCTTTCGCCAAGGTTGGGATGCTCTGAAAGGGGCTCAAATGTCTATCACTGGTGAAGTTATAGGCTGGCCATGGGGAATTGATGGTGCTCAAGGATTTGGCTACTGGCCCTACGGAAAGATTAGAGATATCAATACCCTGATAGAAGGACTACCTGAAAATAAAAACAATTTTGCAGAAGAATCCACTTATAATCAATTTTGGGGTGAGGCACACTTTCTCCGTGCATATTATTACTTTGGTTTAGTAAAACGTTACGGAGGAATGCCTTTTATTGACAGAGTGCAATCGCCTAATGATCCAATAGAGGAACTTCAAGTAAAAAGAGCTACAGAGACAGAGTTGTATAAGCATATTTATGATGACTTGAAGATTGCAATTGACAATATGCAAGCGCCTAAAACGCCTCAAGACGCAGAAAAAGGGAGAGCTAACAAGTATGTTGCAATGGCACTAATGTCACGTGCAATGTTGTATGCTGGAACAATTGCCAAATATGGAGGCTATACCACAAGTTCGCCAGACGAAGCAGCTCAGAAAGGCTATGTAGGAATACCTTCGAGCGAAGCCAAATGGTTTTTTCAAATGGCTTACGAAACGGCAAAGTCTTTCGAGACCAGTGGAGCAGGTTATGCTTTACATGATACGAATGTAGATAAAGAACAAAATTTAGTTGACTATTTCTTATCAATTAATAATACAGAAGATATCTTCATCAAGCAATATACTAAACAAGCTGACGGTGACGCTGTTTTGCGCCATAGTTGGGACGGTTGTACAGCTCCATCCGGAGATTTTGCATCATGGCCGGGTTCACAGGTATATTCTACTTTAGAGACGGTTGAACTATTTCAAGAACTACCTATTGAGGAGGCTGATGGTAAGCCTCGTCGCTTTAATAGTAAAGATGATCTAAAAGAAGGATTAGAGCCTCGCCTTTTGGCAAGTGTTTATTTCACAGGAATGGAGCTTCGTGGTTCAAAATTCGATATTCGCCGTGGATTTTATAAAACTTACAATGGCACGATGGACGATGCGCAGCTAGGATCTACAAATGCGCCGATCAACGCAGAATCAAACAGAATAGTAGGTTCAAGTAGAGATCTCGAATATAATGGCGAACGTTTAGCCGGAAAACATGGTACATGGAATAATGATATCGAAAACACTACAGGCACAGGATTCTTTATTCGTAAATATGTGAATTATAAAGCCGGCAAAGCTGATGCTGCAGGATATGAAAGTCATCAAGCATGGAAAGATATGCGTTATGCCGAAGTATTGCTCAACAGAGCTGAAGCAGCTTACGAACTGTATATGTTAGGACTTGGAGACGAATATGCTACAGATGCATTTGAACAGATTGCTAAGATACGGGAGCGTGCAGGTGCAACAGCTTATACACAAAAAAGCAGCCCAGCAGTAGTATATACGGTTAATAATGAAGTAGTAGATGAAAATTTACAATTCATTCGTGATGAGCGTGCACGTGAATTGTTGTTCGAAAATCACAAATGGTGGGATCTACGTCGTTGGCGTGTGGCTGACAGAGAACTAAAACAAGTAAAACCTCTGGGCTTGATGCCTTATAAAGTGTTAGATGATGGTAAATATATTTTTATCAAAGAATATAATATACTTGGAAAGTCATTTAATTTCGAAGTAAGATGGTTTTATGAAAAAATTCCTGCTGGAGAATTGAACAAGAATCCAAACCTGATTGACAACCCAATTTATTAATGAGCTGAACGATAAATAATAAATTATGAAAAAAATATATTATACAATAATAGCATTAACTGTCCTTCTTGGAGTGTCGTGTTCCGATATAGACAACTACGATGGACCAAATGCGGGAATGAAGGGTAAACTGATAGACAAAGTGACCGGTAAAAATTTCATCACCGGACAAGGTGAATTTTCTATCAGATTGTGGGAAATGAGTTGGAGCGACAATCCTACTCCTCAGAATATTCCAATCAAACAAGATGGAACTTTTAGCGACTCTAAGCTTTTTGCTGCTACCTATGATATGCAACCCTTTGGAGGACCATTTTGGCCAGTGAAAAGAGAGACTGATATCAAACTTTCAGGTACGCTAGAAAAAGATTTTGAGGTAACTCCTTACCTATATGTTACTGACGTTACTTCAAAGCTAGAGGGAACAAACTTGAAGTTGACATGTAAGTTAAAAGCTCCCATTACAGAAAATTTACCTCAGGTGATGGAAGTCAAACCATTTGTTAGTCTCACTCAGTATTGTGGTGAAGGCTCAAGAATAGATGAGTATAATAAAGATCAATATCGTGTTGAGATAAACAAAAAATGGAATGATGGACTTGGGGATATGACAACAGGCGAGGGGAGTGAAGTTTACACATTACCGGATCTCCCTCTTAAGTCTGGGCGAACCTACTATGTTCGCGTAGGAGTGAAAGTAGAAGATACCTATCGAAAATATAATTATTGTGACATCATAAAAGTTGTTGTTCCATAATGTATTGTAATGGTTTATTAGTCTGAACCTAGACTCAGGCTAATAAACCTATTTTAATGAATCAATATTGAATTAATCATAAGAATAACCCTGAAAAAACAGGGCTATTCAAACCTTTTTTATGCCTTATGAAAATCTATAAAATGTATTTGTTGATGTGTTTGGCTTTATTGCTGAATGGCTGTGCCGATGGAGATGGCAAGAAGTTGTTGCAAGACCCAGTGGACTATGTAAATCCCTATATGGGGAATATCAGTCACTTGTTGGTGCCTACATTTCCCACCATTCACATGCCCAACAGCATGTTAAGGGTATACCCCGAGAGAGCCGATTTTACAAGCGATGCCTTGAAAGGCTTGCCATTGATTGTGACCAGCCATCGTGGAAGCTCAGCATTCAACTTGAGCCCTTATCAGGGGGATGAGAGCAAGATTGCTCCAGTCATTGATTATAGCTATGATAATGAAAAGCTAACCCCATACAATTATCAAGTGTTGCTTGATGATCAAAAAACTCAAGTCGAATATGCACTGTCATCACAATCTGCAATTTACACAATAGATTATCAGCAACAAGATGCTCCTGTATATCTCATCATGAACTCTAAAGATGGAGGAATGAAAGTAGACGGTAAAACCATCAGTGGCTTCCAAAAACTAGAAAACAATACCACTGTGTATATTTTCATGGAGGTGCAACAAGACGCCTTAAAAGCAGGTATATGGAAAAATGGAGCGATTGACGAAAATGTAAAACATGCAGAAGGCAAGAATGCCAATGTTGTTTTATATTATGGCAATAAACCAACTAAGTTAAATATTCGCTATGGGATATCCTTCATCAGCGAAGAACAAGCCAAAAAGAATTTGAATCGTGAAATCAAAGACTACGATGTTGCTAAATTAGCCAATCAAGGACGAAAAATTTGGAACGAAGCTTTGAATAAAATAGAAGCTCAGGGAGGAGACGAAGATGCTAGAACAGTGTTTTACACCTCATTCTATCGTTGCTATGAGCGTCCTGTATGCATCAGCGAAGATGGACGCTATTTTAGTGCATTTGATGGTCAAGTTCATGAAGATAAAGGAGAACCTTTTTATACAGATGACTGGATTTGGGACACCTATCGTGCCACTCATCCATTACGTGTCTTGATTGATGATAAGGTGGAAACAAACATCATCAATTCGTTTCTGTTGATGGCAGAACAAATGGGAGATAACTGGATGCCTACCTTCCCTGAAATAACAGGTGACTCGCGTCGAATGAACTCTAACCACGCTGTGGCAACAGTCATTGACGGATATGTGAAAGGACTAAGAGGTTTTGATTTAGAGAAAGCTTACATCGCTTGTCAAAAAGGAATTGAAGAAAAAACACTGATTCCTTGGTCTGGTGCGCCTGCTGGGTGGATTGATGCGTTCTATAAAGAGCATGGTTATATTCCGGCTCTATATCCTGGGGAAAAAGATACAGTGACAAATGTAAATCCTTTTGAGAAGCGTCAACCTATAGCTGTCACCTTAGGTACAGCTTATGATCAATGGTGTTTGTCTCAGATAGCTGCAGCCTTGGGCAAAAAAGAAGAAGCGGATTATTATCTGAAATGTGCTTACAATTACAGAAATGTATATAACTCGGAGACAGGCTTTTTTCATCCTAAAGACGCAAAAGGTAAATTCATCGAGCCTTTCGACTACCGTTACTCAGGGGGAATGGGCGCACGTGACTATTATGGAGAAAATAATGGCTGGGTCTATCGTTGGGATGTGCCACACAATGTAGCTGACTTGATACAATTAATGGGAGGTAAAGAACAATTCATCAAGAATCTGGATCAAACCTTCAATGAACCATTGGGCAAAAGTAAGTTCGAGTTTTTTGCTCAATTGCCAGACCATACAGGTAATGTAGGACAGTTTTCGATGGCCAATGAGCCAAGTCTTCATATACCATATTTGTATAACTATGCCGGACAACCTTGGAAGACTCAAAAACGCATTCACACACTATTGAATCAATGGTTTAGAAATGACTTGATGGGCTTGCCCGGTGACGAAGATGGAGGAGGTACTTCAGCCTTTGTCGTGTTCTCTATGCTTGGGTTCTATCCTGTGACTCCGGGAATGCCGGTCTACAATATCGGAAGTCCTTTCTTCCCTTATGCTAAAATGACATTGAGCAATGGTAAAACTTTTGAGGTTGAAGCCAAGAATAGTTCCGCAGAAAACAAATATATTCAATCGGCAACTCTTAATGGTGTAGAGTGGAATAAACCATGGTTTAATCACTCTGATATTGAAAATGGAGGAAAACTTGTTCTTGTGATGGGCAATACAGCTAACAAGGCTTGGGGTGCAAATAATGTGCCACCTTCTCTTCAATAGTTTAATGAAAAACAAAAAGAAATGATTAAAAATAGAATACTTCTTCTTCTTTGTGCTTTGCTCTCTTTGGGGGCAAATGCACAAAGCGAGAAGTTACCCAAAGATGTTCTCTCCAAACTCAATGCCTATAATGTAGTTTGGAATACTCCTAGTACCAATGGCTCAATGAAATCGATGCCATTGGGAAATGGAGATATCACAAGCAATGTGTGGGTGGAAGAGAACGGAGATTTGATGTTGTATATCGGTAAATCAGACACATGGAGCGAAGCTACTCGTCTACTGAAAGTGGGGCGTGTGAGAATAAAGTTTTCTTCAAGTCCATTTACTAAAGGTCAGCCTTTTGAGCAAAAATTAAATTTGCACAAAGGAGAAATAGAAATTACAGCAGGAGCGAAGGAAAATAAAACGACAATCAGAGTTTGGATAGATGCCAATCAGCCCGTGATTCGTGTGGAGGCAAAGTCTAATAAGAATATTGTGACAAGTTGCATCACCGAACTGATGCGCCCCGAACCTTTCACACTGACTTCAGGAGATCATCCTTTAGCTTCAAGTTTCAGAGGGGTGATCGACGGAGCTGTTCGCCCATCAGAATCAGCTGATGTGTTGATGTCTAAAAATGATAGAATCCAATGGTATCACCGAAATGAAAGCTCTTTCTATGAAACGATTTTGACCAAACAGAATGTATCAGAACTTATCGGAAAATATCAAGATCCTTATTTGCATCGCACATTTGGGGCAACAATTACCGGAAAGGGAATGACCCCTCAAAATGATAGCACCTTAGTATCTACTAAAGAGGCGAAGCTTCATGAGATTTCGATCTATGCCTACACAGCACAAACCGAGTCAGTTGGAGCATGGGATACTCAGTTGACCCAACTGGTGACTCAGATTGATCAAGAGTCACTCCATGCATCCAAAGCAAAGCACGATGCATGGTGGAATCAGCTCTGGAATCGCAGTTGGATTTTCCTATCAGGAGATGCAGAAGCAGAAAAGGTGACTAGAGCCTATCTGTTGCAACGATTCATGATGGCATGTCAGAGCCGTGGAGCTTTTCCGGCCAAATTTAATGGCGGAAATTTCACCTTTGATTATAAAGGAAATGATGGTGATTTCAGGACATGGGGACCCGGCTATTGGTATCAAAACTGTCGTCTCTATCATTGGCCACTGACAGCCTCAGGAGACTTTGATCTGAAGAAGCCTTGGTTCAATATGTATATGAATATGCTTAGTCTTCAGACAGATGTTACTCGTATGTATTATGGACATGATGGAGCTTTCTTCCCCGAAACTCTAAACTTTTTCGGGATGTATATTCAAGACGATTGGGGATGGAACAATCAAGGTAAAGCTTCTCAGACCAGATGGATACGTCACCACTATTCAGGTGCATTAGAGATGCTGTCAGAAATGCTTGACTATTATGATTATACACAAGATCAGGCTTTTGCAAAAGAATATATCGTGCCATTTGCCACACAAGTTATTCGTTTCTTCGATCAGCATTGGCCTCGTATCAATCAAGAAATACGCTTCATTCCAGCCGGAGCATTAGAGCAGTTTTGGGATTGCTTAAATCCAATAGACTATATTTCAGGTTTGCAATACACCATCGGGAAGTTGAATGCTTTACCTGCTGAGATGGTTGACAAATCACTTCTTGACGAGTGGAACAACTGTGTTCGTTCGTTGCCAGCATTACCTATGACAGCCGATAAAAAGAAAATTCTACCGGCAGAGGAATACGGTGTTGGACGAAATTTCGAGAATCCTGAATGCTATGCCATTTTCCCATTTAAGCTTTATGGATTAGAACGTCCAAATATGGACGTGGCTCTCAATACATTCAATGATAGGCTTTTTAAGGAAACAACCTGTTGGTCTCAAGATGTCATTCAAGCTCCATTGCTAGGATTGGCTGATCAATCGAAAGAATACTTATTAAAGAAGGTCAACGCTCTGGAAGATGATATAGCATTCCCTGCTTTCTGGAAACCGGGAAGCGATTATGTGCCGGACTTTGACAATGGTGGTGCTATGGCGATGGGCTTGCAACATATGTTGTTACAGAACGTAGACAATAAAATTCTTGTTCTGCCAGCTTTCCCTGAATCATGGAGTGTTGACTTTAAATTACATGCATTCGACAAAACCACAGTACGAGTGGTGAGCAAGGGAGCAGAGATTTCATCACTGGATATTTTTCCTGTATCTCGTAAAAAAGACATTGTTTATAAAAAATAAGACTTAAATCATCATGAAAAAATTATTGTTGATACCTTTCATCATGTTAGGTATGCTAAAATTATCAGCCTCTGACGGTATACCACAAATGGAAGATGGGCAGATTGAGGCAGCTTTAGAATCTGAAAATGTTGTTTCGGTGATGCACTTTGGTGCAAAAGGAGATGGTAAGACTGATGACACTCAGGCTTTCCAAAAAGCATTAGACTCTTTTGGCTCTCGTGGAGGAACCGTTTATGCACCAGATGCCAGTTATCTGATAGCAGGTACATTGAATATTCCTCAAGGTGTAACGCTAAAAGGCTCTTTCGAGTCAGTGCCATCTCATAATGGACTTCGTGATAAGGGTTTGCCCAAACCAGGAGAAATGGGAACAACTTTCCTTATTACTGGCAATAGAGGAAAAGATATCGAAGGTATTCCTGCAATCACCATCAACACCAACAGTACGCTACGTGGAGTGCTGATGTATTGGCCTGATCAAGCAATAGACAAAGTGCCGTCTCCCTATCCTTGGGGTGTAGCTATGAAGGGCAAAAACCCAGCTCTGTTGGATGTGGAAATGCTGAACCCTTACAATGCTATTGATGCTTCACACAATGAGCGAGCTTTGATCAGAAATATAAGTGGACAGCCCTTGCGAAGAGGAATATATGTAGATGCAATTTATGATATTGGTCGTATTGAAAATGTGCATTTCAATCCTTGGTGGAGCATGAAACCCGAACTTTATAGATGGCAAATGGAGCATGGAGAAGCCTTTATCTTCGAACGAACAGATTGGCACTATGTGATCAATACGTTTTGCTATGGATATAATGTAGGATACAAATTTGGAGCAAGCCAAGGCAGTGTGGGGGCTTGTAATGGAAACTTTTTGGGCATTGGAGCCGATGCATGCCATACGGCAGTAAAGGTAGAGCAAAGTGCCAATTATGGACTGTTGATCACCAACGGTGAATTTGTAGCCATGAATGGAAGCGACCCAACGATGGTCGAGGTTACTGCTGCCAATCAAGGAAATGTACGTTTCTCCAACAGTGCTTTCTGGGGACCATGTAATCAAATAGCCAAGATAAATGGCAATGGCAATGTGAGTTTCTCTGATTGCATCTTTGTAGAATGGGATAAAGTGGCAACAGGAAGAAGTGCCATTCAAGTGAATGGAGGCAGTGTTTCGGTCAGAGGTTGTGATTTTATGCATGACAGTCCACAGGTAAAGATCGAGAAAGCCGTAGAAAGAGTAATTGTTACTGAAAACACCATTGAAGGCAAAGTGAGAATTGAGAACAATGCAAAAAGAAGTTACATCAACGGGAATTTAGGAACCGAGGAGTAATAAAAAGAATTAGGAAAAAGATTAATAATAAAGATTTATGAAAAAACAGAATTACATTTTTAGCAGAGTGCTAGTGCTATCTCTGTTATCTACACTTTTGTTAGCTGGTTGTGGCAAAACAAAAGAGCAAGCAAGTAGCACCGAAACATCGTTGAGAGTAGATAAAGTGGAGGGTAATCCCTTCGTTCGACACATGTACACCGCCGACCCATCGGCACATGTGTGGGCAGATGGTCGTTTGTATGTGTATCCTTCACATGATATTTCCCCTGCGCGAGGTTGCGACTTTATGGACAAATATCATGTTTTCTCTACAGACGACATGATCAACTGGACAGATCATGGACAAATTTTGGAAGCAAAGGATGTGCCTTGGGGTGGTATATTGCCCAATGGAGGTTCTTTTATGTGGGCGCCGGATTGTGCTTATAAGGATGGAAAATATTATTTCTATTTTCCTCACCCATCAGGTCCGGAATGGAATAATTCTTGGAAAATAGGAATTGCAGTCAGCGATAAGCCTGCATCAGATTTCGTTTGTCTCGATCATTCATTGATTGGACTACCAGAAGATGGTGAAATTGATCCTAGTGTTTTTGTTGATGATGATGGACAAGCTTACTTCTACTATGGTGGTGGAGGGACTTGCTATGGAGCAAAACTGAAAGATAATATGATAGAATTAGATGAAGAGTTGAAACAAATGGAAGGACTTGAAGATTTTCATGAAGCAGCTTGGATCCACAAACGTAATGGAATTTATTATCTTTCTTATTCTGACAATCATGACGATAACTGGAACGATGGTGTGAAAGGAGATAACAGATTACGTTATGCCACAAGTGACAATCCCCTAGGTCCTTGGGAACACAAGGGTATTTACATGGAACCAACCAATAGTTATACTAATCATGGATCCATTGTGGAGTATAAGGGACAATGGTATGCATTCTATCACAGTAGCGACCTGTCAGAATATAACGGAGAGTTTAACGACTGGTTACGTTCAGCTTGTTTCGATAAATTGTATTACAATGAAGATGGAAGCATCAAGATGGTGGAGCAAACCAGAGCTCTTATGAATAGCAAAAAATAATAGCTGAGTATCTCAAGAGGCTCTTTCAATTAAGATCTGTACTGCAATTGTTTAAGAGCATGAACCTTAATCTTGGTATATGTTATATATCGTTTTTATTCTTAAATCAAAGAATAAAAACGATATTTGCATTATCTAATAATTAGCTATTATATTAAAAAATACGTGAAAAATCATATTAAATATATTCTTCTTATTTGTTTGCTTGCTATTTTTCAATTGATAAAAGCAGAAGAAAAATATCAATATGGATTAGCATTCAAATCTTATGAGGTGGAGAAGGAGAGCCGGACAAGCTTGAATTTGACTCCTGAAAAATTGTTTTCTTTTCCCAAGGGGTTCATCCTCGAATTTGATGCATCTTTCGAACAAGTATTATATAATTTTGGTTACATTTTTAGAATTATATCGGAAGAAGGAAAACATGTAGATCTATTGTTGAACCGAACAACAAATAAAGATAAGTTAGAACCTCAACTGACAGCAATATACAAATCGGGACAAGTACTTTATAATAAAACTTTCGAAGAGCTGAATGTCAATTTTGATGATTGGATAAATATCCAAATAACTATCAACTCGAAACAAGATAGGCTAGAACTGTTGATCAATGGACAGACTGCAGAATTGATTGACGATTATTTTTCAGATTTCAAGAAAGTGAATATCATCTTTGGGAAGAATGATCTTTTAAGTTTCGAAACCAGTGATGTGCCAACAATGGCTCTGAAGGATATTTTTATCAAGAACATAGAAAAAGAAACTTTGGCGCATTGGAAATTGTCAACGCACACTGAGGCTGGAGTATTTGATGAGGTGAAACAGTGGTTTGCAAAAAGTAAGTCTCCCCAATGGTTGTTAGACAATCATGCCTATTGGAAAAAACTAACATCTTTTACGACAGGCGATTATCCGCAGATGGCATTTGATAGAGCAAGGGGTGTGATTGGAGTCACAGACAGTCTTAAATTTTATTCTTATGATATAGATAATAACACGCTTCAAGTTGACAAAGTCGAAGGGCTGCCTTTGAAAAATAAGGTTAATCAAATGGAGTATAGCACTAAAGAGGGGAAATTCTTCACTTATGATTTTATAGGGGAAGCTGTTTTGTATAATTCACAAGCACAGCAATGGAACAACTATCATCCTAATCTGGAAGAACCACATTATTGGCATCACAACAGAATGTTTTCAGCTACAGACAATGCATTATACACATGGTTTGGATACGGATTTCATATTTATAAAAATAAAATATTCAAATACTCTTTTGATTCTAGCACATGGGAGGAAATAGCGATTAAAGGCGATGTTATTGCACCTCGATATCTGGCGGGACTTGGCAAATTAGATGACAAGAATGTCTTGGTATTTGGCGGTTATGGAAGCGAAAAAGGAGACCAAAAATTGTATCCTCATAATTATTATGATCTCTATTCGTTCAATTTAGAGACACATGAGGCAAAAAAAATATGGGAGCTAGACGAAAAGGAACACAACTTTGTGGTGGTCAATTCACTAGTTGTTGATTCAGTCAACCGATGTTTCTATGCACTTTGTTTTCCTCATCAAAAATTTCGCTCTTCGCTCAAGTTATATCGTTTTTCCATTGACTATCCATCGTATGAGGTGTTAGCTGACAGTATTCCCTATGCTTTCAGTGATATATTTTCACATGCAGATCTCTACTTAAACAATAAAGGTGACCAGCTGATAGCCATAACATCTAATACAGATACAAGAAAAACAAAGGCAGATGTGGAAATCTACTCTCTATCCTTTCCCCCTCTCAATAGCAGTGACTTATATCAGACTGAGTCAGAATTTACGATTGCAAAGTTCCTTTATGTCATAGTGGCTTCTCTTATTTTGCTTGCTCTTCTCGGACTGTTTTTTGTTTATAGGTGGAGAGGGAGATCGAAGAAGGATCAAACTATCGATTTACGAAATAAGGCAGAGCAACTTTTAGATGAAGAGTATGACCCTATTATCGGTATCAAGCCTTTTAATATTGTTAAGCAGAAACAGTCTATTGTCCTTTTCGGAGGATTTCAGGTAATGGATGAGCACTCTGAAGATATCACAGGGGAATTTACACCGATGCTCAAGCAACTATTTCTACTTATTCTCCTTTATACGCTAAAAGATGGTAAGGGAATTTCATCTGTCAAACTCAGAGAAATTTTGTGGTTCGACAAAACTGAAGAAAGTGCAAAAAATAATAGAGGTGTATCTTTGAGTAAACTTAGATCAATCTTTGAAAAAATAGGAGATATTTCAATCAATAGTAAAAATTCGTATTGGACTCTCCAATTCGATGAAGCCATCTATTGTGATTATTATGAAACACAAATTCTGATAGACAGACTGTATCAAAACATCGATCTCAGAGATCTTGAACGCTTGTTGAGCATTGTTTCAGTAGGAGAAATGCTTCCCAATCTGCAAGTGGAATGGGTGGACGGATTCAAGTCTGATTTTTCCAATAAGTTAATTGATCTATTATTGCATATAGTGGACAAGTCGCCCGAATATGCTTTAGATCAAACCATGCTGATCAATATTGCTGATGCCATCTTTGTGCACGACTCTTTGAATGAAGATGCTTTGAGAATAAAATGTCGCATTCTTGTTCAGATGGGTAAAAATGGATTGGCACAAAGAACTTATCACTCATTTACGAAAGAATATCAAGCCATCTTTGATGCCGATTTTGAATACTCCTTAGACCAAATAATATCGTAAAGGAATTATACTAACAAGGAATAACCTTCATGAAATGATATCAGTCATTTCATGAAGGTTATTTTATTTCTTGTTTTCTCAATCTATTTGTAATTAACGGCAATTAATCTTCCAGAAGTCTCAAATCTAGCATGATATTAATAAGATATTAATGACTAGAGTAATGCTCTGCGTCTATATTTGTGGCATTGAGAGTCAGAAATGAACTCTTTTAAATTAATAATCTAAAATAAAAAGCTATGAAAAAAACACCAAGTAAAATTCCTTAGACATTTGTTTATTCAGGTTAAAATGAAAAAGTAAAGAGTTAGAAACAAATCAAATTTTGTAAATCTTAAATTATATGAAACAAACAATTTTCAGAACTCAGCCGAGGTCTAAGCTTAGATATCCACAGACCTTGCAAATTGTCAAGCTGATGACAGTCTGTTTGCTCTTTTTCGTGAGTCTTTCCATGAATGCTCAAAATGATCATCGGACGGTGAAAGGACAAGTAGTAGACAACACAGGAATACCCATTATTGGGGCAAGTGTGACAGTCGTAGATAATAAGAAAGTAGGTGCTGTTACCAATATGGATGGCAACTATTCTCTTCAGATAGCTAATAAAGATGCCATATTGAAATTTTCTTTCATCGGCTACGAGACAAAGATGGTTAATGTGCCTAAAACTAAAAATGAGGTTAATGTAAGCCTATCAGAAGACGCTATCATGTTAGATCAAACTGTGGTGGTAGCTATGGATATGCGTCGTGAAGAAAAGTCATTGTCTACAGCTTATCAAAAAGTAGATACTGAGGGAATGACCGAGAATAGGGATGCCAACTTCCTTAATATGTTAAGTGGAAAAGTGGCTGGATTGCAGGTTATATCCAATGGTCCGGCAGGCTCAGCGTCTGTGGTTATCCGTGGAATGAACTCCATTACAGGAAACAATCAACCTCTATATGTAATTGATGGAATTCCCATAATCAATGAGGTAAATGTAGGAGAAACCAATCTTGACTATGGAAACCCTGCCAGTAGCATCAATCCTGATGATATAGAAAGCATGGTTGTATTGAAGGGAGCAAATGCATCAGCTCTTTATGGATCAGATGCATCCAATGGTGCCATTATCATCACCACAAAAAAAGCATCATCGAAAAGTGGACTCGGAATAACATACTCTACGAACTTACAATTCTCGGATCTACTCCAATATCCTATCTATCAAAATATGTACGGATCGGGTGAGGGAGGAAATGGTTTGAAAAAAGAAGGATTTAACTACATCAGAAACAATCAGTTCGCCTTCGACCCTAATCTGCCCTATGGTATTCCACGTATTGCTATACAAAATCAACGCAGTTGGGGGTTGCCAATGATAGGTTTTGATGTCATTGGACGTAATGGGCAATTAAAACAGTATTCTCCTAACAACTCAATTCTAGATTTATATAGTAGATCCCATGCTTGGACAAATTCAGTTTCGATAGAAAAAGCATCAGAATTAATTTCTGCTCGCTTCTCTTATACTAATCTGACAAGCAATGATGTGATGATGTATCAAAACGAGGTGGACAGAAATACAATGAATTTGAGAACCAATATCAAGCCTGCTAAGTTTTTGAATATAGACTTTGGGGTGAGATATACGAACGAGGAAGTGAAAAATCGTAACTCAAGAAATAGCTCCAAGGCTAATCCTCTTTATTCAGCAGCATGGATGCCTCGTGACTTAAGCATCGCAGAGATGACTCCTTGGAAAACATCAACAGGACATCTTGCTGGCTATAATGGAGGCGGATTTGTAAACCCAATGTGGACATTGCATGAGACTTCCAACCTTGACAAAAAAGACTGGTTATTGGCCGACGTATCGGTGAACTTCAAAATACTTAAAGACCTTAACTTTAGGGTAAAAGGAAGTATGGATTACAACTCTGGACAAGGTTGGACTTTCATTAATATGTATGACCCAAGTTTGTCAGGTAATGACGGCGACTATGCTGAGTTTTCAGAAGTATATAAAAATATGACTTATGAAGCATTGCTGTCTTACAACAAAAGATGGAAACAATTTAACGTATCGGCTAATATAGGAGCATCATCGCAAGACTATACCCGAAAGAAGCAGAATTCGAGAATTGAGTCACTCCTGATGCCAGATGTTAAGAGTTTGAGCAACAATGCAGGTATGGCTAGAACATGGCAAGACTATAATGCGAAGGAAAAACAAGCCATATTTGGCACAGCGAGTCTTGGTTATAGAGATATGGTGTATCTCGATTTCACCGGACGCAACGATTGGACTTCTACTTTGCCAGCGAGCAATCGTTCTTATTTTTATTCGTCAGTGGGAACAAGTGTACTGCTAACCGAAGCTATAAAGAGTATACCCAAAAAATATCTTTCTTTTGCCAAAGTTAGAGCCTCTTATGCTCAGGTAGGTAATGATACTGGTTTTGACCAATTATTAGATGGTTATTCGTATGGATCTCTACTGTTGGGTAATATGCCTTGGTTCCAAAATGATACTAGGAAAATGAACCCCAATCTTAAACCAGAAAGCACTTCATCTTATGAAATAGGAGCAGACTTGAAGTTCTGGAATGATCGTATTTCATTAGACTTTACTTATTACACAAAGACAACCAAAGATCAGATATTGAGTTCTCAAGTATCAAAGGTTAGTGGTTATACCTCAGCAGTATACAATGCAGGTAAAGTGAAAAACTGGGGTACAGAGCTTAGTCTAAGTATTATTCCAATCAAACTGAAAGATTTTCAGTGGGAAGCTACACTGAATTGGGCAAAAAATAATTCAGAAGTAATAGACTTAGTAGATGGAATGGATCGTATCAAGTTGAGCAACTCTGAAGGGATTGTTGATTTTTATATTGAAAAAGGGCATTCTCTAGGGACACTATATGCAAAAATGGCTAAGACAGATGAGCAAGGACGTGTATTAGTCGATGGAGAAGGTAAACCATTGTATTTGGCTGATCAGTTTTTAGCAGATGTTTCGCCAGATTGGATGGGAGGTTTTAGAAACTCTTTCCGATATAAAGGCTTGACGGCTTCTTTTCTACTTGATTTCAGAAAGGGAGGAAAAATGTGGTCGGCAACAGCGCATCAAGGAACCCGTGATGGGCAGACCATCACTTCGCTAGAAGGACGTGATGATTATCTTTTCAGCAATTTGATCTTAGGAGAGAATGGCGAAGAACGTAGAGGATTTTTGCAGCCGCAATTTACTGTTGATCCCAATGCTACGCAAAATATGAACGGAAGCTCTGGTGTATTAGTGCCTTACGAAGATGGACGTCCTAAAGGGATACTTGCACCAAACTCTGTTTATGATGGCAGTGTTGGCTTGGTGGCAGGACAAGCAAATAATTCATGGATCAATCCGGCATCCTATTGGATGAATACTGATGCAAATGCTCGTTACTATCTTTATGATACGTCATTCTTGAAGCTGAAAGAAATATCTGTTGGGTATGAATTGTCGAGAAATCAACTGAAAAAAATAGGAGGCTTTTTCCAATCTATGAAAATCTATTTCGTTGGTCGAAATTTAGCAATTCTACATAAAAACACTCCTAAGGGGCTCGATCCGGAAGCATCATCGTCTTTGGGTGTTGTGCAAGGACTGGAGAAAGGTTTTAATCTTCCTACCTCTACTTATGGTTTTGATATAAAAGTAACGTTTTAAAGAGTAAAAGATAATGAAAAAAATATTAGGACTATTAATAGTAAGTGTGTCATTATTAGTGATGAACTACTCTTGTACAGATGACTTTGATGATACCAACAGAAATCCTAACAAGGTATATAATGCCGAACTAGAATACGTCTTCCCGGGGGTAGTATATAAATCGATGAATGCCTATTCACGAATGAATTACAGACTGCTGACTGTTTTTTCTAGATATATTGTCAATTGGGTGGAGCAAAAAGATACTGAAGATATGAGTTCCTACTTCGAAGATTTTTATGTTAAATCTTTAAAAGACTTAAGGGGGCTTGAGACTCAATATGTAGGCAAAGAAGGATATGAAAACAGAGCCAACATGATCATGACTTGGAAAGCTTATATGTATTATGTGATGGTCTCTTCATTTGGTGGTGTTCCTATGTCTGAAGCAACGCCGGAGGCTTTACAGAAGACTTATAAATATGACAGTGAGGAGGATATTTACGTAGAGATATTAGAAATGTTAGACAACGCTGTTGCTACTTTCGATACTGGTGGAGATATCCTTCTCAAAGATCCTCTTTTCAGGGATGTAAAAGGTCAAAGTGATGTAAATAAATGGAAAAAATTTGCTAACTCTCTTCGATTCAATATTGCATTGACTATTCAAAATATGAATCCCGAATTGGCAGAAACGCATATTCGGAAAGCGTTGACAGCTGGAAATGAAAACTTTCTTATAGCCTCAGTCGATGATATTGCCAAGTTTAAATATGGAGTGGATATTAATGCGGATGCGTCGTTCTATTACAGAGATTTCTTAAATCAGATGGATGCGGGTACGAATACCAACTGGGCTGTGTATCCTGCAATGAGCCATAATTTTTTCTTGTATATGAAGTCTTACAACGATCCTCGTTTGCCTAAATTCACAGTGCCGGCTGAAGGCAATGAAATGGGCATGATGAATAATGATACGATAACACGAGTAAATCTAACTAATCCTCAATGGAGAGATTCATTGATAGTGCGTTATGGTTTGCCTTTTGTTCCACGTAAAGATCATAAAATAGAGCCAGCAGGATGGATTGTAGGTACAGACCCTACTAGCCCAACGGGTGATAAGTATAGGAGTCCATATAGTGATATCGTGATCAACAGAAATGAGTGTTTTGTTAGCCGAGACTATCTGAATGCTGATGCCGATGTTGTTCTGATCAATTGGGCAGAAGTTTGTTTTATGCAGGCTGAGGTAGCTCTGAAATATCCTGGCATCCTAACTAAATCTGCTCAAAGCTATTATGAAGAAGGTGTAGCAGCATCTATGGCACAATATGGGGTAACAGGATCAGATGTGGCAACGTATATGGAACAACCCGGTGTGAAATGGAATACAGATGGAGAAGGAGTTTGGGAATATCGCCATCTCTATAAAGCCGATATAAAAGGTAAAGGAGATAAGAACAATCATCTGGAACAAATATATAAGCAATGGTATATTGCCGACTTTTTCAACGGACATGCCGGTTGGACTTTAGAGAGAAGAACCCGTGCGATGAATTTTCCACCTCACTTCTATAATAGTCCATCTGCCTCACAAGGTAGTAATGGTGTTTGTGACTATATGCAAGAGCGTCTTCTATATCCTATTGATGAACAAAGCTACAATATAGGGGAGTATAAACTAGCTGTTGCAAATTTGCAAGCGAAATCACCAGCTCCCAATCCCGCACGAGGTGGAGATAATTTTTATACACTTCTACAAATAGCAGCTCCACAGATTGATAATGGAGATCTTTCAAAATGGATGAGTGGAGAGATCGTTTATGATGGAGGCTTTATCCGAAATTGGTATGGCAAAACATTAGAAGAAGTTTTGCAAAACGTAGGAGTAGCAAGTGAAGGAGAACTTGCAAGCAAAATTAGATATGAGATAATGTCTGTTCGTTCAACTTACGATCCTTTGACCGGAGATGTAATAGATCCGGAAACAGGTTTGCCAGTAGAAAAAAATTAAGAAACGAATAATAATTTAATTGGTATGAAACTATATAATAAAATAGTATTACTTGCATTGGCGTTGGCTTTTTTTAGTTCATGTGAAAAAGATGAAGGACCTAGTCCGGATGATAGTTTCTTGAACTTCGAAATACCAAATGTAAAGGTGACGGAAGACTTTCCGGTGGGTGTTTATTACTTCAATCCCGGAAGTGGGGGGCAAGATGGAGCTAGATACAAGCGCTTGTCTGATCCTTATGAACTGGGCAATGAGAAGGTGGGACCCTATGTTGACTTACATTTTGGTAATTATAAGATCAATTATGATGAAAATAGATTGACTGATGAAATGGTTGATATTATTCAACAGCATGTCGATTGGTGTATTGATGGGGGAGTTGATTTCCTAATCATGCCGGCACTACGAGCTGAGAAAAATAAGTTAGCGCCCAACTGCCTTAGTGGCGATTATCGCTTCTACGATTTGGTCAGAGGTAAAACCGCCAGCACAGTAGCAGGAAGTGGAAAGAGAGTAGATATGAAATCTTTAAAGTATGCTATAACCATCAATATTGAAGATCCTATCTGTAAAAGTAATTGGGAAACATATAATGAAGATGGCACATTGACCAATAAGAAAGCGACTACTTTGAGCAATACAATGATTTTAGACGATCACGATGAATTGGTAGCATTTGTAGACGGAAAAACCTATAGCCGTACAGATATGTTCAAAGAGTTCTTCAAGTCATTGTCTACTTATTTCGAAGATGAACGTTATTTCCGTGTAGATGGTAAACCTTTAGTGGTGTTGCAAAGTCCACATAAACTGTATGTGAAGAACAGTAAGGCTTTCTATGACGAACTGCGTCAAGTCGTTAAAGAGTATACAGGAGTTGACATGTATATTGTTGCTCAGCAAGATTCTTGGACACCACCTGCTCGTTACGAACATTTTTATAAAAATGCGGTAGATGCTGTCACTCATAAGAATATGTATAATCAAGGAACGTGGGATCGCTCATTGTTCTATCCTCAAACCATTTATTTGAATTGGGAGTATACCAGAAAATATCTAAAAGAAAACTGGGGAGGTACAGATTATATTCCTACTGGTGCTGTGGCATTTAGCGGTTATGTTGATAATGGCAACTATGACAAGCCAATCGTAAACTTTAAGGATGACACCTTCCGTACGATGTGCAACGTGATGAAGAGCCAAGCAGGCAACCATCGCATTGTGTTTATAGACTCATTCAACCAGATACAATATTCATCATTCCTTGAACCTACCAAAAAGGATTATGGAAATGGATTTGGAACAGAGTTTTTAGATATTGTAAAAGAACAGTTTAAGAAATAGTGATATACAATCAAACTGTTGACAGATGGGAAACTTGCCATTAAGTAAGTTTCCCATTTCCAAGGAAGTGAAAAGATTTTGTAGTTGTAATATAAATTAAGAAAAAGGATTTTAAGATGAATTTAAAGAGAAGAATGTGGTGCGTTCAGATGCTCTTTTGCATAGCTGTGTTAATCCCTCTTTCGGGGCATGCACAAGTAATGTTGACCAATGATTTTTCTAAGACCGATCAGCCTTTGACTATTGTGGGCAGAGGTGATTGTCACATCCAAGATGGAGTGCTTTATTCAAAATCAGCTTATGCTACTTTTGGAGAATCGCAATGGGAAAATTATTCAGTGTCATTCAAGGCTCGTACACCAAAAAATGCAGAGCAAGTACAAATTTGGGCAGGATTCAGAGCTCATAATCGTTTCGATCGTTACGTTGTGGGCATCAAGGGAGGTTTGCAAGACGACCTCTATCTGATGAGAATGGGATATATGGGCAATGATGAGTTTATGGGGGTACGTCCTTTAGGCTTTCATCCGGTTCCGGGAGAGTGGTACAAAATTAAAGTAGAAGTTTGTGGAAGTCGTATTAGAGTTTTCCTGAACGATGAAAAACTACCACGAATAGACCTCGTAGACAAAAATAGTGCACTAGCACCTGCAGGACCAGTGACTTTAGGAGGTGGCTGGATAGAAACCGAATTTGACGATCTGGAAGTCACTCAGATTAGCGCTAATGCCTTAGACGGAGTGGCTAGAGAAGAGTATGTAAAGGTGCTGACTGTTGCAGAAAAAGAAACAAAAAGAAAAGAAGAACGAGCAAAATATAAATCAATAAAAGCAGACCCGTTATCAGCAACTCGTACTGATATCACATTGGACGGAGAGTGGCTGTTTATGCCTAGCTATCAGTTAGATGATAAAAGCAAAGCAATATCAGCAGCAACAGATGACAAAGATTGGCATGTGATGAGTGTGCCTAACTTTTGGAATCCAATTCGTATTTGGCTGCATGGCGAAACCATGCCATCTCCTACAGGTCCTCAACCTAAAGGTGTTTCGGATACGTATTATCAACAAGAAACCGATCGTTGTGCAAATTATACTTTCGATTATAAGAAAACAGAAGCAGCTTGGTATCGTCAATGGATTGAGTTGCCAAACAATATAGAGGGCAAAAATATGACATTGACTTTCGATGCTGTTTCTAAAATGGCTGAGATCTACATCAATGGCACATTGGCAGGTTCCAACATTGGTATGTTTGGAGAAATACAAGTAGATGGGAGTAAGCTGTTCAAACCAGGGAAAAACTTAGTGGTAGTGAAAGTGTCAAGAAATTTAGACGGTTCACAATCTTCTGCTGATGATCTCAATACTGCAATCGATTTTTATTATTCGTCTGTCAGAGAGGAAGATAAATCGTATAAGACAGAGTCACCATTGATTAAAAATATCTTGAAAGAAATTGCTCATGGATTCTATGGAGACAATCCTGCTGGAATCTGGCAACCTGTGAAGCTAACCATCACCGACCCTGTGAAGGTGGAAGATGTATTCATCAAGCCAGCCTTAGATGGTGCTACGTTTGATGTTACGTTAAAAAATAAGGATAGCAAAAAGAAAATATTTAATCTCTATACGGATATAGAAGATAGCGAAACCGGTGCAATGCTTTATAGTGGCTTATCACTGAAAAAAATAGAGTTAGCAGCAGGTGAAGAAAAACTTCTAAGCTATAACATTAAAGGATTGAAACCACGATTGTGGACACCTCAACATCCTAATTTGTATGATTTCAAATTTAGAGTAGAAACAGAAAAGGGCGAAAAATTAGATCAAAAAATAGAAACTTCAGGTTTCCGTACTTTTGAAGTAAAGGATGGTCTGTTTTGGTTAAACGGCAAAAAGTATTCTCTGCGAGGAGGAAATCATACTCCTTTTGCTTTAGCTCCTAACGATTTGAATTTGGCGAATACATTCTATCAATTGATGAAAGCCGGTCACATAGATGTCACACGCACACACACCACACCGTATAACAAATTGTGGATGACTGCTGCTGACAAAAATGGAGTAGGGATTAGTTTTGAGGGCACATGGTCGTGGTTGATGATCCATGATACAATGCCGGACAGAGAAGTGATTGATATGTGGGCAAAAGAGTTTCTGGGATTGTTGAAAAAATATAGAAACCACCCATCATTGCTTTTCTGGACGGTTAATAATGAAATGAAATTTTACGACAACGATAGCGATATCGAACGTGCAAAGGTGAAATATACGATCATCTCTGATGTGGTGAAAGAGATGCGCAAGATTGACCCCACTCGTCCAATTTGTTTCGACTCCAACTATCAAGCAAAAGGAAAAAATGAAAAATTTGGAGCAGATTTTATGAGCAATATTGACGATGGAGACATTGACGATGTACATGGTTATTACAATTGGTACGACTATTCTCTTTTCCGTTTTTTCAATGGAGAATTTCAGGAGAGGTTTAAGTTGCCGAACCGTCCGCTTATCAGTCAAGAAATGTCGACAGGTTATCCTAACAATGAAACAGGACATCCAACACGTTCATATCAGTTGATTCATCAAAATCCTCAATCCTTGATCGGGAATGAATCTTACGATTTTGCTGATCCCAAATCGTTCCTCAATGTACAATCTTTTATTACAGGTGAGTTGGCAGAAGCTTTCCGTCGCTCTAACGATCAAGGTTCGGGAACTTTACATTTTGCTTTGCTCACATGGTTTCGTCAGTCGTATGACTACAAAAACATAGAACCTTATCCCACTTATTATGCTTTGAAGAGAGCTTTGCAACCTGTGCTGGTGAGTGCCGAATTGTGGGGACGAAACTTATATGCAGGCGAAAACCTAACGACACGAGTTTATGTAGTCAATGACAAAGAAGATGGAACCGATCTGAAGGCTACGCTATTGCGTTGGGAACTTCAAGATGAATCAGGGAATATCTTGGCACAAGGAAAACAGGATGTGCCGGCGGTAAAACACTATGAAAGACTATACGTGGAGCCAAATATCACTATTCCTACAAATCTTCCGGCTGATCAGGTGAAAGGAAAACTCGTATTGAGGCTGACAGACAATGGCTTGCCTGTTTCAGAGAACGAATATAGTTTGCTTTTTGCTAAAAAGTCATGGAGTGTAGACCAGGTTGTGGGCAATAAGAAAATTGCTGTATTAGCAAAAGATGGCAACAAAGAGGCTTTAGACTTTTTGAAAGTGAATTACACTGCCGTAAATTCTGTGGAAGCCTTACTCGATACTAAACTGAAATCCGATTTGTGTATTATCTCAGGACTTACTGATTGTACAGAAAAGGAAGTTGCCATGCTTCGTGCTTATCAAGAAAAAGGAGGCAAACTTCTAATCCTGAATAGCAAGGAATTGGCGAAGAAAGTTTACCCGGAACACATTTCAGGATGGATTATTCCTACAGAGGGCGACATCATGAATATGGAACGTAACGATGCTTCTGTATTTAATGATATAGATATTTTAGGACTTAGATATTTTAATAATAATAAGAGAGAGATTCCTACGGCTTGCAATGCCACACTAATGATCAACCGAAATGACAAGTTAGTGGAGCTTGCAGGACAGATGAAAATTCATGCATACATAGACGAAGGAACACCTGAAGATCGCTTGAAAAAGATCAACTCCATGAGGGGCTTTACCTTGTTGGAAATCAATGAAGGAAAAGGACAAGCGATGATATCTACTATATCTACAAAAAAAGCTGTAACAGACCCTGTTGCAGGAAAAATCTTAGTTAATATGATCAACACAATGCTAAAATAAGAAAAGATAGCAGGAGGCTTTTAACAATAGAAGTCTCCTGCTTCTTCATTTTTTTACTAAAAAATATATCATGAAAAATATTACATTATTGTTATCTGTGTTGCTTGGCTTGCTGTCTTCTTCAGCAGCGATGTCACAGAATAACGAAAAACTTTATTATAATTTCCCTTTTGCCCCTAGCGAAGGGTTTGTAAATAAAATAGAAAAAGAGTTTAGAAAAGAAATATGCCTGAATGGCTATTGGGATATTCAGACCCAAGCTTTGCCTTCAGGTTATGTGATGGGCAAAGGCATTGCCCCTGAAATGTCTATGCCCACAGATGGGAATTGGGACAAGACAAAGATAAAAATACCATCTCCTTGGAATATCAATTCGTTTGCCAATAGAGGACTGGAAGGACCAGATCATCGCAACTATCCATCATATCCCCAAGCATGGGAAGAAGCAAGAATGGCATGGATGCGAAAAACGGTTCAGATACCTAGCGACTGGAATGGGCAACAAATCAAACTACACTTCGAAGCTGTGGCAGGCTACACAGAGGTATATGTGAACAAACAAAAAGTGGCAGAAAATTTCGATCTGTTTTTACCTTTCGATGCCGATATTACAAAATTTGCAAAAGCTGGTACAACGATCGAAATATTGGTTGGTGTACGCGATCAGGCTTTGTTTGAAGATAAATCGACCATTGGGCGACGAGTAGTTCCTGCAGGCTCCATGTGGGGTTATCACATTAGAGGAATCTGGCAAGATGTATTCCTTTATGCTATACCTACGGTTAATATAGAAGACGTTTTTGTAAAACCTCTTGTATCCAAAAATACATTGGAGTTAGATGTTACAATCAAAAATAGCACAAATCAGAAAGAAGAAGTCCAACTTTCGGGTCTGATAAACGAATGGATCAACAAAGCTGGTACTGACATCAATTCAGCACCAGTGCCCAATTGGACATTAGGACAAAAAACCCTTGATATCTCGGCTTCTAAAGTTGTAGTGGAGCCCAATTCAGTTGTTACAACAACACTAAATATACCTGTTGAAGCAGGACAGTTGGAGTTTTGGTCGCCAGATCATCCTAATTTATATGGTTTGACTTTAAATTTAAATAAAAAGAAACAAATCGCAGACAAAAAATATGAACGCTTTGGTTGGCGTCAGTGGACAATAGAAGGAACAAAACATTGCCTGAATGGAAAACCCATAGAGCTTAAAGGAGACTCTTGGCATTTTATGGGAGTGCCACAGTTGACCAGAAGATATGCATGGGCATGGTTTACAGCTATTAAAGGGATGAATGGTAATGCAGTGAGACCTCATGCACAGGTATATCCTCGATTCTATCTCGATTTGGCTGATGAAATGGGAATTTGTGTGCTAAATGAAACTGCCAATTGGGCGAGTGATGGAGGGCCAAAATTAGACTCTGATAAATTTTGGGAAACTTCTAAAGATCACTTAAAACGTTTTGTGCTTCGTGATCGCAATCATACTTCTGTTTTTGGATGGAGTATCAGTAATGAAAATAAACCCGTTATACTGCATGTATATAATCGTCCCGATTTGATGGCTGGTCAAAAGCAAGCATGGATCGATTGGAGAGATATTGTGATGGAAAATGACCCTACCAGACCTTGGATATCTGCCGATGGAGAAGACGATGGCGATGGCATTCTTCCTACCACTGTGGGGCACTATGGCGACATCAACTCGATGAAGCGTTGGGTAGCTATTGGCAAACCATGGGGTATCGGAGAGCATAGCATGGCTTACTATGGCACACCGGAGCAAGTCTCAAAATACAATGGAGAAGAAGCCTATGAGTCGCAATATGGAAGGATGAAAGGAATAGCCAATGAGGTGTATCACCTGATAGCAGACCAACGAAACAATGGAGCTTCGTATGTTTCTGTTTTCAATATGGCATGGTATGGTTTGCAGCCGCTTCCTTTAGGCAAGAAAGATCAAACAACAAAACCTTCATTGACAGCAGATGGCATTTTCTTCATGCCGTATCAAGAGGGAGTGCCGGGCATTCAACCCGAAAGAGTAGGTCCGTACTCTTCTACATTCAATCCGGGTTATGATCCATCGTTGCCGCTCTTCTCGCCATGGCCTATGTATGAAGCCATGCGTGCTGCTAATGCTCCAAGTGGCGTAGAGTGGTCTCCTTACAAAGATGTGAAAATGACAAGAATAAAGTCAGCATATACTCCTTTAAAGCAGTATAAAGATGTTCTTTTCATTGGAAAAGAGGAATCGAAATTGAAACAAATATTGGAGGCTCAGCGAGTTGTATTATCTTCTAAAATAACGGCGCCTCATCAAGCGATTTATATCATTGATGGAACAGAAGTATTGGTTGCATCTGTGAAAAAAGAAATAGAGAAAAACATACAACGAGGAGCAGATGTGTGGATCTGGAATCCAACGCCACAAACAGTAAGCGTTTATAATGAACTTTTACCATTGAATATAGAGCTCGCAGAGCGCGCGATATCCTCTTTCATTCCGGTGGAAAAATCGTGGATGACAGGATTAGAAAATTCTGACTTCTATTTTTGTGAAATACAAAAGAGCAATGCTTCTGAATATGGATTGTCAGGCTCTTTCGTTCGCGAAGGAGATGTGTTGTTGAACGCCTGTAACACGGATTGGCGAAAATGGAATAAACGTCCGGAAGAACTGAAAGCAGCTGCCACAGTTCGCAGTGAACGAGAAGCAAAAGGAGCTGCACCATCATTTGTGAAATATCAACAAGAGAACTCTACTTATTATGTAAGCACGTTGTCTGAATTTGCTAATTCAGAGAAGGGCTATAATACCTTGTCTATCATTCTGAAAAATGCAGGTATTCCATGTAAAGCAGTTGAGACTGATATGAAAGATGTATTCTTTCTGAGAGATGGGCAAGTGCAGTTCCCTACTAATTCTAAAGCCCACTTTGTGAAGGAAGGAAATCGCAAGAGGCTGGATGTTTGGGTGTTTAGCCCTCGCCCTCTGGACGACTTGCTAATAGAACCTAATATGCCAAAACTGACTCTTGCAGTGGATGTAAAAGAAAGTGCACTCTTGCTCAATGACAAAGCTTTTGAGACTAAGCAAAAAAACATATACAATGAATTGCTCTTGCATCAAGGATGGAACAAACTTTCAATTCTAGTTTCAGAAGATGATTTTAATCGCTTCGCAGCATCTTTCAAGTGTGAAAATAATAATGAATTTTTGTCTAAGATTCAGGTAACCTTTGATGAGAAAGAAAATAAATAAAGATGAGTTGATAATTATGAATTTAAAAGGGATGAAGAAATATTTTTTACTGACAATATTAATCTTGAGCACAATGACTTTTTGTGCCCAAGATGAAAAGAAAATGTATAGTTCTTACAAGGGACTGGTTATGGCAGGTTATCAGGGGTGGTTCAATGCCCCTGATGATGGTGCAGATCGTGGTTGGTATCATTATAGAGGAAAGGACGGTTTCCGTCCGGGTTCTTGCTCCATTGATATGTGGGCAGATGTTTCAGAATATGAGAAGCTTTATAAAACCGAGTTTAAATATGCCGATGGTACTGATGCTTATACATTTAGTTCTCATGACCAATCAACAGTTGATACACACTTTAGATGGATGAAAGAGTATGGTTTGGATGGCGTTTTTATGCAACGTTTTGTCGGAGAAATCAAAAATCCTAGTGGCAAAAAACACTTTGACAAAGTTTTGGCTTCAGCTATGCATGCAGCTTGTGAAAATGAGCGAGCTATCTGTGTGATGTATGATCTCAGTGGAATGCATCCGGGAGATGAACATGTGATCTTAAAAGATATAGATGAAATAGCAGAATTGCATGCCTTGAAAAATAGGAAAGTAAATCCATCGTATCTCTATCATAATGGCAAACCACTTGTCAGTGTTTGGGGTATTGGTTTCAATGATAACAGACGTTATGGATTGAAAGAGGCCGAAACTATTGTTACAGGATTGAAAAACAGAGGTTTTAGTGTTATGCTTGGTGTTCCAACGCATTGGAGAACATTGGATAGGGATACGGAGTCAGATCCTAAGCTTCATAAAATAATCAAAGAGTGTGACATTATTATGCCTTGGTTTGTGGGACGATATAATGAAGATTCATATGTGCATTATAATGAGTCGATAAAAGAAGATATAGCTTGGGCTAAACTTCATAATGTGGATTATGTTCCATTGGCATTCCCCGGATTTTCATGGAAAAATATGTATGGAGGGAATACATTAGAAATCAATAGAAACAAAGGGAGCTTCCTCTGGAAACAGCTTTCAGGTGCAATAAATGCAGGTTCGGAGATGATTTATGTGGCTATGTTTGACGAAATAGATGAAGCAACAGCTATTTTTAAGATTGCAAAAAAAGTGCCCGTAGGAGAAAGTGAGTTTGTGCCTCTTGAAGATGGAATAAAGTCCGATCACTATCTTTGGTTGGTAGGCGAAGCAGGGAAAATGCTTCGTAAAGAGATTCCTCTAAATATGGAATTACCCAAAAGAAAATGATCTATCCCTATGCTGGGAAGATGTGAACAAAAAATGGATATTAGCTGAATGCTAATATCCATTTTTCAATTAATCGAATTTCATCTTTAGTATTCTAACTGCATTCAGAATGGCGAGTAGTGAGACGCCGACATCTGCAAATACTGCTTCCCAAAGAGTGGCAATGCCACCAGCTCCTAAAATAAGAACGATCAGTTTCACTGTGAATGCAAGGCTGATATTCTGAATCACTATTTGACGAGTCTTCTTGCCTATTTCTATCGCGGTTGCAATGCGACTAGGTTGGTCTGTTTGGAGAATAACATCAGCTGTTTCTATGGCTACGTCACTTCCCAATTTGCCCATGGCAATAGCGACATCACTCATCGCTAAAACAGGGGCATCGTTGATTCCATCACCTACAAATGCGATATTGTTGGCAGTGTCTTTTTTTAGTTGTTCAACCTTGCTAACTTTATCTTCAGGCAATAAGTCTCCATAAGCCTGATGGATATTTAATTCAGAGGCAAGTTTTGATACTATACTTTGCTTGTCACCGGATAGCATGACAATGTTTTCGATGCCAACTTGCTTTAAGCGATTTATTGCTTTCTTTGCATCATCTTTAGGAGCATCTGCAACTAATATGTATCCTGAGTAGAGTCCATCAATAGCACAGACAACGATAGTTTCGGGAATAGAAATCAATTCATCAGGAAAAGAGATTCCATTTCTAACCAGCAGCTTGGGGTTCCCTATCAATACTTTTTTAGCCTCGATGGTGGCTTCCAATCCATAGCCTGCAATTTCAGTAACATCTTTAGGCTTTGGAATATCTAAAGATTGTTGGGCATATTCCACAATGGCTTTGGCAATGGGGTGGGTGCTTTGAGTTTCTATAGAAGCAACTGTTTTTAGCAGTTCTCTTTCAGTTATATTGTCTGATGTTTGTATCTTTTGGACATTAAAGACACCTTGAGTCAAGGTACCTGTTTTATCCATCACAACAGTGTTGACCTTGGTGATAGCTTCTAGATAGTTGCTTCCTTTGAATAAGATTCCATGTCGAGAAGCTGAGCCAATTCCTCCAAAATAGCCAAGAGGAATACTAATGACAAGGGCACAAGGACAAGAAATAACTAAGAAAACTAGTCCTCGGTAGATCCAGTCATTAAGCTGATAGTCAAATGTTGGAACAGCTAAAGAGTAAAGCCAAGGAACAAGAGTAATCAGTACAGCTAAAGCTACCACTATGGGAGTATAGATTCGGGCAAATTTGCGAATGAACTGTTCTGCAGGAGCCTTCTTTTCAATAGCATTTTGCACAAGGTCTAATATGCGTGCTAAAGCACTTTGACCAAAAAGTTTTTGAACCTTAATTCTACAAACTTTATCTGTGGCTATCATTCCAGCCAGTACTTCATCTCCCTGCCGCATGGTACGAGGAACACTTTCGCCTGTTAGGGCTGCTGTGTTGAAAGAAGCAGAGTCCGCTTCCAATGTGCCATCAAGTGGAACTCTTTCCCCCACTTTAACTTCTACAATATCACTTATATTTACTTCCTCTGGTGATACTGTCTCAATACTTGTTCCTCTCACTACAGATGCTGTTTCAGGGCGTACGTCTAACAAACTGCTGATGCTCTTCTTAGCTTTATTGACAGCATTCTCTTGAAATATTTCACCTACGGAATAGAATAGCATAACAGCAACTCCTTCTGGATATTCACCTATGTAAAAAGCTCCTAAGGTTGCAATACTCATTAATGTGAACTCGCTAAACACATCTTTTTGTAAGATGCTTTTATAGGCTTGAATAATAACAGGTGCACCCACTGGGATATATGCAATAAGATACCAGATGAAGGATATCCACTTGCTGTCAAAAAAAGGCACTTTGAGGGCAGATAAAATGACTCCTATGATCAGCATCGAAAAAGAGACAATAGCACGAATGTATGCTTGGCTCGTAGACGAATGCTCATGATTGTGCTTATTCTCGTTATTGTTGTTTTGATTTTTCATGTCAGTAATCTTTTGATTATAGTTCGAATATAATAATAAAACTGATATTGAATTCTAAAATATTAGAGAATAATAAAAAAAATCGCCCTCTAAGAAATACTCTTGAGGGCGATGCCTATTTTAATGATTTAGTATTCAATGAATGTTGAAAGTTCTGGTCAATCGAATATCTTCAGATGATGCTCCAATCATAAATGTATATTCTCCTTTTGGATGAATAAATTGGCTGCTGTTGTCATCCCAATATCTCAAAAGATCTTTTCTGACTTCGATACTAACTCGTTTAGTCTGCCCTTTATTGATCTGTTGTCTGGCAAAACCTTTTAGTTCTTTTATTGGAGTTTTTAGCCCTACATTTGGAAGCTGTACATAAACTTGTGACACTTCTTGTCCATCGTATTTACCTGTGTTTCTGACATCAAATTCAACAAGGATTTTATCTCCAAGATCTTTTATCTCAGGTTTGTTATAAGTAAAAGAAGTATAACTCAACCCGTATCCAAAAGGATAGAGAGGTTTGCCCTCAAAGTACTGGTATGTTCGTCCTTTGCTGATGTCGTAATCGTCGAATGCAGGAAGCTCATCCAATGAATTATAATACGTTAACGGCAATCTGCCCGCAGGATTGTAGTCTCCAAACAAGACTTCTGCCACGGCCGTACCTCCTTGTTCTCCCGGATACCATGCATTCACAATGGCAGGAATATTTTCATCCATCCAGTTGATCGCTAAAGAGCTGCCGGCAACAAGTACAACAACTGTATTCGGGTTGATTTTGTATAGCTCTTTGATAAACTCTCGTTGATCTTCGGGCAAGAAAATATCCTCACGATCCTTACCTTCTCTTTCTATGGTTTTATTGATACCCAGTACAGCTACCACCATGTCGCATTGGCGTGCAGCATTGCCAGCCTCACCGTATAAGTCGATGCGCTCTTTTTGAGCCACACTAGGCACTCGCCATTGTAGACGAGCCAAAGCATAGTCTCTTTCGTCGTAATATTCAGCTTTCAGATCATAGTCTTTTCCGGCTTCTAGGTACATGGATGCTGTATCCATAGAAATACCTGCTCCCCTCCATTTGTCGATTAACAATTGATCATTGATGCTGAAACGACAACCATCATCAAAACTAAAGTTGAAGGTATATTCTCCCGAAACAGTTGGCCTCAATTTGCCTGTCCATCTGATGGATAGAGGCGATTGAGGCAAGAAAGGGTCAGGAGCTTGATTGGCAGGTTCAAAGTTAATCCATTCTTCTTTACGCACTGTAGGAATCCCCTTTAGTTCCATATTGTCAAAGTATTCAGCTTTTAAACCTTCGGGGAAATTATCACCTTGTATCAATTCCATACCATCTTTAGCAGATTTCCATGGAGCATGAATAACTTTTACTTTATCTCCCATACGATTTTTAATGCCTTGTAGTACAGACATTGGCTCATTGACGGGAGCACCACTATAATCACCAAATTCAGCATTGGCAGCATTGATGCCAACTATGGCAATCGATTTCACCTTATTCGGATTTATAGGTAAAGTGTTTTTAGCATTTTTAAGCAGAACAATACTCTGACGAGCCGATTCTAAAGCCAGTTCTTTGTGCTTAGCAGAACCTATAACCTCTGGGCTGATTTTACTATATGGGTTTAAGGCATGATCATCAAAAAGACCTAAATGCATCCGTGCACGTATCACGCGATAGGCTGCCGAATCAATATCTGCTTGAGACACCATGTATTGCTTATAGGCATTCAACAGCGGTTCCATATACACATCATCACCACACTCTAGGTCGAGACCCGCTTTGATGGATAAAGTTGCTGCAGCCTCTTTGGTTTTCACATATTTCATGGCAGAAACAAGTAAACTAGGCCCCCCACAGTCTGACACCACATACCCATTGAAGCCCCAGTCTTGACGCAAGACTTTGGTCAACAGCCAAGGATTAGCTGTACAAGGAACATCGTTCAGGGCATTGTATGCCGACATGATAGAGGCAGCTTTACCTTCCTTTACGCACATCTCGAAAGCAGGAAAATAGTATTCTCGTAATTGACGTTCAGATATTTGAGGATTGCAGACAAAGCGATTGTGTTCCTCATTGTTTGCTGCAAAATGCTTAGGAGTAGCCACTATTTTCAAGTAGCGTTCATCATCTCCTTGCAAACCCTTAACAAAGGCCGTGCCCAAGACTCCACTGAGATACGGATCTTCACCATACGTCTCAGGAGTACGTCCCCAACGAGGGTCGCGAGACATGTTGACTGTTGGTGACCAGAAGGTTAGCAGATCTGTAAAACGAGCTGTTTGCAGTTGCCCTTGCTCCAGTTCGTTCCATCTGGCACGAGCCTCGTCTGATATCGCTGATGCAACTTGCTCATGAAGGTCTGGATTCCACATGCTTGCAAGCCCTATTGCTTGAGGAAAAACAGTGAACCGTCCGGGACGAACCACACCGTGAAGAGCCTCATTGCCATGATAGTATTTGTCTATTTGTAGTCTAGGAATGCCGGGAGAAGTAGCCCGTAATAGACTTATCTTTTCTTCAATTGTTAGTTTAGATAAGAGATCCATAATCCTTTCATGTTGTGGAATATTTGGATTTCTAAATTTTTCCTGTGCTTGCGAAGCAGGGATTAAGAGTAGTTGTAACAGGACAAATAAAAAACAAATATTTTTCATAAGTTAAGCTCTTTGTATTTAATTAATTTGAATGTCTTTCGTAACCATTGGCAAGGCTGTGGCAGATGTCTTTGCAGGTGATGATCCTCCAATTTGTAAGGTCAGTTTTCCTGTGTTTTGTATGCTATTTCCTTCTCCATCTATTTGGCTTAGCTCTTTAGGAGTTAAAGTGAATGACACTTTTTGTGTTTCTCCTCCTTTTAAATTTATGCGTTTAAAAGCCTTCAAGGCATGCAAGGGGGCTTTGTAGACTACATCTCTATGCGTAATATAAAGTTGAACAACTTCGTCGCCAGCTAATTTACTTTTGTTGGTTACTTCTATTTCCACTTCTAGGTTTTCACCTTTAGCGATGCTCGCTTTCGATTGGATAGGAGAGTAGTCAAATTGAGAATAGCTCAAACCATAACCAAAAGGGTAAGACACTTCTCCTTCGAAATAGCGGTAGGTACGATTGTCCATATTATAAGCATTGAAAGAAGCCAGATCTTTATCATTTTTATAAAAAGTGATCGGCAAGCGTCCTGATGGGTTGTAATCTCCAAAGAGAATATTAGCGATGGCTGTGCCAGCATCTTGCCCTCCATACCAAGCGTTGAGAATAGCAGGAATGTTTTTTGCTTCCCATTCTATTCCGATAGCGCTTCCGGTCATCATGACAAATACCACAGGAATATTTGCCTCATGGAGTTTTTTCATCAGTTGAGTTTGGATGCGAGGAAGTGCAATAGATGTACGGTCTCCACCAGTAAAGCCTTCGATGTTGACAGGCATTTCTTCGCCTTCTAGCTGAGGAGATATTCCTCCGACCATAATCACCACATCAGCATCTTTTAGTTTATTGATTAAGATTGTTGTAGAATCACTGTTAAGATTACCCACATGATTGATAGCACGTTCGAAGATAATCTCTGTTTTTTTACTAACCTTACTCTTGATGGCTTCCAATGGTGTAACTATTTTACTTGGAAAACCATTGTAATTGCCCAACAGAGCTTCGGCATTATCGGCATTAGGACCAATGATTGCAACCTTTTTCAAATTCTTTTTCAGAGGGAGAATGTCATTATTCTTTAATAGTACAACAGCCTCTTCTGCCATCTTCAACGACAATTCTTTGTGTTTGTCAGACTCCAGAACCGATAATGGAATTTTAGAATATGGCACATTTTCAGGATTATCAAACATACCTAGTCGAAAACGAATTTTAAACAGTCGGCTGAGCGATATATCTATTTGTTTTTCAGAAATAAGTCCTTGCTCCACGGCCACTACTAGAGCTTTGTAAGCACTCTTACCACAGTCTATATCAGTGCCATTGAATACAGCATCGGCGGCAGCATATTCAGGATTAATATGTGTTTTGTGATGTCTGTAAAAGTCATCTATTGCTCCACAATCGGAAGTGACATATCCGTCAAAGCCCCATTTTTCACGGAGAATTTCTTGCACAAGCAGAAGCTTTCAGATAGTGAGGATTATCGCCTTGTAAACCTTTGACAAATGCTTTGCCAAGTGTCCCTGTGAGGAATGGATCTTCACCATAGGTCTCTTGTCCACGACCCCAGCGAGGATCTCTAAAAATATTAATATTGGGAGTCCAGTAAGTAAGTCCATAATATATAGCACGGTTCCCTTTGGAAGAGGCATCATTATAGATGGCTCGTCCTTCAGTTGCGATGGCATCAGCCACTTGATGGAAACTGGTTTCATCCCAAGTGGCAGCCATAGCTATAGCTTGAGGGAAAACAGTAACTTTGTAGTCCGTACGACCAATGCCATGCAAACATTCGTTCCACCAATTGTAGGAAGGAATGTTCAGCCGATCGATGGCAGGAGCATCATTTAGCATTTGTAAAACTTTTTCTTCCAAGCTAAGGCGAGAGACGAGATCAGTTACACGATCATCAATAGCCTTTGATTGATCTTGAAAAGGATAATTCTGTTGACTAAAAATGTTGCTTGATAGTGATAATGAAAATATCAACATCAGCAAGAAAGGAGCTTTCTTTTTCATAGTATGTTTATATTAATTGTTGTTCATGATATTAGTACAAATAAAAGGCAAAGAGGTTAATGAATGGCTAAATAAAAGCTTAATGGGAGCGAATAAGGTAAAAATAACTAGAAATAAATTGATATTAAGAGAATATTAAGCCCAATGTTAACTCCCTACACGTTACTTTGTGTAATCATCTATGGAAAACTGAAAAAATTAGCAACTAATAATATTCTGTTTATTTAAACTAATCAACAACATGAAAAAAACAACAATTTGTCTTTTCTTCATTTTATTAATGATTTCATTGGGAGTGAAAGCGCAAGATTTCACTTCAGTGTCAGCATCAATAAGTGGAGATAAGGCAAACCTTACATTCGATGGCAACAGCAAGACAGGTTGGCAACTATCGCCTAAGGACATGGGCAAGCAACAATACTTAATGTATGTATTGGCTAAATCGGGAGATCTTAACAAGGTAGCCATTCAGGGCAAAGGCTTGTCTCCCGAAATCATTCAGAAAGTAATCGGTGTGTATGTGACTTACGACCCTATGAATTTAGGTGATCCAGTAGATTTCATAGTGCAAGGAAAGGGCGATGATTTTACATTATCATTCAAAGCAAAATATGGTGCACATTTGCGTATTCAGTTTAATGAAAATTCCATCAACAGTCCTCTCTCCATTAATGAAGTGGGAGTAGGTTACGATGAAAGCATCAATGTGGGAGAAGCTAATGGAAAGTCTTTAAAAGATATGCCTTGGATGAATCCTAATCGTCCTGTGGAGGAAAGGGTGGATCTATTGCTAGCAGTGATGACTCCAGCCGAAAAAATGGAGCTTTTGCGCGAAGGGTGGGGAATCCCTGGAATTCCATCTTTAGGTATTCCTGATATCAAAAAGGTAGAAGCTATTCATGGCTTTTCGTATGGAGGTGGAGCAACCGTTTTTCCTCAATCTATCGCTCTAGGAGCTACATGGAACAAAAAACTGGTGGAAGAAGTGGCAGGCGTGATAGGTGATGAAACCATTAGTGCGCATGCCGTGCAAGCATGGTCGCCAGTTTTGGATGTGGCACAAGATGCTCGTTGGGGGCGTTGCGAAGAAACATATGGAGAAGATCCTGTATTGGTTACAGAAATAGGTGGTGCTTGGGTAAAAGGCTTTCAAGATAAAGGACTGATGACAACTCCAAAACACTTTGGGGGGCATGGAGCTCCTCTTGGGGGGCGTGATTCGCATGACATTGGGTTATCGGAACGCGAATGGAGAGAAATACATTTAGTTCCTTTCAGAGAAATATATAAGAGACATAAATATGAATCGCTGATGATGGCTTACTCCGACTTTTTAGGTATACCAGTTGCTAAAAGCACTGAATTGCTCAAAGGTATTCTGAGAGACGAATGGGGATTCGATGGTTATATTGTGAGCGATTGTGGAGCACTTAGAAATTTGACTTCTAATAAGCACTATACAGCGCTAGATAAGGTGGAAGCTGCTCGTCAAAGTTTGGCTGCAGGCATTGCTACAAATTGTGGCGACACCTATAATGATAAGGACGTAATAGCAGCAGCTGTGAATGGAGAGCTGAACATGGAAGATCTTGACTTCACTTGCCGTACGTTGTTGCGTGTGATGTTTAGACAAGGCTTATTTGAAAAAAATCCATCACGTCCACTTGATTGGAATATACAATATCCGGGATGGAATAGCGACCCACACAAGGCTGTAGCACGTCGTTCGTCGCAAGAATCTATCGTATTGTTAGAAAACAAGAAAGACATTCTGCCTCTATCAAAGAATTTGAAGTCTATTGCAGTGATAGGACCCGGTGCAGATGATTTGCAACCTGGCGACTACACTGGCATTGTATTGCCTGATCAGTTGCAATCTGTATTGACTGGTATAAAAACAGCTGTAGAGAAAGGTACAAAAGTGGTTTATGAGAAAGGTTGTGATTTCTTTTATACAGAAAATAGTCAAATTGAAAAAGCAGTAAAAGCGGCTCAACAAGCAGATGTAGCTGTATTGGTGTTGGGCGATTGCTCAAACAGTGAAGGTATTTCGGGACTGAAAAAAACATCAGGAGAAAATCACGATTTGGCAACACTTATTTTGCCGGGAGATCAACAAAAACTTCTTGAAGCTGTTTGTGCAACAGGGAAACCTGTAGTTTTGGTTCTGCAATCTGGTCGTCCATATAATCTGAGCTATGCAGCAGAACACTGTCAAGCTATTTTGGTCAATTGGCTTCCGGGGCAAGAAGGAGGACATGCAACAGCTGATGTGTTGTTTGGAGACTACAACCCTGCTGGAAGACTTCCAATGACTTTTCCTCAACATGTAGGACAATTGCCTTTGTATTATAACTTTAAGACTTCGGGGCGTAGATACGAATACTCGGATATGGAATATTACCCTCTTTACTACTTTGGTTATGGATTAAGCTATACTCGTTTTGAATATTCTAATCTTCAGACGCAAGTGCAAACAAATGGAAATATAGAGGTGTCTGTCAATGTTAAAAATATTGGAGCTAAAGCAGGTGATGAGGTTGTTCAGCTCTATGTTACAGATATGTACGGTAGTGTGAAAACCAGGGTGGTGGAACTGAAAGATTTTGACCGTATCCACTTAAATTCAGGTGAGAGCAAAACTGTTCATTTCACGCTGACCCCATATCAATTGTCTCTCTTGAACGACAAGATGGATCGAGTAGTAGAATCAGGTGATTTTAGAATTATGGTAGGTGGTAGAAGTCCACGCTATAAAGCTCATGACAGAATAAAGGACAGCCTAAAGTATGATAATAGTAATGAGGGCTTAGTGACCACCGTTGATTACCCAATGAATTTCTCTGCTCATTTTGATTTGAAAGTGAAAGAAGTATCTGAAAATCCAGTAAGTAAAGAGCATACAGCAACTATTGTTGTAAAAAATGCAGGATCAATAGAAGATGTAGACAAAGTGACCATGTTTGTAGATGGAGTGAAAGAAGGTGATAGTCGCCATTTTGAGCTCAGAGCAGGCGAAGAAAAAGAACTTCAATTTAGAATTAAACAAAATGATTTTACAAACCTCTTATTTACTACTAAATATAAGAGCGTGAAAAAATAAGTAAGACGCTGATAACAAAAGTATTTTAGTGCAAGGAGCAAGTATTTAGCAATAGACTTGTTCTTTGCACTAACTTTTTGTCAGGCTATCTCTATATTCCTTTGGCGACATGTCATACTGCTTGGCAAATTCACGATAGAAGTATGATTTGTTGCTAAAACCTGACTTATACATCACCTCTAGTACAGTCAACTTAGTCGATTTTAGTAGTTGTGCAGAATGCTCTAGTCGGATGGAGCGAACAAACTCACTCGGCGTTTTATTGGTCAAATCTTTCAGCTTTCGATATAGAGATGCTTTGCTGATCCCTAAAAATTCAGCAATAGCATTGGGATTCAGTTTTTCGTCATCAATATTCTTTTCCACAAAGTTTACAATATCCACCAGAAGTATTTCATCTTCTTTGTGCATCTCTACGCCATCCACCAGCGTGACAGATGAAATGCTAGATCTGAAATAGTCTTTCAGAATAGATTGTTTTTCAAGCAAATTTTCCACTGTCGATAGGATGTGCCTTGGATGAAATGGTTTGGTAATATACATATCCGAACCATGTTCATAAGCTTTTATCTGATCCTCAATTGCATTTTTTGCAGATATTGTGATGATGGGGATGTGCATTGTCTTTGCATCAGCACGCAACTTGTTGATCAGACTAATACCATCAATATTTGGCATCAGTATATCACTGATGATGATGTCTGGCAAATTTTGCTCCACAATTTTTAGTGCCTCTTTGCCATCTTCGGCCTCTAAAATGTGGTAAGATGCTACTGCAAGAATATCCTTTAGCAATTCTCTGATATTTTGTTCATCTTCCACAATCAGTATTGTGACATCATTACGTGATGGGGCAGTGGTGACCTTTTGTGGGTTTACTTCCTCTTGAATTTCTTCTACCTGTTCGCTCGTTTGTTTTTCTACAGGAGGAATTTGCAATGAAAACTCTACATAGCTTCCGTTGTCACTTGCTACATTGATTTCCCCTCCAAGCAATTCTACTAGGCTTCTAGTGAAATTGAGTCCGACTCCCGTACTTAGTGCATTTTGCTGTTGAGGAGTATCGAATATTTTAAATTTGTCAAATATTTCTTCCATTTGTCTTTCATTCAATCCCTTGCCTGAATTTTTTATTTTTAAGTTAAGTGTATTCGTTTCCTCATCTTGCCACACCTTAACATGAATATAACCTCTTGCAGGAGTGTATTTAAAAGCATTAGAGAATAGATTGAATAATATCTTTTCCAATATTTCTCTATCAGAATGGAGGGTGGACACTTCGTCAACCTCTACCTTGAAATCGATGCTATTGACTTCCGACATATCCATATAATTGTCAGAAATATAGTTCATCAAGAGTTGTACGTTTATATCTTCCAGATAAATAGAGGTATAACCCGACTTCGCTTTGCGAAATTCCATCAGTTCAGTAATGAGCTTTTGCATTCGCTCCACATTGTTTTTTATAATCTGGATATATCTTCTGGAATAGCTATCTAAATTTCGTCTTTCAAGAAGATGTTCTGCTGGCCCATAAATCAGAGTCAGAGGGGTGAAAAATTCATGTGCTACATTGGTAAAGAAGTTCAACTTCGATTCATGTTCTCGTTGTTGGTGCTGTTTCTCTATTTGTTCTATCATAATTTGGCGATTGAGCCTGATTCTACCCTTGATGATTGCCTGTACAACATAAACAATGATAGAAAAAAGGATGAGGTAGGCAAGGATAGCCGGTCCACTCAGCCACCAAGGATACGCCACTTCTATGCCCAATTTGTATGTTTCTTTGCTCCAAACCTTATTGCCATTAGTATATCTAACTTCTAACTTGTATTTTCCCGGAGGTAACTTTGAAAATACGATGGTAGGATTGCTGCCGTTCTCTATCCATTGGTCTGAATAGTCAAGAAGACGATAGGCATATTCACAGTTTTCGTTATCGATAAAATCATTCGTGACAAATGATAGTGAGAGGTAGCGTTCGTCATAATCAAGTTTCAGAATCTGATTCTCAACAAAATCGTGAATTTCTACATTTGTATTATATATTCTAAGTCCACTGAGAGAAAGTGTAGGATTGAAATCTCGTTTCACCAGCTCCTCTTTTCTGAATCTGTTGAAGCCGGCGATGCCTCCAAAGTACAAAAATCCGTCTTTATCTTTGAAATATGCTCCATCCGAAAATTCGTTACTCTGTAAACCATCTTTAAAGGTGTAGTTCTCTACCTGTTGTTCTGCCAGATTGATGATAAAAAGCCCATTATTGGTACTTACCCAAATACTTCCTGATTCGTCTTCCAATAAGCCATGAATAGTGATGTCTCCAAGCTGTTCTTTTTGAATGAATTTTTGAATTTTATATTTCCCTTCAGAAATGGATAGGTTATTAAGTCCATAACTTGTTCCCACCCACAAACCAGATTTAGTGTTTTGAATAGAAAGAATATCATTGTCTATCAGGTGTGTACCTCCACTTGAGAAGGGTGACTCTTTTATGTTATCCGATTTCAGATCGATGAAAATAAGTCCACCTCCACGAGTACCACAGATCAGTTCTTGGGCTTCTTTGTTTTCGATAATGGAGTACACCACATCGTTGCTGATTATGTTAGAACTGCTAGAAGATGAAAACTGCTTGATATTCTTTGCCCTATATTGTTTGTTTATATATTCAAGTTCTATTTTATACAGTCCATTCCCTGATGTTCCTACCCATAGAATAGAGTCTTTATGACTAAAATAAAGGCTATAAATAGCTCTGGGTATAAGATTGGAGTGAGAGAAAACGAGTTTTTCCAGTCGTTTCGTATGCTGATTAATGATGTTTATGCCTTCTCCTTCAGTGCCAATGAAAAAATCCCCTTGCTGATTTTTAGTGATAGAATATACTGAATTTGAAATTAGTCCATTTTTAGTGTTGTAAAAATTTTCTAAGGAAGAGTTTCCTTTGTCAAATATTTTCAGACCTCCACCTTTAGTGCCAACCAGTATGTGTTGGGTATCTAGCTCTTCAAAACATCTTACCGGAAAGCTCGATGAAATCGTACTAAATGGAGCAGTGTCTTTGTGAATAATGCTGACACCTTGACCATCGGTTCCTACCCAAAGAATATCTTGACTTCCTAGGTACATGCTGAAAACAGAAGTGTTTTCAGGGATGAGGTTTATCTTTTGTTCTTCTTTAGTCCTCAGATTATAGGTTGTACAGCCACCCTCTAAGTAGCTAATGTATACTATCTGATCTGTGATGAATAACTGGGATGCTGTCTTGCGTTCTTGTAGAGGAATGCTATGCTCAATGGTCAGAGAACCATTGCTCATAATGTTTATTAAAGCATCTTCTTGGAAAAGAAGCTTCCCTTCTGAGATAAATAGACGATTTATATTTTTAGTGGAACTATATGATAAAGATAGTGATGAGGACGTTGAATCTGTGGAATGATAATTGATTTTATATAGGGCAATATTATTATCTTGATCTAGAACATATAGATTCTCATTTTGATCACTCACTAGATCTTTTATTTTAGTGCCTTCACCAAACTTAATAAATGTATCTTTCACCTCATTGTAATGGAATAGACCAGCACCCTTCACAAAACAGATGATGGCTCCATCTTTAGTTTTATTGATAATAAAGGAACGTTCTTGTTTAGGTGTATTATTTTCGGCAGTCAGATAGTAGTTGGTAAAGGTTTGAGTCTTTTTATCAAATCTATTAATTCCATGATCGGTAGATATCCAGATAACACCCTCTTTTTGCTCTATTACTTGCCGAATCACATTGTTTGTGATCGAATTTCTACTTCTACTATATCTATATGTCTTAACATCTCTGCCATTGAAGGCGTTCAATCCATCCCATGTGCCAATCCAAATGGTATTGTCAGAATCTTCAAAAATGCAATTTACTGAATTGTTGCTTAGCCCCTCGGCATTGGTCAAATGTCTTAATATCTCATTACTAAAAGTAAAAGAAGAGAGAAGTAAAAAAAAGACGAGACACAACTGTTTTTTAGTAGGCATTATGAGGACCATTTTTATGATTTTATCAAAAATATGAAAAAAGATAAGATATTTCTACTCTTATCTGCCATAAAAAATAATAGAGAAAATCAAATGTGAAAATTTATGTCTTTTAAGAAAGATATATATGCTTTACAGCATGTGTATACTCTTTTGAGAATATAGTACACCCTTTGCAGGTGCTTGAGAGATACATTTGTTACAAAGCTCGACAAATATACATGAGTTGAGAAATATTCAATCTAATATCTAAATAATTAAATAAAACTCGTGAAATTATGGACATAGCAAAAAGAAATCCTCAGAATCCATTGTTGAAACCAGCAGATCTGAAGCCGGGAATAGACGGAATGGAAATAGCCTGTTTGTTGAATCCAGGTGTATTCAAATATGATGGCAAAACTTGGTTGTTGCTTCGTGTTGCCGAACGCCCAATTCAGAAAGATGGAGTGATCAGTTTCCCTGTTTATAATAAGGAAGGCAAAATAGAAGTACTATCTTTTGCTGAGGGCGATCCAGACTTAAATGCCGAAGACCCTCGTGTGATAGAATATAAAGGTCAGAATTACTTGACTACCATGTCGTATCTTCGTCTAGTGTCTAGTACTGATGGTGTACACTTTCAGGAGGACTCAAACTATCCACCGATCTTTGGAGAGGGAGAGTTGGAGTCTTTTGGAATAGAAGACTGCCGTGTGGCAACGACAGAAGATGGTTTCTTCTTGACCTTTACAGAAGTGTCTCCGGTGGCTGTTGGTGTGGGATTAATTCATACTAAGGATTGGAAAAACTATAACCGTCACGGGATGATCTTCCCTCCTCACAACAAGGATTGTGCTTTGTTTGAAGAGAAGATAGGTGGAAAATATTATGCTTTGCATCGTCCAAGTAGCCCTGAACTAGGAGGTAATTACATCTGGATTGCACAATCGCCGGACAGATTGCACTGGGGAGGACATAAATGTATAGCCACCACTCGTGCTGGAATGTGGGATTCTGCCCGTGTAGGAGCAGGTGCAGCACCTATTAAGACTTCAGAAGGATGGTTGGAAATCTATCATGGAGCTGATCATAATCATCGCTATTGCTTGGGAGCACTTTTGTTAGATCTTGAAGACCCAACAAAAGTATTAGCAAGAAGTCAAGACCCAATCATGGAGCCTATTGCAGCATACGAACAAACTGGTTTCTTTGGCAATGTGGTGTTCACTAACGGGCACTTAGTAGATGGCGATAAATTGACGATCTATTATGGCGCCAGCGACGAGGTGATCTGTAGTGCAGACTTCTCGATACAAGAAATATTGCAATCTCTAAAAAAATAAGATGAATAAAATACAACAAGAATATTTGTTTTTCAAGGAGCAAGAGCCTAACATGAGGGTCTTGCTGATGACAAATATGCTCTATGCGCTTGTGCTACCCGTTGTTGAAATTTTTGTTGGGGCATATGTGATGCGTAATACGAGCGATTCATCGATGGTTGCATACTATCAGTTGATGATGTATGTTGGTATCATCTCCACCTCCTTTGTCAATGGCTTTTTGCTGAAGAAAGTGAATGTAAAAGTGCTTTATGCAGCAGGTATATTGGTCAGCGGGTTGTCTATGTTTGCCATGATGAGCATTAAGTCGTTAGGTATAGTTGAACTTGGTGTTGCGGGCTTTGCCATGGGAGCAGCTTCTGGCTTCTTCTGGACCAATAGATATCTTCTTGCATTAAACAATACGACAGACAACAATCGAAATTATTTCTTTGGATTAGAATCTTTTTTCTTCTCCATATCGTCTATCGGAGTACCTTTGGCGATTGGTGCATTCCTTAGCCAGATCGATGGAAAAGAGGTATTTGGTATGATGATTAATATCAATCTTGCTTATCAGATTGTGACAATGATCGTGGTATTTATTACCATATTAGCCTGTGGGGTGTTGTGGCGAGGTAACTTCAAGAACCCAACAGAAAAGAATTTCATTTTCTTTAAGTTCAATGCTCTTTGGAATAAAATGCTAGGTTTAGCAGCACTTAAAGGAATGGTTCAAGGATTTCTTGTTACAGCACCTGCTATTTTGGTGCTCAAGCTTGTGGGAGATGAAGGCGCACTAGGACTAATTCAAGGTGTAAGTGGTGCATTGACTGCTGTGTTGGTCTATATCCTAGGAAGAATAGCCAAACCAGAAGATCGTATGAAAATTTTTGTAGGAGGAATGATTATTTTCTTTGCCGGAACATTATGCAATGGTATTATGTTCTCTGCTACAGGGGTTATTCTCTTCGTGTTGTGTAAAGTAATCTTCCAACCATTATTCGATTTGGCATATTTCCCTATCATGATGCGCACGATAGATGTAGTCTCTAAGCAGGAGAAGCGTAATGAATATACTTATATCCTTAGCCACGAGTTCGGTTTGTTTCTTGGTAGGGCTGGAGGTCTATTATTATTTATATTTTTGGCATTTTATGTGTCGGAAGACTTTGCGCTCAAGTATGCATTGATAATTGTAGGAGGATTACAGTTGATTTCTTATCCTCTTGGTAAACGAATAACATCAGAAACTAAAGCAGAATGAATAAAATGAAAAATATAATTATCCTATCAGCTGTTGCATTACTGGCAGCATGTTCCACTGCAACTAATTATGGAGAGAAAGTGGAACAAACAGCCATATCGCGTATAGATGCCATGCCTAATATGCCAGCACCATACAACATGCTGAATTGGGAAGAGAAAGCTAAATCTTTCGACAACTATGTTTTTGACTGGAACAACGGTCTTATCTGGTTAGACGAAAGCAAAAGAAATATCAATCAGAATACTTTTGGGCTCTACACAGCTGTAAAAGATGTGCGCCAAGGTAAAGACGCTAATAATGGAGAGTTTCATGAAAGTTTAAACTCCTTAGCAGCATTGTTAGGGGCAGGCTTGGTCGGTATAGATAAAACCGATAAAGATGGATATAACTATGTGAAGATGATCCAAAACTACTATAATACCGATAACGGATGGAATATTGTGATGAACAATACCACTCCATCTGTGGGTATGCTAGGAGGAGGATATGGTAGAGATTGGTGGTATGATGTATTTCCTAATGCCTTGTTCTATGCCTTGTCAGATGTGTTTCCTGGTGTGGAAGGAGCAGAAAAAATTCAGAGAACAGTAGCAGAGCAATTTGTGAAGGCTGATTCAGTGTTGAATGGAAACTATGATTATTCTTTTTTCGACTATGGTCAAATGAAAGGTGTGGTTAATCACATACCTCTTCAACAGGATGCTGCTGGAGGTCATGCCTATGTATTGCTTTCGGCTTATCGTAAATTTGGAGATCAACGTTATCTCAATCATAGCAAGAGCGCTATTGAAGCTTTGTTGAATCAAAAAGAGAGTCGTTTCTATGAAGTGTTACTTCCCTTAGGAGCGTATTCAGCAGCTTATTTGAATGCTACTGAAGGTACAAACTATGATGTGAAAAAACTATTGGACTGGACGTTTGATGGTTGTACCAATCCTAATAATAGCCGTACAGGTTGGGGAGTGATTGTAGACAAGTGGGGCGACTATGATGTTAGTGGTTTGCAAGGAAGTATCACTGATATGGGAGGATATGCCTTCTTTATGAATAGTGTGAAGCTGGCTTGGCCATTTGTTGCGCTTACCAAGTATGAACCTCAATATGCACGAGCAATAGGGAAATGGATGCTGAATAATGCAAATGCTTGCCGTTTGTTCTATCCTATGGATATTGCTGATGAAAATCAATGGGCACCGGAGTTGAAAAATCTGACAAATAACAATGTATCATACGAAGGGTTGAGAAAAGTGGATGATTATGGCAAAGAATCTCTAAAAGGAGTGTCGCCTGTAGCCATCGGTGATGGTCCTAAATGGGCAAAAGGAAATCCTACGGAGAGTATGTTTAGTGTATACAGCTCTTCGCCTGTTGGTATTCTTGGAGCAATTGTGAAAGAGACCAATGTGGAAGGTATCTTACAACTAGATTGTAATGCAACCGACTTCTATGCCGATCGCACTTTTCCTAATTTTCTTTACTACAATCCTTATGCAGAAAGTAAGACAGTTAGCTATGAAGCTATGTCGGCTGTAGATCTGTTCGATATTGTAACAAAAGAGTATGTAGCCAAAAATAAAAGTGGAAAAATTGATATTTCTCTTCCTGCTGATGATGCGCGTCTGATTGTTGTTCTACCTGCTAACGCCAAGATTGTGAATGAAGGAGGACAACTGAAAGTGGACAATCATGTTATTTCGTATAAATGAAAAACTTTAAATAATAATATTTCTATAAAATGAAACATCGAATATTAATCTTATTCTCAGCACTCTTTGTGTTGGTTTTTGCCCATGCGCAAGAAACAATAACAGTATCGGGAAAAGTAACTGATGCTGTGACCAACGAAGAGTTAATTGGTGTTGCCATCCAAGTTGATGGAGCTAAAGGAGTGGGAACAATCACAGACTTTGAGGGAAACTTTAAACTAGATAAACTTTCTCCCAATGCTGTGTTGTCAGTATCTTATATCGGGTTTAAAACAACGCAAGTGAATGTCAATGGACAAACTCAATTGCAAATAGCACTAGAGAGCTCTGTAACCGAACTTGATGAATTTGTGGTAGTAGGTTATACTACACAAAAGAAACGCGATGTGTTGGGAGCCCTAAACAAAGTGAATGGAAAGGACCTTGCAATTGTGCCGGTTGCCTCTGCCGATCAGGCCTTGCAAGGACGTGTGTCAGGGGTGCAAGTGTCATCTGCCACAGGTGCGCCAGGAGGAGGCACATCGGTGCGTGTACGTGGAGTCAGCTCTATTCAGTTGAGCAATGAGCCTCTTTACATCATTGATGGAGTGCAAATAGAAGGAGGGTTAAACTCCATCTCTCCAAGTGATATCGAAAACATAACAGTGTTGAAAGATGCTTCTACAACAGCCATCTATGGATCTCGTGGAGCAAATGGTATTGTATTAATTACGACCAAATCGGGACAAAAAGGCAATGCAAAGATCTCTTATAATGGTCAATATGGTATCCAAAAAGCGAGTAATATTATAGATATGGTCAATACTAACGATTATATCACGTTATATAATGAAGCTGCAAGAACAGACAATGCCATGTTGAACTCTGTTAAACGTCCATTGCTCGAGGGAGACTATCTTGATGGTTTGGCTAATGTTAATCACTTAAAAAGCATTTTCCGTACAGCAAGAATACAATCGCATGAGCTGTCAGTAAGTGGAGGAGGAGAGAAGAGTACCTATCGTGTTTCTGGATCTATCTTCGATCAAGAAGGTATCATCAAGGGCAGTGATTATATTAAAGGAAATGTGAGAGCCAATCTGAAATCAGAGGTGAAATCTTGGCTGACTACTGATTTTTCTATTACAGGATCGGTGTCAAAGACAAACTCTGTGCCTAGTTCAGGAGATGGTTTCCAAAATAGTGAAGGACCAAGTGTGGTGCGTTATGCTATGTTCCGAAATCCGGGAATTCCGATTTATAATGCTGATGGAAACTTCGTAGACTTGCCAAGTGAATATTTCGGAGACCCTATTTACAACACCTTTTTGAGTGATGGTAGAAATCCCATAGGACAGATTGCTAATCAAGAGAAGAAGAGAGAAGAAAAAGACATGGTGATGTCTGGTGCATTTACAATAAAACTTCCTCTGAATATAGTGTCTAAGACTGTTCTAGGTTTTGATTATAAGAATGGAGAATACCGTACCATGAACAAGCAATGGGGAACCAATGGAAATATTGATAATCCTACAACATTGAATGTGGAACGATATGACAGATATGCTTGGACTGCGAATACAATTTTGACGCATGCTATCACCCTTGGGGAGAAGCACAACTTATCGTCTATGGTAGGTACTGAAGCATTAAGAACGAATAGCAAGGCCTTATCAGCATCTGACCAGCATTTTGCAGATGACAATATTGTTATCGGTAATGGAGGCAAAAAGGAAAACAGATCAATGGGCGAGAGCATGAATGCTTTTACACTTGCTTCTTTTTTCGGGTCTGTGAATTACAATTACGATCACAAGTATTATCTAGCAGCCACAGTTCGTCATGATGGAACATCTCGCTTTGTTGGTAAAAACAAATGGGGAACATTCTACTCTATCTCTGGAGGTTGGAACATCGATAGCGAAGAGTTTATGAAAGATGTGAAGTTTGTAGATATCTTGAAACTGAGAGCCGGGTATGGAACTGTAGGAAATCAAAATACATCCGACTATTATCCCTATTCTAATAGAATATCTCCGGATTACAATTATCCTTTTGGAGATAAATCTCAACAAGGTTACGGTCAAAGCAAGTTAGGAAATCCAGACCTGAAATGGGAAACCAACAAGCAGTTGAACGTGGGAGTGGATGTAGCTTTCTTGAAAAACTCACTAGGATTTACAGTTGACTACTATCGTCGTAAAAGTATCGACATGATTATGAGAGCTACTGTGCCACCTTCCGTGGGATATGTTACTCCATCAGATGTGAATAACGGAACGATGTTGAACACAGGGATAGACTTCGAGGTCTTTTATAGAAAAGACTATAAAGATGCAGGTTTCCATGTGGCGCTTAATGCAGGATATCTGAAAAATAAGGTTTTAGAAATTGACCAAATGATGTCATTCGGGCGTGTCGATACGGGTATAGATGCCACAAGACTGCAAAATGGTTATCCCGTAGGATCATTCTTTATGTACGAAATGGATGGAATCTTCCAAAACATGACTGAGGTATTGACTTCTCCATATCAAGGAGCAAATATTCAACCAGGAGATGTGAAATATGTAGATCAGAATGGAGATAATATCATTGACGACAAAGATAGAAAACACTTAGGCTCGGCTATTCCTAAATTCACCACAGGGCTAAACCTTTCTGGATATTGGAAAAATTTCGATGCTTCATGCTTCTTCCAAGGGGAATTTGGACATAAAAACTATATCCAAGTATTCCATGATATTGAAGGCTTCTACCGTGGTTTTGGCGTAACTCAACGCTACTTTGACAATCGTTGGACAGGAGAAGGCAGCACGAACAAGCACCCTCGTGCGTCATGGGCTATGAAAGAGAATAACGTGAAGGTATCGTCTCGTTTCCTTGAAGATGCTTCTTATCTCCGTTTGAAAAATATTCAAGTGGGATACACTGTGCCAAATGTAAAGCGCTTAGGACTAGAGTCTCTTCGTTTCTATGTATCTGCGAGCAATTTATTTACGATCACTAAGTATCCGGGTATGGATCCAGAAATGACAGTTAGTGCAAATGCTCAGGGAGAAGGTGACGCAGCCAAAGGAATAGACTGGGGTACTTATCCTAATGCCAAATCATATACAGTAGGATTGAATCTAACATTCTAAAAACAAAACGAATATGAAAATTAAATTAATATATATATCAGCAATATTACTCCTCAGTGGTGTCTTATTCTCATGTAGTGACTTCCTGGAGGAAGATATGAAAGGAGCATACAATGCAGCTACTTTTTACAAGAATGAGGCTAATGCTATCCGTGGAGTAAATGGTGTTTACAATACAATAAGCTTCACAAAATCGCAAAATCAAATCTGGGTGTTTGGTGATGTAGCATCTGATGATTCACGAAAAGGAGGACGTCCCGGTGACTTGTCGGGAGGTGAAGAGATTGACAATCATTTAGCTAAGCCTGATAACGGTATCATTGCTACTTATTGGCAGTTTGTTTATGAAAGTATTTCCAGAGCAAACGATGCGATTTACTATGTGCCAACAATTGATATGAACGTTGATCTTCGATCCAGATTAGTAGGTGAAGCAAAGTTTATCAGAGCTTATAGTTATTTCAACTTGGTGAACATCTGGGGACAAGTGCCTTTGCGCCTTAATCCAACGACAATGGCAAACACCAACGTACCTCTTAGCGATGTGGCAACGATCTATGGTCAAATAGAAAAAGATCTTAATGATGCGTTAAGCTCTCCAATTCCTGATAAATATTCAAGTAAAGATGATCAAGGACGGGTAACTAGAGGGGCTGTGTTAGGAATGCTTGCCAAGGTGTATCTATATCAGCAAAAATATGCAGAGTGTATTACAGCCATTGAATCTCTCGAAAAATTAAAGATCTATGATCTCGATGTGTATGAAAACTTGTTCAAGAAAAATGGAGCATCATCTGTTGAATCTGTTTTTGCTATCAATCACTTGAGTGATCAAAACCCGGGATTGGGTAATATACTTAATGTATATTTTGCACCAACAATAGAGCAAGGCTACTATTTTAACAACCCTACTGATAGTTATGTTGCTGCATTTGACGAGCAAACAATTGATCAGAAAGACGATCCTCGTCTCGATGCATCTATTGGTCGTCAAGGTAAACCTTGGTTAAATGGAGATGTATTTCAAGCTGGGTGGTCAACGACGGGTTATCTAGTGAAGAAACACAATCAACCATTAGCCGAAGTGGAAATTGGGAAAAAATCGGATGGCAATCTACCATACATCTATCTACGTTATGCTGATATTCTTTTGATGAAAGCTGAAGCGTTAAACGAAAGAAATGGAAATAATGATTTCGATAATGCGCTTGTAGCTCTGAACAGAGTACGACATCGTGCTAATTTGGCTGATGCCAATGTGGCTAATCAACCCAACCTGAGAGAAGCGATTCGCAAGGAGCGTCGTCGTGAACTTGGTTTCGAGTTTCATCGCTTCTTTGACTTAATGCGATGGGGTAAAGATGCAGCTATCACTGCTTTGGGGAATGACTTTCCATGGAAAGAACCTAGATACTATTATCCACTTCCTCAGTCTGAAAAAGACGGTAATACAGCTATTGATTAATTATTAATATGATTAAATAATGAGAAATACATTGAAATATATATATGGGCTAATGCTAGTAGTAGGCATGTCTATGTTTGCCATTGCATGTAGCAGTGACGACAAAGAACCTGCTGGAGAAGTAGACAGAACTGAACTTAGCGCTTTGCTTGAAGAATGTAAACAGCTGTCAGCAAATGCTTCAGAAGAAGACTACCCGGAAGTAAACATCGCTTTGTTTACTAAGCTAGTTGAAGATGCTACGCTTGCAGCAAGTGAAGAAAATCTTACCCAAAACCAAGTGAACAGTATAGCTGTTCATTTGGAAAACGGAAAGAAAACCTTTGAATCTAGCGCTTTCGGGAGTATTCCTGAGCAGGCTTTGGTAATGAGTCTTGATTTTGAAGTAGCAGATCCTGTTCAATTGACTACAAGTGGAAGTCGTGAGTTGATTGCTAAATTAGCAAGTGGACCAGCAGAAATATTTGGTTCCAATACAGCTAAACCTACTTATGTCGATGGTGTTGGTGGAGGTAAGGCTATACACTTTGCGAATGGAAGTCATCTTGAAATCTCAGACTACAATGCAAATGATTTCTTAGGTAATACCATGACTATCTCTACTTGGCTGAAACCAGATGTGACAAAGAATGCCAACTATGTAGCTTCTATGAACTATTGGGAAAATTGGAAGTTTGAGATAGAATCACATGGCAAACCATTTTTCACTATCAAAACAACCAAAGGGCATGTGGATGCTGATAACGAACGAGACAATTCTATCGTTCCTGAGAAGTGGACCCATGCAGTGTTGACAATAAACTTAGAAAAAGGTGAGTTGGGAATGTATATTGATGGCAAGCAGACTATTCTTTGGAAAAAAGAAGGAGATAAGTCTAAGCCGAACCTTGCAGGAGCAATACCTCCAGCATACCAATCTAGCATAGGAAAACAATTGCCATTTATGATTGGTATGGTTACCACTTACGAAGAAGCTAAAGCCAATTGGGACTGGACAGGATGGGATACTCCTGATGGATGGAGCTATTATAGTGGAGCAATGGACAATTTCTCTATCTACAATATTTCATTGACAGATGGACAAGTGTCTAAGCTATTCCGTGATCAGAGGCCTAAAAAATAAGGCTCTTCTTATTCAATAAAATCTACAGACTGTGTGTCGTGTTCTGATATTCTGCAAAAAGAATATGACATGCAGTCTGTTCTTATATAACCTTTATAATATGAAAAAAACAATATTAACCACACTACTGCTATTCTGCATACTTTGTTTATCTGTTGCTCAACAGAAAACAATCTCAAGAATAGATCAAATGCCAGATAAACCCTCTCCTTATCTTATGAGAGACTGGAAGAAGGTGACCAAAGATTATGATAATTTTGTATTTGATGTTTCTAAGACAGGGACTTATCTTCCGTTGTCTGCAATCCATTCAGGAGCAGGAACCAATTATCCAGATGTCAATAACATCCGATTGAGCACTTTCGTTGGTCAAGACAATCCTCAAAATATAGGTGAGGCAATTAATATTCTGCCAGCCATTGTGGGAGCAAGCTTGGTAGGTGTAGATAAAACAAATCATTATGCTACCAATTGGGTGCAAAAGTCGAAAGATTTCTTCAATTCAGCCAATGGACAAAATGTTTATCTAAACAACTATTCTGCTGGTACAGGTGGCGACTGGTGGTATGAAACGATGCCTAATATCTATTTTTACCAGCTATATTCGCTTTATCCTCATGTAGATAATGATTTTGCTAAGCAGTTTACTACTGTGGCTGATCGTCAGCTCAATGTAGTTTATAAATTAGGAGGACAACTTTTCCCTTGGCAAGCGCCAAATATGAATTACAGAGCATTTAACTTGATAACCGAACAGCCAAATGCTGACGGGGTGAAAGAACCCGAAGCTGCTGGAGCTATTGCATGGATATTATATCAAGCATATAAAGAAACAGGAGACTTGAAGTATAGAAGAGGTGCTGAGCTTTCGCTCGATTTTCTTCAAGGATGGACGGATAATCCTTCTTACGAAATACAATTGCCTTATGGCATTCTTGCATCAGCGAGGCTAAATGCAGAAGAAGGCACAAATTATGACATTGATAAGTTCATGAACTGGACTTTTTCTGATGGTAAAAATACTCTGAGAAAGTGGGGCGTGATTGCAGGAAAATGGAATGGTTATGACATGTCGGGGCTTATCGGCGAGGCTAAGGACGATGGAGATGATTATGCATTCTTGATGAATGGATATCAACATGCAGCAGCTTTAGTACCAGTGGCTAAATATGATAAGCGTTATGCTAAAGTGATAGGGAAATGGATGCTTAATCTTGCAAATGCTTCCAGATATTTTTATATCAATGGACTTCCCGAAGCTAATCAAGAAGGAGCAAGTTTGGCATGGGCTAAAGAAAATGACCCTAATGCTTGTATCCCTTTCGAGGCCATAAAACAAAACTGGGAAGGCAAGAAACCCTTTGCAATGGGTGATGCTGTGAAAGGTGGATGGTCTAAAACCAATCTGTCGCTATACAGTGGTTCCAGTGTGGGATATTTAGGCGCATTGGTAGAAACAACGAATGTAGAAGGTATTTTGCAATTAGATTTGAACATTACGGATTTTAGAGGAGAGAATACTTATCCTAACTATCTATATTATAACCCTAATTCAGCAGAAGAGACTGTAAATATAACTTTACCGAGTGGTGCACATGTAATTTATGATGCTATCACAGAAACTGTGCTTGCGTCTAATGTCAGTGGCACTACTACTTTTAAGATTCCTGCAAATGATGTCAGGCTTTTAGTGATTTATCCAGCAGGAAAAACTCCTGTAAAGCGTGGACGGCAATATATTATTGCTGATGGTGGGGTAGTGGACTATCATCATCAATATGATTTTGCCCCTCTATTTCGTCTGAAATCATTTCATGTAAATGAAACATCCGTAGTCTCTGGTGCTGTTGTCAAATTCAATACATTGGTAGAAAATGGAGTAGAAACAAAATATCAATGGTTTGTGAATGGTGTGGCATTGGAGGAACAAAGTGCGAGTGCCCTCGATTGGACAGCTCCAGCAACAGCAGGAACATATATAGTGCATTGTGAAGCAACAAGTGGTACATCGAAGGTGACATCAGAAGAGCTATCAATCCTTGTAGCCGATACAGGAACGGTGGCTCCAGCAATTGAGAAAATCTCTTTTAGTAAGAAATCTCCAATAGATAAGGGAGAAGCTATAATAGTGACAACAGAAGCCAATACCACTACTGCTACCATTGCATGGAATTGTTCAGGAGGAACATTAGAAAATGAAACAACTTTGAATCCTACTTGGACTTTGCCCTCAGAACCTGGCGTGTATAGACTAGAATTGAGCCTGACAAATGCTCTGGGAACAGTGACCAAAGCAGAACAAGTTTTGGTGAAAGATTTATCAGACAAGAACGAAGCTTTTAATCCTATTGTATACTATCCATTCGACAAAGATACGAAGAATGATGCGCAAGATGCCTTCCATGCCACATCTGTAAAGGCTGTGAAAACAGCAGATGCACAAGGGCAAGCGAATACAGCATACGAGTTTTTTACTTCTGATCAGTATATTTATACCCCTAACGATCCTGCGCTAAACTTTGGAGATAAGTTAACAGTGTCTTTTTGGTTGCGTCCAGACAATTTAGGGAGTGGCGAACAGTTTGTACTGTCGCATGGTAGCTGGGAAGAAAGATTCAAATTCTCATTAACACCTGAGAAAAAGATGCGTATCACCATCAACACCACCGACCGTATTGTGGATATGGATGATCCTAAGGAACTCGAAAATGGAAGATATACCCATTATGTGGGAGTCTTCACAGGCAACAGCCTAGAGCTCTATCGCGATGGAGAGTTAGCAAACTTTACAGCTCTAGGGGGAACAGTGCGAAGCTCTACTAAGAGCATCACGCTTGGGCGTAAAGATGAAGGAACATCAGACTACACCTATAAAGGGGCTATCGATGAGGTGAGAATCTATAATTCGGAACTGAATGCTCATTATATAAAAACATTGCCTACAATATTTAAGACCATTGGAGGAAATGTTGAGGTCAAGAAGTTGGTAATAGACGGACAAGACTGGACTGAAAAGATGAATGTGCCTTTTGTTGTAGATTGTAGTAATATGAAGGATCAGTTGCAAGTGCATATTGAAGCGCATGATGGAGCAACTGTTGATCGAAATACAATCACAGTGGATGTGACTAAGCCATCTATTCAAGAGATTAAATTTAAAATAACTTCTGCCGATGGACTAGAATCTAAAGAATATAAAGTGCAGATTGAGAAGCTATTTGTATTTGATAACCTTGTATCGCAAAAGTGGAATAAAGTATTGACAGTCAATAATAACTCTGAAACCAATGGTGGTTATAAATTTTCGAAGTATAAATGGTTCAAAGATGGTAAAGAGATTGGTAAGGGAAAACAATACTATTCGGCTGGAAATAAGGAAGAAGATGTGTTAGATGTAAATGCAGAGTATGCGGTGCATGTCACTACCCAAAATGGACAAGAATTAAGAACATGTCCAGGAAGAGTGACCCTTAAGAGATCTTCAGCAGTACTTTATCCTAATCCTCTATCTTTTGGAGAATCAGCGAATCTGGTAGTTGATGTAGAAGATGTTGATCTAACAGGTTCTGAAATACAGCTTTATAATATGTCAGGCTACTTTGTAAAGAGTATTCCGGCATCAGAAACCACCACTTCATTCCAAGTGCCATCCGTGGGGAACTATGTGGTGAAATTTATCTCTCCAAGTGGCTATCACAGAGAATTTAAACTGATAGTGAAGTAATCAATCTAAGGATGTCAAATTTTTAAGAATAAGAAGATGAAAATAAAAAATACAATAGCACTCATGGTGTTAGCTATGCTTAGCTTCAGTAGTATGAGTGCTCAGATCAAACAAGAATTCTCTGTATATGGTGCAGGAGGACTCTCCACCTTAGATTATAAGGTTCAAGGTGTAAATGTAGAAGAAAGCAAAAGGGCAGGTTATTCATTTGGAGTAGGGTATAGCTATTTCTTAACTGAAAAATGGGGCTTAAATACGGGACTTGAATTTTCAACCTATATGGGTAAAGCAGAGTTGCAAAGTATCTCCGATCAGTTTGATGCTGTGGATGATGAGAACGAAAATTTTGTCTATAAATACACAGTCGGAGGGTATGAAGAAAAACAGCGCGTGTCGTATCTCAACATTCCTTTAATGGTGCAATTTCAGACTAGTGTAGACGATGGCTTTTATGTTGCTTTTGGAGGAAAAATAGGCCTTCCTGTTGTTAAGCGATATACTTCTAATATATCTAGTATTGCTACACAAGGCTATTATCCGTCAACAGATGTCACTTATGACGATTTTCTATATCGTGGTTTTGGCAAATTCTCGGATAGAAGCAACAAGGGCAATCTTGATCTCAAAGTCGCTTTCATGCTTTCAGCAGAAGCAGGAGTAAAAAGTAGGTTAAATGATAAATTATGTTTGTATACAGGAGTTTATGTAGATTATTCTCTAAATAATGTAGCAAAAGATGGAGAGCGTTTTCTGTCTTATGACGCTTCTCACTCAACAGCTTTCAACAATAAAAGTATCTTGAATTCACAATATCTAAATGATAAAGAACAAAGTAACTTTGTCAACAAGGTACGTCCACTAGCTATAGGTGTGAAAGTAAGACTAGCATTTGGCAAGTAAACTGAAATGTCTTAACCAAAAGTCCTGTAAGAAGAAAGTCTCTTACAGGACTTTTTTTTCTTACGCGCTGTTTATTTCTAAGTCTCGAAGAAATAAAATTTAGTAGACTTGGCAGATAATAATATCTATAATGTCAATATTTTTTTAACTTTGGATGTATTATACTTTACTATGCTAGAGATATGCAACACAGTGATCCAAGAAAAAGTTTGACTATACGTCCTGTTGAGATGAAAGATATTAATCAGTACAATGAGCTGCTACGATATGTTTTTCAGGTGACCAACAAAGATGTCATTGAGAGTGGTTATGAAGATGAGGAATTAGTGAAAGCCAAACGTCCTATCTTGCAAGAGGCTGATGTGTTTGGCTGGTACAACAGTGCTGACGAGTTGGTTTCGCAACTGTGTATTTACCCTTGTAAGGTGAATATTCATGGTGAAATATTCGATATGGGAGGGCTAACAGGTGCAGGCACATATCCTGAATATGCTAATCTTGGCTTGATGCACGATCTCATTAAGTTGAGTTTGGATAAAATGAGGAAGAAAAAACAATATATTTCTTATCTCTATCCTTACTCCATTCCTTTTTATCGGAAGAAAGGCTGGGAGCTTATCTCTGATCATCTGACGTTCACGGTCAAAGATTTTCAGTTGCCTAAACATACTGATGTGCCCGGTTACGTCGAGCGATTGGATGTCAGAGAAGAAGATATTATTGCTGTTTATAATAAATTTTCGTTGGTCAACCATGGTGCAATGATTCGTCGAGGCCTAGAATGGGATGAGTATTGGCGTTGGGAAAATGAAGATGAGCGTACAGCAGCTGTATATTATAATAAAGATAATGATCCCATCGGTTATATCTTGTATTGGATTGTAGAAGATACCTTCTATATTAAAGATATGATCTATCTCAACCAAGAAGCGCGACAAGGTCTCTGGAATTTTATCTCAGCTCACTTTTCAATGATTGATACCGTGAAAGGTAATCTTTATATTGATGAGCCTATTGCATTTCTGATCGAAGATAGTAGGATCAAAGAAACAATTGAGCCATACTATATGGCACGAATTGTGGATGTTGAGGCATTCTTGAAGATATTTCCTTTTTCAGGAACAGCAGCGCCTTTTCACTTTGTGATAGAAGACCCATTAGCAGAATGGAATAGAGGAGTCTTTAGTGTCGACTGCTCAGTAGAAGGGCAAACCAAAATCGGTAGAGAACCTATTGGAAGTGCTGTGGAGACGGATATAAAGACACTTACAGCTCTATTGATGAGCTACAAATCTCCTTCTTATTTGAGCAAAATAGAACGTCTGAAGACTGACTTTAGAACATTGCGAACTCTGCGAAATATTATACCAAATGATCAGGTTTATTTTTCTGATTATTTCTAAAAATAATAACAAGTTAACCCTCTTTCTCATTTTTGAAAGAGGGTTATTCTTATATCGTTGATCACTTTAGGCTTTAGCAGCCCAAATCTCTATTTCTATTTTGATTTCGGGTAATCCAAGCGCTGAGATATAAGCGATAGTCATCGAAGGATAGATCTTTCCAAAGAATTTTTCCCATGCAGGGTTGAAGACATTTTCCCAGTCAATTTCTTCCACAGCCCAGATATTGACTTTTATCACATCATCTGCTGTTAAGGATTGACATTTAAGAACAAGGTCTATATTCTTGAATGTATTTTCTATCTGCTTGCTATAGTCATCAGGTAATATGCCATTTTCATCAGCTCCTATCTGGCCAGAAAAAGTATAAAGTTGAGCATCTTTAGGTATGACAGTCACATGCGAATAATTACCTACAGCCTTCACATTGGTAGGATTCATGCGTATTAGTCTGTTCTTCATATGCTTATTTCTATTTAATGAAGTTGTACTCTGTTTTATGGGCAAAGATATGTATATAAACATGAAAAAAGTTCGACTGGTCAAAGAGTCGAACTTTTTATGCTACATTTTTTTACACGAAATATTAATCTAAGACACCTACACGAACCAAGAAATCTATTGGAGCTCTACTTTGTATTGACTTATATTCATCATCAAATTTGCCATGTCCTCCACCGGGGACAGTGATGAACTCCGTTTCTACTCCAAATCTCTTCAATTGCTCCACTAGATGCACAGATTGTTCGTAAGGAACGATTGGATCAGCATCTCCATGTATAACAAATGTAGGAGGTGTGTTTTCGTTGATGTAGTGATAACCTGAAATAGATTTCATAAATTCTTTGTCTCCAGCTTTTTTGCCTAACCATCTGACAGCAGAGCGATAGGCTTTGTCTCCCGTGGAAAACGGAACCATATCTGCAATGCCATATTTATTGATCACAGCAGCTATTCTCACTGTATCTACACCTGTTCTGTCAAGATCAAAAAGATCAGCATCTCCAATGTAACCAGCTACAAGTGCCAAATGTCCACCAGCCGAACCACCCTGTAAGATTATTTTATTAGTGTCTATATTTAATTTTTCAGCATTACGGATGATATATAAAATCACTGATCTCACATCTTGAATTGCTGCTGGAGCAGTTGCAACATCTAACAAGCGATAAGACATGTTGGCAACAGCTACGCCTTTTTTGAAAAACGACTTGAATCCTGTTTGCTTTTCTTTGCTTCCATGATTCCAGCCCCCACCATGTATGTTGATCACTATCGGGGTTGGTTTACCTTCATTGGGTGGCAGGTATAGATCCATTTTGCCTTCCCAATCACCCACGGTATTATACACCACATCTAATTGACTAGTGAAGGTGCTGGGCATTTCAACTTTATATTTTGTCATCACATACTCCACCTTTTGTGCTGACAAAAAAGTCAAACAACAAAAAAGGGAGATGAATATTAAAGCTATTCGATTCATATTTTTTTCTTTTAAAGACAGAACTCTATGTATAAAAAAATTATTCATAGAGTTCTGAATCCAAGTTAATAACTAATCAATTTAAGAGAAAAACATTCCTCCATTTATATCAATATTTGTTCCTGTGATGTATGATGACTCATCACTAGCCAAGAATAGAACTAGTTGAGTAACATCACTACATGTTCCTTCACGACGTAGAGGATACACACCTTTCATTCTTTCTCTGTTTTCAGGAGTATTGAAAATGTCGTGAAATGATGTTGCGATAGTTCCCGGACATACAGCATTAACTCTGATACCTTTAGGTCCAAGTTCTTTACCCATAGCTCTTGTAAATACGCTTACAGCTCCCTTGCTGGTAGCATAAAGTGAAGCACCTGGTCCTCCACCATCTCTAGCAGCTAATGAAGAAAAGTTTACGATAGCGGCTCCAGCTTCCATGCGAGCCACAGCTTCGCGAGTGGTTAGCCAACAGCTCTTCATGTTGATGTCCATTAGTAGGTTGTACCAGTCTTCATCTTGCTTTGTGATCGTTTTTCTACCCACGATACCACCAACTACGTTTACCAATACATGAACTTTCTTTCCAAAAGCTTTTTCAGATTCAGCAAAAAGTCTTTTTACATCAGCTTCTTTTGTCATATCACCATGAACGATGATGCACTCTCCACCAACTTCTTCGATCAGCTTTTTAGTAATATCAGCTTCTTCTTTTTTATTGAAATAGTTCACTACAACCTTAGCTCCTTCTTTAGCCAATTGAACTGATACATCGCGACCTAAGTCTCTTGAACCACCTGCAACGATTGCAACTTTACCTTTAAATCTCATTTTCTTTAATATTTTATATTTAACAAATAGTTATTATCATTTTTCTATAGCTTCTATTTTTCCAACTGTCAAAAAGATTGACAGAAGCGACAATGGAGCTAGCGCTGCCAATAGACTGAATAAAAGATTCCAGTTTTCTATATATCCAGAAAATAGAATGGCGATAATAGTACCCAAGACTGCAGATGCCCCACCAATTCCGGCAAGCGAACCCACTGATTTACCAGAGTGTAAGTCACTAGGAATCGTTTGGATATTTGTCATTGTAATTTGGAAGCCACCCAACACCAAAGCCATCAATATTACTGCCACAAAGGCACTTGTAGCCATTACAGAAGCTATCACTGCTGGCACAATGATGACACAGCCTAGCACAATGGCAAATTTTCTAGAGAAATTGACAGTTTTTCCTTTCTTGATCATAAAGCCGGAAATCCATCCTCCAAAGACACTACCAATCATTGCTCCAACATATGGAATCCATGCAGCAGATGCCAATTCCATAATGTTCAGATTGAACTGATCGACGAGGTACATAGGCAAGAAAGTGACAAACATCCACCAGATGGGGTCGAGGAAGAAACGTCCAAGAATCACTGAATAATTTTTCTTGTTAGAAAGTAACTCTTTCCAAGATTTTCCTTTATCCTTTGTTTCATCTAGTTTAGCTTCTGGTTGCCCTTCTATGATGTATTTCTTTTCTTTTTCGGTAATCCATGGATGCTCTTTAGGCCCTTTTTTGTTGATGATCAACCAAGGAATAATCCAAATCAGTCCAAGAGATCCCACCACAACGAATGTCAATTTCCAACCAAGTGATAGATATAACATCAAGATGATCACAGGTGCCAAGATGGATCCGATAGACGCTGCCGCTCCAAACAAGCCTTGTGCAAAAGCTCTTTCTTTTTGAGGAAACCACTCTGCATTACTCTTTGTTGTGCCTGGCCAAGGGCCAGCCTCCCCTAATCCTAACATCATTCTAAATGCAATTAGAGAAAAACGTCCGGAGGCTAAAGATGTTAGTGCATCAGCTACTCCCCAAATCAATACGGAGAAGGTGAACCCTTTGCGAGTACCAATTCTGTCGTATAGTTTTCCAGAAAACATTTGGCTGATACCATAAGCTATCATGAAAAATATCGTGATCGTACCTAACATGTTTTTTGCCTCTTTAGTGAAGTCTTCAGCTGAAAGGCTACGGTCTACAATGCCTAGATCATAGGCAATCCCTTCTTTGTTGATTACAGTGCCATTGTTGTCTTTGAATGCCAGACTGGATGCCTCCTTTATTACTTCTGATCCATTGGTGTTGTATAGCTTATACGATTTTCCATCTTCCATCAAGACAGCGTAATTGCCATCAACCTCAGAGCCACCAACCTTATATTCGATGTTGGTCACCCACATATAATTTAGCGTTCCTCTGTCTAGATAGTTTATGATGGTGATAGCCATTATCAGTCCAATGATCCACCATCTTAGTCCTTTAATTTTCATAGTTCGTCTTTAAATGAGTCGTAAAAATCCTCTCTAATAGGACTAAATACATCTATTAATATTCCTGATTCTAAGCATGTACACCCATGATCGATGTGGGGTTCGGTATAGAAGCCGTCTCCAGCTTGCAATATTCTTGTTTCGTCTCCTATGTACATCTCAAATTTGCCAGAAGCAACGTAAGTTGTTTGGGTGTGTACATGTGCATGGATAGGTCCTTTTGCTCCTTTTTCGAAGTACACTTTCACCATCATCATTTGTTCGTCAAAGCCAAAGAATTGACGTTTGACTCCTGGAGCCACATCTCTCATCTTTTCACTACTTGTTTCAAAGAATGGCTTGCTTTTAATACTCTCTTTCATGATTTTTAAGATTAATAAGACCCCATCATTGGTCATGTAAACCAATGAGAAACAGATCTAAAAAAGATTTATTTATTCTATTTACTTGTTATGCTTTTCGTTTTAGTATTTATCAGAATTGTTTTCCCTGATTTTAATTTAATGCTAACAATTATTTTTTCAGCGTCTTGAAATCCAATCTCTATTACAGATGAGTGCGAACCTGTTGTACTTTCTTGGTCTGCCTTGAACGAGCCATGCGTTTCGATAACAGAAAGAAATGTTTTGTTTGTCGCTCTTTCTCTCAATATGAATGCAGGTTCGTTTCTCAAATTGAAGTTCGGATCATTTGCACCGATACGTACCAAATGTATTTCGGCATTGTTGCTCGCTAGTGTGGAGAGTGTATAGAACTTCGAGTTGTTCAAAAAGGTGATGCTTGCCAGTCCTTTTTGAGTTTGTCCCATGGCTTCTTTCCATAAAAATTCGTATCCATTTTTCTCGCCCAATGGCTCTCTAGTAGTGGTATAAGGGGTATACTCAAAGTTGACAGACATTAATTGCCCCAAATAATAGAAAGGAAGATCATATTGGTGTTCTGTTGGAGATTCTGCATTCAATATATCTATGATAAGTGGCTCTTTCAGAGACTTGTCATTGATCATGATCAGTTGGCGCTTCATCTTCACATCTGAGTAAGCATTGTTTTCCTCAGCTACTATTTCTTTGTAATTCTCTTTCTCTGTAAATTCTAGGATTTTGGGAGCCGACTTTTCAGCTAATTTTATTTTTCCGTCAAAATGCGATTTTTCATCCACCACCAATACATTGTGTGCAATACTTTGCTTAGCCCAAGTGTCATTCTCTAGTAGATAGTGACCTCCATTTTTGGTTTCAATGTTTACATAGCGAGCAGCTCCATAGTCTTGCAAAACGGTTTCTCCGTAGTTAAATAATACAAAACCAAGCCTGTCGAAGTGTCCGTGTGTCATCCCGTGAGAGGTGGCTTTGATGAGAGCAGTCAGCTGATTGTTTTTATTGCTCATTCTCAGTACACCTATCGCTCCTTCATTGCCTTCAGCACCATCGCTAACTAGGATCGTCTTTTGCTCAAATGGCACAATTTCTTTTTTCGCCTTTGCCTTAGCCAAATCTCTGGCAATAATCATTCCTGCATCTGATAAGATTACTTTGTTTTGATCTTGAGCAATGCTTAGTAGCGATTTATCTCTAGTTATGTTGTATACAATGTCTACACCATACACAATTTCAGTATTTCGCCATGTTTTATAAAGAGCATCATTGAGCATAAAAAGAGCACCATCACTATCAGCTAGCTGCAAAAGCGTGGTCACAGCTTTCAATAATACGCCATCTCGGTGCTTGAATATTTTTCGTTCGGGCTCATTGTTTTCTATCACTTGAGCAAAAGTGATAAACGGTTGTAGAGCATATCTCTGATAATAAGGGCCTTCAGTGAAGTAGCCGTCAGGAGAAAATAGTTGATCTAATTGCTTTATAAATCCACCATTACCGTCTTTGTATAAGCCATATAGTGATTTTTCTACAAGATCTTTATCTCCCATGGCGTAGCCAATCATCCCCACAGCAGAGACTGACCATGTACCATGATTGTGTATCTTGTTGAATGTTGGTTCATTTTCTTCAGATAAAAATTTGACCATTGGGTAAAATAGATTTTCCTCAATGTGTTTTCTATCCTTTGGACTAAGAAAATCATAAATACAGTCGTAGGCTTGAGATACATGCACTAGCCAAACCGATTCATTGAGTCCTTGCCAAAATAGTTTACCTCTATATTTTGATTTTTCAACAGGATGTAATGGCAATGTAGGATACATTTTCGCATACTCAAGGAGCATATTTTTGACAAATGTTGCATATTTATCATCTTGATAGATCTGATAAAGTATGCCCATTTGTTGCATTTCCGTATAGTTGTTCTTGTGACGTTCGTGCGTATAGCCTCCTCCTGGGTCGACAGGTAGAGGAACTTCTATTTTGTTTAATAGCACCTTGTCCATGTTTTTCTTGGTGCTAGCCAGAGATTTATGAAAGAGTGTATTTCCCTCTAAATTTTGTCTGATTTCTTTTACGCCGGATTTAGTCAACATCAATGAGGGATGCTCGTTTGCCCATGCAGACAAGTACCCTAATAAAGAAATGGCAAAAAGTATTGCTAATTTGTTTTTCATAATTCTCTGATTTATAAATTCTAACTTCCTATTTTTTGATGCTTTCTAGCATATTGAATCACCCCATCTAGGTGTTGTGCCATCAATACACCAGCTGCATCTGCATCTCTTTTTCTGATATATTCGAACATCAATTCGTGCTCTAGAGATGTGGTTGAGCTATTTTGTTTTCTCGTATTGTCACAGATCAGATGCGTTTTATAATTATTCATCAACTCTGGAGTGATGATCAGCATCATGGAACGTATCACTTGATTTTTAGAGGCTGTTGCGATCTGTCTATGAAAATTCAAATCTTCTTCCACGGCAGGTTCGCCAGCTTTGATCTTCGTGTTACATGTGATCAAACTTTTTTCTAGCAAAATCAGATCTTCATCCGTCCTACGTTGACAGCATAGCTTTATAGCGTTCACCTCTAAAATAACTCTCGTTTCTGCTAATGAAAAGAAATCGTAAGTCTCGATATGCATCGCATCAGACATCAATCCTTCCAATGCCGAAATATCTAGTGCCGCTACAAAAGTGCCCGATTGTGGCAGTGTTTTGAGAATACCATAAAACTCTAATTTTTTGATAGCCTCTCTCACATGGTTTCGACTAGCCCCAAAATGCTCAGCCATTCGTCTTTCTGACATTAGCTTGTCACCCGGTTTCAATCGACCTTCTTTTAGCCACCCTTTCAGCTGTTCTATGATCAAGTCCGTGGGACGTTCTATCTCTAATATTGTTTTATCTTCTTCTGTTTTCATACGTTTTATAATTGTTATGCATTAGTTGAAATAAATCTTGTGCATAAAATTACAAATTTATGCTTTAAATAAATAGCATTCTTTCAATTGGTTGTCCAATGAGACTGTTTGTCTAAAGTGTACATGGATGCTTTTGTCCTTTTGTATACTTTGTAGCGCCCATTTTGCTAGTTGCATATACTCATAATTTGAATTGCAACTCTGGATAACCAAATTGGTTGTCCAAATGTACTTTCTTGTGACTTTTAATCCAAATAATAGTGAGTTAAACGTGATGTGTTATAAAACATGTGTATCATTATGTGGTTGATTGTGAGTGTGATGTGTGTTGTTTTGTATGGCGGGTTGTTTATTTGTTTTTTTATAATTGAAATAATATCCATACATTGCCAACTCGAAATTGGTTTACCAGTTTGTGAACGCTAATTATTGTACATTATTTTTTAACCTAGAAATTAGTCATCATGATTAAAAACACATTACTATTATTCAATCTAAAAGTATTGGCTTTTTTGGTTTTGTTCATTATTGGATATGGTAATTATTCCCATGCACAACAAAAGGGGTCGGCAGCGACTATCACGGGGATGATTACAGATGCCACAACTCATGAACCCCTGATAGGAGTTTCGGTCAGAGTGGCGGGAACTAATAAAGCTACGATCTCTGACCTAGATGGTAAATACACGATAGGAATTGATCCGAAAGATAAAGAATTAACCTACTCTTATGTTGGGTATTTGACTGTAACAGAAAAAATTAACGACCGAAAAGCTATAAGTGTATCCTTGCTGGAAGATTCTCAGATGCTTGAGGATGTAGTGGTTATCGGGTACGGAATTCAGAAAAAGTCTCATTTAACAGGTTCTATTACTAAGGTTGAGCTTGATGGTTTAGGAGATATTCCTTCGTCCAACGTTGGGGAAGCTCTTAAGGGTAAGATAGCCGGAGTTCAGATTCAAAATCTATCAGGAGAAGTAGGTGTAGAGCCTTCTATCCGTGTTAGAGGGACTGCTTCTATTAGTGCTTCTTCATCCCCATTGATTATTATAGATGGTTTCCCTTCAGCCGAAGGTCTTGACGCTCTAAATATGGGTGATGTGGAAAGTATCGAAGTACTGAAGGATGCTGCCTCAGCAGCTATTTATGGTTCTAGGGCTGCTAATGGGGTGATCATCATTACGACCAAGAATGGTGAAGTTAATAAACCTAAGTATTCGTTGAAGACATCTCTGGCCATCAAAAATCCATATAAACTGCATCCAATCATGAGTTCTGCTGATTATGTAGATATGGTTGTTGGAGAGACCTTACTAAAAGGGTCAAAGTTACCAGATGCAGAATTTGCTTTTTCTACTATGACTAACAATACTGATTGGCAAGAAGTAGGTACTAGAACAGCCAATCTGTACAATACACAGCTGTCGGTTTCGGGAGGAAGCAAAGAGGTTAAGTATTATGTGTCCGGTGGCTATGTTAGTGATGAGGGTATCATGGTGAATAATAACTATGAACGAATGAATCTGAGAGCAAAAGTTGACGCAAATCTGTCAAAGAGGGTGAAGATTGGGATCAATCTAGCACCTTCGTATGGAAAGAGAGAACGTCCTACTACCAATTTTATAGATTTTTATCGTACCCCATCTTGGATGCCGGTAAGACATACTGAGGAGACTGCAGCCCTCACCGGAAGACAAGTGGGAGAGTATGCTCATGGTGCTCACTTTAACGGTAGAGAGTATACCGGTATACATCCTATTACAGGTGAAATGACAACGCTGAAAGTGAGTCCATACAATACGCAAAATCACAATCCGATGGCGATTTTGGAAAATGACCGACAAAAACAAAAGGATTATAGACTTCAAGCAAATACTTACGTAGATGTTCAAATTATAGATGGTTTGACTTTTAGAACGAGTAATGGGGTGAATTATGGATATAGAGAAACAAACAGATACAGAAATCTCAATGCAAGAAAAGAGGGCGAAACTAACTGGGGACAATATGGCAATGCTTTGACGCTAGACCTCTTGAATGAAAATACGTTGAATTATGCCAAAACATGGAACACGAAGCATGACTTCACTGGTTTGCTAGGTTTTTCTAACGAGTTGATAAAAGAAAGTAGAGCAGGCATAGAAGCCGTAGGATTTCCTACTGATTACATCAGAACACTAAATGCTGCAGGAGAAATATTACATTATGGAGCCTCTAACAATATTGCTACTGGAACTTGGAAGTCTGATGAAACTTTAGTTTCTGTATTTTCCAGATTAAGCTATTCGTATGATCAAAAGTATTTGTTATCAGCAAGTGTGCGAACAGATGGTAGCTCTAAGTTTGGAAAAAACAACAAGTGGGCTTGGTTCCCATCGGTGTCTCTCGGGTGGAGATTGACTGAAGAGAAATTTATGAAAGACAATGTGAAATGGATGAATCAAGCTAAATTCAGACTGTCGTATGGTATAACAGGGAATAAAGAGATTGGAAACTATAACAACACCAATCTATTAAGTCCTGCTCCGTATCCAACAGGAGCTGGAAATGGAAATATCGAAACAGGAATTGGAAATACCAGTAAAACCTTAGGGAATGATAGATTACAATGGGAGCAAACGAATGAATATAATATTGGAGCAGATTTCTCTTTCTTCCACAGTCGATTAGGGTTAAATATCGACTATTATTATGCTACCACTAAGAGTTTGCTGTATCAGCGAAATATATCTTCCATCTCTGGTTATCAACAAAAATGGACGAATCAAGGAAAGATCAGAAATAAGGGATTGGAGATAGAAGTAAGTACACATAATATTCGCAGTAAAGATTTTACGTGGACCACTTCAGTTAATTTCTCATTAAACAGAAATAAGATATTAGATCTAGGTGGAGAGCCATACATCATCAATCAAGGAGAGAGAAACGAAACATACTTGTCTCAGGTGGGAGGTAAGTCAATCCAATTCTATGGTTTCAAAACCAATGGCGTGTGGACAAGTCAAGAAGAGATAGACAATAACCCACATAGCAAGGAGGATGCTCCTGGGGGTATGAGGCCTGTGGATGCCAATGGCGATGAAGTGATCAACGACCAAGACAGAGTTGTTATCGGTGATCCTCTTCCAGATTTCACATGGGGAGTTACGAACTCATTAAAATATAAAGGATTCGATTTGTCATTTCTTTTCCAAGGAGTTCAGGGTGTAGATGTGATCAATGGCGATTGGTTTTATAACGAAACTAAGAGGTGGCACACAAAATATGTGTCTAACAGATGGATTAGCCCTGAGCATATCGGTGATGGAAAAACTCCATACTATAATAATGGTAGAAACATAATGTTGACAGATAAGGCTGTGGAAGATGCATCATACATAGCATTGCGAGATATCACTTTGGGATATCAACTTCCTAAAAAGCTATTAAAAAAGACCATCTTCTCTAAGGTGAGAGTGTATGCTAATGCCCAAAATTTAGGATATTGGATCACTGGCAACTATAGAGGAATAAATCCGGAAGCCAGACATAACTCAGGAGTTTATAACCATCCACTGATTGATGGATATCAGAGAGGTGCATTCCCTATCGAGAGAACTTTTAGTTTTGGTATTGACGTTAATTTCTAAATAAAGAATCATGAAAAATAAATTAATATATCTACTGTTTACAGCTGTTATTCTATTCTCCAACTGTTCTCTAGATCGAAATGCAATAGATTCTATTGATGAAAATGGATTCTATAAAAATGATAAAGAAGTAAATCTGGCAACTCTCTTTTGCTATAGTGGTTTGTATCAGACCATGACAAGTGAGTGGTATCTGACTGAATTAAGATCAGATAATTCTAGACACTACGCTCGTAATTCAACTGCCACCACAAGTAAGAATATCTATGCAATGGATAGATACATTGTGGAAACTTCTCACCCTATCAATCAAGAGTATTGGGATGCGGCCTTTGCCAATATTAAGAATTGTAATACAGTTTTGGCACGTATCGGAACGATGACAGATGAGGGGCTAAAAAATCAATATACGGGAGAAGTCTATTTTATCAGGTCGCTTCATTATTTCAATTTAGTTCGTCTTTATGGACCTATGTTTATTGTTGATAAACTGTTAAACGATCATGAAACTAAATACATGGATAGATCTTCTATTGAAGAGACGTACAAGTTTATCGAGAATGACTTGAAAGAGGCTGTCAAACTTCTTCCTCTACAACATAAAGGAAACTATGTTGGACGTGCAGATCGTGTTGCGGCTAAAGCGCTTTTGGCAAAAGTTTATTTAACTCAAAAGAAATATGACGAAGCAAAGATTTTGCTCAATGAGATAATAAATGTAGATAAAACACATGATCTGGTTGCCGGATATGAGAATGTATTTAGCACTCAAAATGAACTGAATAAAGAGATTATCTTTACAGTACGGTACAAAAAAGGAGGCCTTGGAACAGGTTCGCCATTCGCCACATCTTTTGCACCGGCAAATAGTGCTGATGCAGTAATTAATGGTAGTGGAGATGGAAACAATTGCCCAACCAATGACCTGATTTTAGCTTTTGCATCTAACCCTACAGATACACGCAGAGACGTTACTCTTGCTGAGAATTGGAAAAATATTCAAGGAGTAACTGTTTATACAGCTTACGTGAAAAAGTTCTTATCAGAAATAGAAATCAGATACGATGCAGAGAACGATTGGCCTATCCTTCGTTATGCTGATGTGTTGTTGATGATGGCAGAAGTGGAAAACGAGTTGAGTGGTGTTGCTAATGCACTGCCTTATCTGAACAGAGTGAGGGTGAGAGCTGAGCTTGATGAGTTGACAACTGCCGATCTCAAAAACAAATTGGATGCAAGGTTTGCTATCGAAAAAGAAAGACGCCTAGAGTTTGCATTAGAAAATCATCGTTTCTTCGATTTGTTGAGAACTGATCGATTGCAAGATGTAATGAAAACTCATTTTGAAACTGAGCAAATTCCTAATATTAATACAGGGGTTCTAGGAAGCTGTTATAAAAATCCAGATTTGCCAACACATATGGTCAGTACGACGCTAGAAGATTGGCAGCTATTGCTTCCTATCCCTTTCAGTGTGATGAATGTGATGCCTAATGCTACACAAAATGTGGGCTATTAAGTAATCAATTAAATTAGAATGAAATGAAAATTTTATACAAAATATTCTTAGCAGCTACATTGCTTCTGATAGTCCAATTTGCCGTGGCTATGAACTATAAGGTTGTCAATATGGATGAATATCTTTCGGCTGTAAAAAAATTACAGCCGGGAGACACCCTTACCTTGGCTAAGGGTATATGGAAAGATCAAAATATTGTGTTTTATGGAGAGGGAACAAAAGACAAGCCTATCGTTCTGACTGTTGAGGAATATGGTGAAACAACCCTTGAGGGACAGTCTAGTTTACAACTGTTTGGTAACTATTTGGTCGTAGATGGCTTAGTCTTCATAAATGGATATTCACCCACTCAGAAAGTAATTGAATTCAGAAAAGGGACATCTAAAACGGCTAACTATTCAGTGTTGAAGAATGTGGTTGTTGATCATTTCAATCAGCCGGATCGCAATACAGAAGACTCATGGGTAAATCTTTGGGGACATAAAAATGAAGTGTCTAACTGTTATTTTGGAGGAAAAACAAATTTAGGGGTAACTCTTATTGTATGGCCTAATGGAGAAGGGCACAAAGAAAATTTTCACCTGATCAAGAATAACCATTTTGGTCCTCACCCTCGTTTGGGATCCAATGGTGGTGAAACGATACGTGTGGGAACAAGTCATGTGTCGAAAGATAACTCTAATACCATCATCGAGGCTAACTTTTTTGATCGTTGCAATGGAGAGGTAGAAATTGTTTCTATCAAGTCGTGTGAAAATAAAATTCTAAATAACACTTTCTTTGAGTGTGAGGGAAGTCTTGTGCTGAGACATGGTGACCGAAATGAAGTGGCTGGAAACTTCTTCTTAGGAAACAATAAGCCTAGCACGGGGGGGGTAAGGATAATAAACGAAGGGCACAAAGTGCACAACAATTACTTTTATGGGCTCACTGGTATGGATTTTAGAGGAGCGTTAGTGGTGATGAATGGTGTGCCAAATTCGGTGATCAATAGATATCATCAGGTGAAAGACGTGGAGATTATGTTCAACACTTGGGTTGATTGTGTTCTTCCTTGGCAACTTTGTGTGGGGAGCGATGAGGAACGAACAGCACGACCTGAGTCTACGCTAATAGCAAATAATATCATTTATAATACAAAGGATGTAGAGCTTGTAAAGTTTTTCGATAAGCAAGATGGAATCACACTTCAAAATAATTTATTAATAAATAAAGATGGAGTGATGAAAGGAAACGGGTATGTAAATGGAGAAGTGTCTGTGAAGCACAACACTGAAATCCCTTTTGTTTGTAGCGACATTAAAGCGATGAATACGCCAGACTATTTATCCAAGAACAAAAATATTGGTATGTTGTCTTGCTCAGATAATTTTAATCTGATAGCAGATAAATCTAATTCTGGACCTTTGTGGAGTTATATGCCTCAAAGTATAAATAAACCTGCACCCAGTGGAGGGAAAACAATAAGCATTGTTGCAGGGGAAAACACTTTGCAGTCAGCTATAAAAAAATCTAATTCCGGTGATGTTATTGAACTCGAAAGTGGGGTCTATTTATCCAGTCGCTTGATCAATATTCCTCACTCTTTGACGATCAAAGCATCAGCAAATGCTGAAACAAGACCTTTGATAAAAGCTGGTGATGAAAAGACTTTCAGATCATTTTTGGAAGTAGAGAGCAATTTGAGTCTTGTTTTAGATGGAGTTTCTTTTGATGCATCGAATAAAGAAGAACCGATCAAATATGCAATTTCAAGTAAGTCAAAAGGTGATAGCCAGTCTTCATACAACTTGTTTATCAACGATTGCGAGTTTGCCAATTTTCAAAACCATGGAGGGGGAGCAATTATCAAAGCCTATGAAGGAACTTTTGCTGATACTCTAAAAATCACAAACTCAGTTTTTAGAGATTCTTACAGAGGTATAGCTCTGAATGCAGAGGTGAAGGAGCAGAAAGGGAGATATAATGCAGAGTTTATAATTATTGATAACACTGTTTTTAAGAATATTACGCAATGGGCATTAGATTTTCAACGCCTAGGAAATGATGAGTCTACGCTTGGTGGCACTTTGCAGATCAACCATTGTATATTCGACAATATTCACAATGAGGGCAACAGAACCATTATAAAACATACAGGTTTAATAAATATTGATATCAAAAATACAGTGTTTTATAATTCTCCAAATGTAAAATATCCTTTGCATTTAGTGGGCAGACACAACAAGTTGAACAATTCAGTGATCTATAAATCAGGAGTGAATCATCAAAATAAACTGACCGCAAAGAGTGAGAATATGATAACTCAAGATCCTAAGTTTAAAGCAAATTCTTTTTATGAATTAGAAACCACTTCTCCTCTCATAGGCAAAGCAACAGATGGAGGCAATATTGGCTTACGATAATCAATGAATCTTATGTGGAAATTTTTGTTATCTCTTGCTATTACGTTAACAAGTCTCAATTGTCATGGATCGAATGATGTAGAGGGACTAGGAGAAAAGTCCGATCTGAGAACAGGTGGAGAAAACTATCTAGTGAAAGACAAAAAAGCTTTTGATGCACAAGTGCCTTTGCTAAAAGCTGGTGATACCATCACTTTGGCCAAGGGAGTGTGGCGCGACTGCTCTTTTAAATTCTATGGAGAGGGTACGGAGACAAAGCCGATTGTGCTGACAGTAGAAGAATATGGTAAGACATCAATAGAGGGTAAGACAAGTTTAAGTATTTATGGCAACTATTTGATCGTTGATGGACTATTGTTCAAAGATGGTTACTCTTCCAGAGAAAAAATGATAGAGTTTCGGAAAGATAGTAAAACATCTGCCAACCATTGTGTGCTTAGAAATTGTGTGATAGAAGATAGTTTCAATCGGTCACTTTTTGAAGAAAAAGATGCTTGGATCAATCTTTATGGAAAGAATAACACAGTAGAATCTTGTTACTTGGGTAAGAAGACCAATTTGGGAGTCATTCTTATTGTCTGGTTAGATGATGATAACAAGGAAAACTATCATCACATTTCTAGAAATTATTTTGCAGGTAGACCAAAACCAGAGAAGAGCACCAACGGTTTGGAAACGATTCGAATTGGAACGAGTACTTATTCGATGGAGCTTTCAGGAACAACGATTCAGTCTAACTACTTCGAATATGCAGATGGGGAAACTGAGGTGATTTCGGTCAAATCGTGCGAGAATAAAATTATTGATAACACCTTCTTTGAGTGTCAGGGTAGTGTAGTTCTACGTCATGGCAATAGGAACTTAGTTGCCGGAAACTATTTTTTAGGAAATAGAAAACCAAATATAGGAGGAGTGAGGGTAATCAATGAGGGGCATCGAATAATGAATAATTATTTCTACCAATTGCGAGGAAATGGCTATCGTGCTCCTTTGAATATAATGAAAGGGATAGCAGATACGCCCCTCAATGGTTACCATCAAGTGAAAGATGTAGAGATTATGTTCAATACTTGGGTCGATTGTGATCTTACTTGGGTGTTGTCTTATGGTACAGATAAAGGGCAAGACTTAGCACCAGAGAATGTTCAACTTGCCTATAATGTAGTGTATTCGGACAATAAAGCAGATATGATGCAGATCTATGGAGATATTTCAGGCATTCAGTTCAAATCTAATGTAATGAAAACAAAAGATGGCTTTTATAGTGGAGAGGGGTTTGTGAGCTCCGAGTTGACTAAGTATGTAGACGCTTATGGTCAGACGTGGATGATGTCTAGTTTATTGACAGATAAAATCAACGAGATTTCGTCTGATATTGAAGGTAAATCCAGAAGTGAAAAAACGCCGATAGGAGCATTGGAGGAAAATCAAAACATTAAAATGAAAACAAAAGCCACCAGAGAGAATAGTGGGCCTCAGTGGTATAAATAATCTATAAATAATACAATATCATGAAAAAGATAAACATAATATTTACACTTATAGCTACGATACTGATGTTTGCATGTAGCGAAGATTTAAAGTTTGATGAAAAAGAATCATTACCTCCTACAATCACAGATTTTAACCCAAAAGAGGGGATGGTTGGCGATCAGATCACTATCTATGGTGAAAACTTGAGTGATGCACAAGCCATATTGATAGGAGATAAGAAAGCAACCTTAAAATATAATGTTAGTCAAAAAGAATTAGTAATAGAGATCAACGGCGAGAATGCCACAGGTGCTATTTCTATAGAAACAAAACACGGAAAGTTTACTACAGAAAATGCGTTCACTGTGAAAACTAAAGTCCCTAGTATGAATGTTGCCAATCTACCTGCGAAAGCAAAAATTGGAGATCAGATCATGATAGAGGGAACCAACTTAAAGGCTGTGACTAAAGTACTATTTGGAGAAACAGCTGCAATGATTGATTTTAGCAGCGATAATGAGGTGCTTGTCACAGTTCCTTCTTTCTTAGAAGAGCGTGTTGACATTGTCCTTACTTATTTGGATGCAGGGCAAGAGAAAACCATCTCGACAGAAGGGAAGCCTTTCTCTTTAGATATACCTAAACCAACAGTAACAGAATTCAAGTCAGAGGCACTAGCGGGAGAAGTGTTAGAGATAAAGGGAACTGAATTACTGGCTGTAGAGAAAGCTCTTCTAGATGGCGAAGAGTTGGTTATGGAAATTGTTGATGGAGAAAAATTGCAAATAACGATTCCTGAAAAGTATACTGTTACTACAGAAAATTTAGAACTCAAACTTGTATATTTCAATGGCACTAAAGAACTGCTTGTTACCAATAAGTTTAAGGTCGTAGTTCCTGAAATCTTATATTGGGAAAATATGGTGATCTATGCGCAAGATCCGAATACATCCGATAACTTTTTCGATGCCGAGGCAGGAGCCGTTTACACTCCGTGTCAAGTTGAAGAAAAGAAAAATAATATCTTTTTCTTTATAACCAATAGCAGTAGTTCTATTCAGTTGAACAATCCATCTACAAATGCTAATCAGATCAAGAACTTTAGATGTGACGGAGTGAATCTACCTAAAGAAGATCTTCCAAATATTGTGAAATTCAAAACTCTTTCGGCAAACAATGCGAGTGAGGCTCTATTTATTGATCAAGTGAAAAATAAAACACTGAAGAGTATAAGTCAGCAAGATTTGACTGATGCTGGAGTGCAAAATGCGGGGGCTAACACTCGTCGTTATTATGGTGAAGGTAATGCTGATAATCAATACGGAATAGGCGATGTGATTCTAATACAACAGTTTGATAAGGCAGGAGAGGTACTGAAGGTAGGATTCATCGAAGTTGAGGGATTTATTACAACTGATCCGGCAACAGACAAATCTTCAGCATTGAAGTTCAATTGTTATTTCCAAAAATAAAATAACAACACTTTGCAAGGTAAGTATAGAAATAGAGCAAGGAGATATCTGTAAGGGTGTCTTCTTGCTCGATTTTAGATAAAAAAATTAAAAATATCAATGAAAAAAGTAGTTAGTTTTGGAGAAATAATGTTGCGCTTGGCAACTCCCGGTTACAATCGATTTATTCAGTCTACTAGCTTAAATGCCACATTTGGTGGAGGCGAAGCCAATATTGCAGTTTCATTAGCCAATTATGGAATTCTTACAGAGTTTGTAACTCGCCTACCTGAAAATGACATTGCTAATTGGTGTATATCGGAACTTAGAAAATACAATGTAGGAACAAATCAAATTATACGTGGTGGCGATAGAGTAGGGATTTATTTTCTGGAAACAGGAGCTGTTGCTCGTCCCTCTAAAGTGGTTTATGATCGTGCTCATTCTTCAATTGCTGAAATTAGACCCGGGATGATCAATTGGAAAGAAGTATTTAAAGATGCAGGTTGGTTTCACTGGACAGGTATTACACCTGCAATTTCTCAAGGGGCAGCCGATGCGTGTTTTGAAGCCATTAAAGTGGCGAATGAAATGGGTGTTACTGTCTCTACTGATTTGAATTTCAGAAAGAATCTCTGGAAATATGGCAAATCTGCACAAGAAGTGATGCCTAAATTGGTGGAAGGGTGTGATGTGATTTTAGGCAATGAAGAAGACTTCGAAAAAGTATTTAATATTAAGCCTGAGGGATTTGATGTGACACAAACAGCCGGAGAGGTTGACCAAAAGGCATTTGACTCAGTTTGCCATCAAGTGCAGAATAAGTTTCCACGAGCTAAGAAAATCATTACTACGCTGAGAGGTTCTATCAATGCTAACCACAATACATGGGGTGGTGTGTTGTATTCAGAAGGAAAACTATATCAATCTAAAAGATATGATATTACGCATATTGTTGATCGAGTGGGAGGAGGAGACTCTTTTATGGGAGGGCTCATTTATGGGTTGTTGTCTTATCCTTCAGATGATCAAAAAGCATTGGAATTTGCTGCAGCAGCTTCATGTCTAAAACATACTGTTTACGGAGATTTCAACTTAGTAACTGTCTCTGAAGTCGAAAATCTGATGAAAGGTGATGGTTCTGGACGTGTTTCTCGTTAGTTAAATACAGAAAACTCATTAAGTGTTATACAGGCTTTCCTTACTTCAGGAAAGCCTTTTTGTATTTGTTAACTATCCCTGTGTGATAGTTTGTAATTTAAAGTTTATATTTGCGCCTACTTAATCGGTTAAATTATCGATCTTGTTAACTTTAAATTTTCTAGTAATGTATAAGCAACTTGTGATATTATTGATAGCAACTCTTTCTTTAGTCAAAGCTTATGGTGGAAACTTTGCGTCTAGTGATTCGTATTCCGATTTACAATTCAACATTTTGCAATTGAATCTTTGGGAGGAATGTACCAGAGTTGAGAATGCAACTCAGTTATTAATTGAGCAGATTTCATTCGTAGAGCCTGATATTGCTACTTTTTGTGAGTTATATAAAGGAGAAGAAGATCAGCCTGTTATCCCGTTGCTGCTTAAAGGTCTTGCTGATAGAGGAATGGTCTATCATGCAGCTCGTATTGATGGTAGAGCCGTTATATCTAAATATCCTATAGTGGAACAGAAGAGGATTAATCGTTGGATGTTTAAAGCTGTTTTAAATATGAAGGGACATCGTGTAGCGGTTTATCCTTTTCATAGTGAATATCGTTTTTATTCCTGCTATCTCCCTAAAGGGTACGGTGATGGGAGTTCAAATTGGGATAAGTTAGAGATGCCAATCACTGATGTAGGTCATATATTATCAGTTAATGAGCAGTCGGGCAGGGTGGAGTCCACAAATGACTTTTTGGCTGACGCTAAACTGGAGCAAGAAAGAGGAGCTTTCATCTTTTTCGCAGGAGATTTGAACGAACCTTCTCATTTAGACTGGCAAGAGGATACCAAAAATATGAGAGATCACAATGGGTGCGTCGTCAATTGGCAAGTCTCTATGTTGTTATATGCTAATGGGTACAAAGATGCTTATCGACAAATTTATCCAAATGCAGTAGATTACCCTGGTTTTACTTTCCCTGCGAATAATGCTCTCGCTCCTATTAGCGAGTTAACTTGGGCTCCTCAAGCTGATGAACGGGAACGAATCGACTTTATTTACTACTATTCTGATAGCAGCCTACGAGTTGATAATGCTAAGCTGGTTGGACCTTCTAGTTCCATTGTTCGTTCAGAGCGTGTTGAGGAAAACTCTAAAGATTGTTTTGTGATTTCAGATGTGTGGGGATGGCCTACAGATCATAGAGGGGTGCTTGCTTCGTTCTCTATTTGTGAATAACTAATAATATTATTTTTATTTAAAAGTTAAATACAGCATTTTTTTTTGTTTTTGTTATAATAATTAATTAAAATTGTAACTTAATCGGTTAAATTGATTTATATGCGTGCTTCATTAAAGGATATTGCGGAAAAACTGAAACTGTCTAAAACCACGGTCTCGTGGGTCTTATCTGGTCAAGCAGAGAAGAAAGGAATCAGTGAAGTTACGGCAAAGAGGGTGATGGAGTATGCCAAAAGTCTCAATTATCAGCCGAACTTAATAGCACGTAGCCTTAATACAGGGGAAACTAAGACGGTAGGTTTAATTATACCTTCCATATCTGATAGTTTCTATTCTGAAGTAGCTCGAGAAATAGAAGAAGAGGCACGAAATAATGGCTACTCTCTGATGATTAGCAGTTCTGAGTCTGATGTTGATCGTGAAGAAGAAATAATCAAGTTGTTTAAGGCTAAGGGAGTGGATGGTATTATAATTGCCCCTACTAAACGATCGAAGGTCGAAATTCAGCGATTGATTGATGAGCCTTATCCACTAGTGACTATTGACCGATATTTTCCAGAATTAGATGCTAGTTATATTATTATTAATAATCGCGATAGCAGTTATATGCTAACGAAACATCTCATCAATAAAGGATGTAAAAAAATAGCTCTACTGACTACCAATCCACACCTAACTACCATGAATCAACGTCGCGAAGGCTTTGAGGATGCTCAACGTGAGTCCGGGCTACGCCTCAATCCCAATTTGTGTGGAGTAGTAGATTATGTTGATTACGAAAAAAATATTTATAACGTTTTAGATAATATTTTTGCACAAGTGCCAGATGTTGATGGATTCTTTTTTGCGACTCATATATTAGCATTAGAAGCCTTCCAGTATTTTAATGATAAAGGTATCAAACCTGACTTTGAGATGGGAAGCATTCACGAGTCACCGATATTTAAAATTTTGGCTCCCAAGATGAATGTTGCACGGATGCCTATCGAAGAAATAGGCAAAAATGCAGTAGAACTTTTAGTTGAGAAAATGCACTGCGTTAAAAAAATCAAGAAAGGGAAGAAAGCCAAAAATCAAGAAGAGAAGTGTAAGAGTTTGGTTTTATCTTGTTCTTTAGAATTTCGAAGTTAGTCCTTTCTTGTTTTAATTTAATGAACTGATATTTAATTTGCTGTAAACCTTTTATTTGAATAATATTTTTAGCCCAATAGCTTAACCGTTAAAGTTGTTTTACTATGAAGAAAATGATGTTTTTTGCAGTTTTGTGTGCAATGATAAGCTCCTCTTGTTTAGAGGATAAGTCCTCATCAATATTGGATATGAGGTGCGAGTATTTGAAATCCCCTATAAATATAGATGTCGAGAAACCAAGATTTACATGGACTTATCAATTGAATAATAATAAGTCTTATGTGCAGGCAGCCTACAAGGTAGATGTAGCACTCAATAAGAAGGACTTAGAGCAAGGCTCTTTTTTATGGTCTTCAGACAGGGTGTCAAGTACAGTCTCTAAAGTTGAGTATAATGGAGAAAAAGAATTAGAATCTCATACTAAATATTATTGGCAAATAACTTCATGGGATGAAGATAATAAAGTTCTAAAATCAGCAATAGATAGTTTTGAAGTAGCTAAAATACACGCTGCAGATTGGGCAGCTACTTGGATCAGTGATAAGCATGATAAGGGTTTCGGACCAGCTCCAATGTTTCGTAAATCTTTTGATATTCAAAAGGATATTGCAGAGGCAAGATTGTATATAAGTGCTGCATCGTATTACAAATTATATATCAATGGAGTAGTACCCAATACAGAAAAGTTAGATCCAGGCTACACACACTACGATAAACGTAATTTGTATACCACCATTGATGTAACTAGTGCTTTGCAGCAAGGAGAGAATGTTGTAGCAGCAGTTTTGGGTAATGGGTTTTATAATGCTGATGCTCCTGTAGCAACATGGGATTTCGAAAAAGCACATTGGCGCGATAGAGCCAAAATGATCATGGAGCTTCGCGTAAAATATGCAGATGGTACGACTATGATAGTGCCAACAGATGATACTTGGAAGACAACAATAGGACCACATGTATACAACAATATATACAGTGGAGAAACCTATGATGCCAGAAAAGAAATTGAAGGCTGGAATAAGCCCAATTTTGTAGACCTTAATTGGGATAGTGCAAAGTCGGTTGAATCTCCTTCGTCCATGCTTGTTTCTCAAAGTATGGATCCTATACGAGTGACAAAAGAAATTCCTGCAATAGCTATGCAATCTTTTGGTGATACCATTTTTGTATTCGATATGGGGATAAACCTGACAGGAGTATGTAATATAAAATTATCAGGTCAAAAGGATACAAAGGTTACTCTAACTCATGGTGAATTGTTAAAAGACAATGGTCGTTTAGAGATGAGAAATCTCGATATATATTATAAGCCAATCAAGGATATCGATTTTCAGACTGATACATATATTCTTAAAGGTGGTGTAGAGGAGTCTTTTACACCTGAGTTCACCTATCATGGATTCCGTTATGTTGAGGTTAAGAGTAGCCAACCAATTTCTTTGCAGAAAGAAGACATTAAAGCGCTCTTCATGCATACGGATTTAGAAAAAGTAGGAAACTTTAGCTGTTCGAATGATCTGTTGAATAAAATATGGTCAGCAACTCTCCAGTCTTATTTGTGCAATTTGCATAGTATTCCTACTGACTGTCCACAACGTGAGAAGAATGGATGGACAGCAGATGGACATATAACCATCGATTTGGCATTGCTAAATTATGATGGAATTAAATTTTATGAAAAATGGATGGATGATTTTGTTGATAACCAAAAGCCAGCAGGTAATATTTCAGGAATTATCCCTAGTTCAGGCTGGGGCTACGATGACTGGATAGGACCTGTTTGGGATGCTGCATTATTCATAATTCCAGATGCACTAGAAAAATACTATGGTGATACAAAAGCTATACACAAGATTTATAAAACATGCGAAAACTATTTGAACTATTTAAAGAATAGAGAAAATGCAGATGGAACTGTTACCTATGGAATAGGGGATTGGGTATACTATAATACACAAACACCAACAGATTATACCACAACATGTTTTTACTATTGGGATAATGTACTCATGGCTCGTTTTGCAGATATAACTGGGCACGAGAGTGCAAGCTACAAGCAAAAGGCCGCAAGTCTCAAGACCTTGATCAACAATAAATACTTTGATGTTCAGAAAGGCTTATATGCTAATGGTTCACAAACAGCTCAAGCAGTAGCCTTAGCCTTGGAGCTTGTGCCAACAGAAAATGAAGCTCAAGTAGCAGAAAATCTGAACAGATTGATCGTCGCCAATAATTATCATCTTGACTTCGGTGTCTTGGGCAGTAAATATGTACCAAGAATGCTATCGAAGTATGGATATGCAGAAACTGCTTATAAAATGGCTACTCAAGAGAGTGCACCTTCGTGGGGCAACTGGATTAAACTCGGATTTACTACTCTTGCCGAAACATGGGTATTGTCACCAGAGTTTCGTGATGCTTCAGTCAATCATGTATTCTTAGGAGATATTAGTGCATGGATGACCAACACATTAGCAGGAATCAACTATGATACAAATGCTAGAGGCTTCGAGAAAATAATCATCAAACCTAGTTACATCAAAGATCTATCGTGGGTGAAGGGTGAATATAAATCAGTAAAAGGACTAATCAAATCTGAATGGAAGAGAGAAGGAAATATGATAAAACTATTAGTAACTATTCCTGCAAATACGACAGCAACAGTCTATACTGATAAAGTGCTAGAGTTAAGTGGAGGAAATTATGAATTTGAATTTAATGATACAGAGAGGAAGGGGGATAAATGATCAAACATCTAAGAATATTGCTAACTGACTAAGTTAGTGAGTTTCTAAAGTTAATCTAATGTAGTTGAACAAATGAAAAATACAATGAAAAAATCTAGAATGAGGTTTTTACTTTTAAGCTTTATGCTTATGGTACTGGGATATATACATGCCCAGAGCCAATCGAATATTGTTGAGATGACTGGAAGAGTTGTTGATATCAGCAATGAACCAATCATTGGAGCATCTGTAGTAGGAGAGGTCGCTTCTAATGGCACTATTACGAATCTTGATGGTGATTTTGTTATTCAAGCCAAATTAGGAGCTGAGGTCACCATATCTTATGTAGGCTATCTAACACAAAAAGTAAAGGTTAGCACAGAACATGTGAATATTGTTCTAAAAGAAGATGATGGTCTCCTCAACGAGGTAGTAGTTATAGGATATGCTAGTATGAAGAAAAAGCTGGTGACAGGGGCTACCTTACAAATATCAGGAGACAAATTGCAAGATATGCATGCAATAAATCCATTAGCGGCCTTGCAAAGTTTAGCTCCTGGTGTGCAAATCACTAAAACGTCAGGACAGCCTGGCTCTGATTTCAAAGTCTATATACGAGGAATGGGTACGATTGGAGATGCTAATCCATTATATATCATTGATGGTATGCCAGGAGATATTAGTACATTAAATCCAGCAGATATAGAGTCTATTGATGTGTTAAAAGATGCAGCATCCTCGGCTATTTATGGAGCTAGAGCTGCGAATGGTGTTGTTTTGATTACAACAAAACGTGGGAAGACTGGAAAAGCAAGTGTGTCGTATGATGGTTATTATGGTATTCAGAATGTATTAAAAAAGCCCTATTACTTGGATGCTAGAGCTTCGGCATATTTAGCAAATGAAGGCTATTTTAATTCTTATGGTATCAGTTACGATTTTCCTAATCTAGTACCCAATTGGGATAAAATAGTCTCAGGTGAATGGAAAGGTACCAATTGGTTTGACGAGATAACCAACAAGAATGCTCCTATACAAAATCATACAATCTCGATAGCAGGAGGAAGTGAAAAATCTAGCTATTTCACAAGTTTTTCATTCTCACGCGAAGAGGGTGTTTTGGGGAAACCAGCTGTGCCAACTAGTGATAAGTTTACTTTTCGTTTAAATACAGATCAGGTTATTTATAGTGCAGGAGGACGTGATATAATTAAAATAGGCGAGAGTGTTAACTATACTTATGGGCGTAGAACGGGGATAATAAATGATAGTGGTCGGGCAACGAACTATCTGAGTATGGCTATGAATGGCAGCCCCTTGATGCCACTAAGAGATGAAAATGGAGATTATCATGGTCCCATTGGTTTGTCTCCTCTTTCGCCCAATCCTATTGCTTTGCTAGATTATAACAGTAATAATGAAGCTAAATCTCATACTTTGGCTGCACAAGGTAATATCTCTATTGAACCAATAAAAGGACTTACTTATCGAGGAAGTTTTGGTGTCACAGTCATAGGAAACTCTGGGAGAAAATATATCCCGACCTACAACTTAGCCCCAGAGTATCAGAAGACGGAAGACGAGATTACGCAAGATATGTCTTTAGGCATCCAACGGTGGATATTAGAAAATACTTTAAACTATAAACTGAAATTGAAAGAAGTGCATAGTTTCGATATACTTGCTGGAATCTCAGCAGAGCGAGGAGGAATGTGTGAGAGTGTTTATGGCTATAATACAAATTCTATTTTTTCGGATTTCGAGCATGCGTACCTGAGTAATGCTCCAGCCATCAATGGTACCACTACTCGTTTAGGAGGTTCACCTTGGGATAAAACAGGGTTAATGTCTTATTTTGGACGTATTATCTATGATTATAAAGAAAAGTATATTTTAACCATGCTAGCTCGTGCTGATGGCTCATCAGCCTTTGCTCCGGGAAATAGATGGGGTACATTTCCTTCTGTCTCAGTAGGATGGTTAATATCTAGCGAGGAATTTATGAAGCCTCTAGAGAAACATGTAAATCTTCTAAAACTAAGAGTCAGTTGGGGACAAAATGGTAATCAATCAATTGCTCCTTATCAATATTTGGCAAAGATACGTGTAGGAGGTGCAAATACAGGTGATTATCCAGGAGTAGAATATAGTTATTATTATCCAGGAATAGATAAGAACAAATACACTGTGGCATCTTATCCTATCAACCTTCCTAATCCTGATATTACATGGGAAACTTCTGAACAAATCAATATTGGCCTAGATGCTCGTTTCTTAAGTTCTCGCCTAGGAATCAATTTCGATTTTTATAACAAGACAACCAAAGACTGGTTGGTAGCAGCACCTACCTTGGCCTCATTTGGGGCATTAAGTCCAGATATCAATGGAGGGGATGTAAGAAACCGAGGAGCAGAAATAGGCTTAGTTTGGCGCGACAATATATCCGATTTTCAGTACGATGTGAGTGTCAACTATGCATTTAATAGAAATAAGGTGACACGAATAGATAACAATGAGCAAATAATTCACGGGGCTATCAAGGTGGTATCAGATCAGGCTCCTGAATTCTATCGTGCACAGGTAGGATATCCTATTGGCTATTTTTGGGGTGTCAAGACTTTAGGAATATTTCAAAATCAGGAGCAAATAGATGATTATGTCAATTCCAAAGGGGAAAAGATTATGCCTAATGCCAGACCTGGCGATCCAATATATGTTAATCAAAATGATGATAATGTAATTGACGATAAGGATCGTGTGTTTTTAGGAGACCCTAACCCAACAGGCACATTCTCTATCTCTTTGGGAGCACAATATAAGAACTTTGACTTCAGAGCTTCAGCTTCCGGTGTATACGGAAATAAAATATTAGGAGGTGCACACGATCCTTTTGATCGTTGGCATGGAGAAGGGACATCAAACAAATGGCCTAGACTAGGAAATACGGCATATCCTAATATCATCTCAGATATAAACCTTCAAAATGGAGATTATCTGCGTCTTAACGACCTCACATTAGGATATGATTTCAGTAAACTAGTGAAATCTCCATTTAATCAATTCAGAGTTTATGCTACAGTCCAAAATTTATTTACTTGGACAGCCTATGATGGCTTAGATCCAGAGATAGGACATGGTATTGATCGCTGGTCAAGTGGTATTGACTTAGGATATTATCCAAAACCTCGTACAATCCTATTTGGAGTTAGTATAAAACTATGACAACATCATTAAAAAGAATAACTATGAAAAAAATATTAATGTTTTTTGCCTTGTCAATCATCCTTTCCGGATGTGATATTCTAGATTCAGATCCGATGACGCAAAAAATGTCAACAAATTATCCAGCTACAGAAGAGGAGGCTTATGAAGCTCTGATGGGGGTTTACAATGCTTTTGGTTCAAGAACTGGCAATGACGAGTGGCAACACCCATTTATATTGCTTGAGCTCATGTCTGATGATAGATTAGGTGGTGGCGGACAAAACGACACCCATGCACATGCGATGGCTTTGTATAAACTCATCGGACAGGATATGTATTATCAACTATGGGCCACTCGCTGGAGAGCAATCTATCGTGCAAACTTGTTGCTTAGTTCATTAGATAATGTCAGTTGGAAAAGTGTTGAGAATAGAGACAAAATAGAAGGCCAAATTCTGTTCCTGCGCGCATATGCCAATTTTACCTTAAGCTCTTTATTTGGCCCTATCCCACTGATCACTGCACCCAAACCAGAAAATAAGCCTCGTGCTGAAGCTTCAGAACTGTATGCGCAGATGGGAGCAGACCTAAAAAAGGCAATAGAATTACTTGAGCCCATTTCATTTCGTAATATTCCCAAGGAAGAAAATGGTTTAGCTACTCGTTGGGCTGCAGAGGCATTAATGGCTCGTATCTTTTTATTCTATACAGGCTACTATAACGATACCAAGATGGGGGATATAACCAAAGATGAGGTCATTGCATGGATAGACGAATGTGCAGACTCAGCGATCAGTGGTCATGATTTGCTCAAAGATTTTCGAAATCTGTGGCCATATTCTATCAAAATAGATGGAAAAGATTCAGACTATAAGTATGCTAAGGATAATAACTTAGACTGGATTAATGAATATGGAGACAATAATGAGACAATTTTTGCAATAAAAGTTTCCACAGCCTCTCAAAATAATAATTATGATAGACGTAACTCCATATTGCTAAACTTCGGTTTGCGAGATAATGCTCTACTGCCATTCGGTTTTGGATGGGGCTTAGGACCTGTAAATCCTCAGTTGTATGAAGAGTGGCCAAATGATGATATAAGAAAAGATGGCTCTATTCTCGATGTCAGAAATGCAAAAGAGGGAGAAAGCGTAACAAAAAAGTACAAATGGGGAGGTCTGATGCAATGGCACGAAACGGGCTATTGGCAAAAGAAGTATATGCCTGTGAATGTCTTGGATGAGAAGGGCAATATTGTAGCCTATAGCAGTGTGTTGTGGGGAATGCCAAACGATCCACAATTTGCTAATACACAAGATTTAGTTCTGATCAGATTCGCCGATGTGTTATTGATGGGTGCCGAATTGGGTAGTGCTAAAGCGCAAGAGTATATGGATAGAGTGAGAGGACGTGTAGGATTGTCTTCTGTAACCCCTTCCTTAGAAAATGTAAAAAAGGAAAGACGTTATGAACTAGCTTTCGAGGGTGTAAGATGGCTTGACCTTCTAAGATGGCACGATGCAGAAAAGGCAGTGAGTAAAATGAACGGAATAGATGTAACTAATAATACATCTCCGGGTATCTATAAAGTGAAATATCGTAAAGAAACAGGAGGGTTTATTCCTATTCCAGAATCAGAAGTAGCCTTGTCACAAGGTATTCTGAAGCAGACTCCGGGCTGGGGAACTGGGGCTATGTTACAACCTGGAGAGTAAGAGTAATTAATAAATAAAAATATTGATAAAGATGAAAAACTTCAAAATATATTTACTCTCACTTCTCTGCGGATTACTTCCTATGATAGTGTCTGCTAAAGATATTTCATTGAATGGAGATTGGGATTTGCATTTCTTTCCTCAACCAAAACAAGCTGTAACAAGTCCCAAAGAACTGTCAGCGATGGAGACAGAGCATATTAGTGCAACTGTACCTGGAAATGTGGAAATAGACATGCTAAAAGCAGGATTAATTACTGATCCTATGATTGGAAGCAATGTTTACTCTTTACGCAAATATGAAGGTTATCAGTGGGCGTATACCAAAAGGTTTGCATCTCCAACGATAAAAGATGATGAGCAAATACAACTATTCTTCGGTGGCATTGATTGTTTAGCTGAGATTTGGCTCAATGGTAAGCATATAGGGTCAGCTAATAATATGTTTATAGAACATGTTTTTGATGTTTCAGATTTTTTGTTAAAAAATGAAGAAAACACTCTACAGGTCATTCTTCGTTCAGCAGTTATTGAAGCACAGTCTTATATGGTCGGAACTTTTAGTGTTGGTAATTTTGCTGCCACCGAGTCGACCTATATTCGTAAGGCTCCACATAGTTATGGATGGGATATAATGCCTCGTCTAGTAAGTGCAGGTCTGTGGCGTGATGTAAAACTAAAAGTAATAAACAATGCACATGTGAAACACACACAGTGGATGACGTCGCATATTGATCTGGAAAACAAAACAGCTCAGGTGTTTGTAGATGTGCAATTAGCTCTTCCGTTTTCAGAATTAGATAATGCTAAAACTAAAATTACTCTTCGCAGAAAAGGAAAAGTCGTTTACAAAGATGAAGTATTGGTTACCTCTTATGCATTTCGTCATATCATAGAACTCAAAGATGTAGACTTTTGGTGGCCTAGAGGTTATGGTGATCCAGCGCTCTATGATGCCGAGGTGGAATTAGTATCTAAAGAGGGGAGGGTCTTGTCTAGTGATGTTTGCAAACTTGGGGTCAGAACCGTTGATCTAGATATGACTGATATTAATGACGTAGAGAATGATTATGGTCGCTTTTGCTTTGTGGTGAATGGAGAAGACATATTCATAAAAGGAACAAATTGGGTTCCCCTTGATGCATTACATAGTCGTGATGCATCGCAGCTCAAAGCTGCAATGGATTTAGTGATAGATACCAATTGCAATATGATAAGATGCTGGGGGGGAAATGTATATGAAGATCATGCATTTTTCGACTTGTGTGATGAGAACGGTATCCTTGTATGGCAAGATTTTGCTATGGGGTGTACATTTTATCCTCAAAGAGATGATTTTGCGAAAGCGATTGAAGAAGAGGCAATTGCTGTAGTAACTAAACTACGTAACCACCCATCAATAGCCTTATGGTCTGGTAACAACGAAAATGACATGGCTCTACGTTGGACGCTTATCAATTTCAAGATAAATCCAAATGCAGATGTTATCAGTCGTAAAGTGTTGCCACAAGTAATCTATGAAATGGATCCAACAAGAGTGTTTTTGCCAAGTTCTCCGTATTATAGTCAAGCTGTATATGAGCAAGGAGGTGGTGACGATCTTTTGCCAGAAAATCATTTGTGGGGGCCTAGAGGTTACTATAAAGATGATTTTTATACACAGGCAAAAGCACGTTTTGTGAGTGAAATAGGTTATCATGGTTGTCCCAATCTTGAAAGCTTAGAAAAAATGTTTACTAAAAATTCAGTAAGCCCATGGCTTAATGGTGAAGTGGGCATGTGGAACGATGAGTGGATGACCAAAGCTGTAAGAATTTTTCCACATACACCTAAGCAAGGAGGACGTAATGATTTGATGACAAATCAAGTGAAACTATTATTTGGTTCAATTCCCAAAGATATAAACGATTTTATAACAGCTTCACAAGTTGTTCAAGCAGAAGCTATGAAATATTTTATAGAAATGTGGCGAGGTGATAAGCCACAGCGTTCAGGCATTATTTGGTGGAATATTCGTGATGGATGGCCTATCCTTTCTGATGCAGTAACGGATTATTATAACTCTAAGAAACTAGCTTATTATTTTATAAAAAACGTGCAGGAAAATGTTTGTGTGTTGATGAATGACGCAAAAGACGGTAAACATCCTCTGAAGGTAATAAATGATACACGTTTGCCATCCAAAGGTTCGGTAGAGGTAGTCGATTTAGCTACTAATAAATCTATTTACAGTGGAGATTTCTCTGTTGAACCTCATGGAAATTTGCTTATATCCTCTATACCCCAAATGCAAGGACAGGGAATATTACTCATCAAATATAAGGTGGATGGTAAGAATTTTTCTAATCACTATCTATACGGAGCTCCTCCTTTTAAGCTTGATGAATATAAAAAACTGTTGAGGAAAACGAATATATATGGAATTTAAAAGATCAAAGATGAAAGAAAATATTTTAGGTATAGATATAGGGGGCACTAAATGTGCAATAAATTATGGTCATAAAGAGGGAGAGCTTTTACAGATAATAGACAAAGATCGTTTTTTGACAACCAGCGTAGATGAAACCATTGAGAATATTCTACTATCTCTCAAGAATATGATGATCAAACATGATCTGACAAAAGATAATGTATCAGCAATGGGAATTAGTTGTGGGGGCCCTTTAGATAGCAATAAGGGATTAATAATGTCTCCTCCTAATCTGCCAGGATGGGACAATATTCCTATTGTAGAGATTATAGAATCGCGATTTGGAATCAAAGTAGGTCTTCAGAATGACGCTAATGCTTGTGCTCTTGCCGAATGGAAATATGGAGCAGGGCGTGGTACTAAAAATATGGTCTTTATGACTTTTGGTACAGGTTTGGGAGCAGGGCTTGTTTTGGATGGAAAACTGTATACAGGAACAAATGACAATGCTGGAGAATTAGGGCATATTCGTCTTTCTGACTATGGGCCGGTTGGATATGGAAAGGCCGGTTCGTTCGAAGGCTTTTGCAGTGGAGGAGGTATTGCTCAGATCGCAAAAATGCTTGTACTCGAGAAAATGCAAAAAGGCATTGGTGTCGATTGGTGTAAGCCTGAAGAAGTGGATTCTCTAACAGCACAAACAGTAGCCAAGGCCGCTGACTCAGGTGATAAATTAGCCTTACAGATATTTGATATATCAGCCAAAGAGTTAGGCAATGGACTGTCTATTGTGATTGATATCCTCAATCCGGAAGTTATAGTAATTGGTGGTATTTACACAAGATGCAATAATTTAATGGATGACAGAATGCTTGAGGTGATAAAGAAGGAAGCACTTCCTAATTCCTTAAAAGTGTGTCGAATAATGAGTGCTGAGCTGGGAGAACAGATCGGAGATTATGCAGCTCTTTCGGTTGCAGCTAATTTATTAATAAAAGAAGATTATGGAAGAACTGATATATAAGAGTTTGAATGATGCTCAAAAGGTTCTGGATGAATTTGTCACTGCTGATGCTGTAGCGTTGATTGATAATGCAGCAATGATGATAGCTACTGCTTTCGAAAAAGGGGGCAAAGTCATTAGTTGTGGCAATGGAGGCTCATTGTGTGATGCTACGCATTTTGCTGAAGAGTTAACCGGCCGGTATAGAAAGAATAGGAAGCCCTATCCAGCCATCGCAATTAATGATTCTGCGTATATAACCTGTGTTGGCAATGACTTCTCGTTTGATGATATTTTCTCTCGCTATATAGAAGGAGTAGGACAGGCGGGAGATGTGCTGTTGGCAATTAGTACTAGTGGTAACTCTGAAAATGTAGTTAGGGCTGCCGAAGTGGCTAGATCTTTAAACATGAGTATAATATCCTTGACCAAAGTAGGGGTTAATAAGCTTTCAGAATTGTCCGATATTGTATTAGCTAGTCCAACTACAGAGTTCTCTGATCGTATTCAAGAAATACATATAAAGATAATACATATCCTTATTCAAGCTATAGAGCAGAAGTTAGGACATAATTAAAAAAAATATATTTCAATGAAAACATTCATTTATCACATAATAACACTTAGTGTAATCTTTCTCATGGTTTCATGTACTAAGGATGACTATGACAAAGACAAAAATATTAGTAAGCCTCAAACTTATGCAGAGGTTGGTATAGGTGCTAGTACTGGGATCAAGCTAGATGGGATCGGTGTTGAATTAGACCCTCACTTCTTCTCCCAAAACATTACTCGCAATGATGGCTCAAAAGCAGAAGACTGGGACATCCTTGTAAGGCGTGTAGAGGCAATGGAAGTACATCAGTTTCGAGTAATGGTGCAGCCACATTGGTGGGAACCAGTAAATGATAACGATGATCCAAATTATGCAGATCTAAGTAAATTTACTTTCGACTCAGAAGAAATGAAGTCTTTGTATAAAGTTCTAGATTTAGCAGAAGCCAATAACATTGAAGTGACGCTAGTGCTATGGGGCTGTCCAATCAACATGACTTTGATTTCAGGCGATTACTATCATCAGAAACATTTTTTGTGTGACAATCGTCCCAACCCGAATTGGGTTTGTGGAACAGATAAATATGAAGAGTTTGCCGAAAATTTTTCAACACTTGTTAAATATCTAGTAGAGAACAAGAGCTATTCATGCATCAAAGCAATTACACCTTTTAATGAACCTGATACACATGTCGCTGAATATGGGCGTACAATGTGGCAAGGAGATCCACTATGGGAAGATCAATATGCCCCAATGGTGAAAGTACTAGATGCCAAATTCAGAGCAGATGGGCTTAGAGATAAGATTCGTTTCAATTTATCAGACAACACAGATGGTAGTCCTGACTATTTGAAATCTTGTACAGAAGCCTTAGTGCAAGAAGCTGATTTGTTCAATTCGCACACCTATCGCTTTGGATACAATACTCCTAACTCAGACATCTTCAATTGGGAGAGTCAAAATGTAGCTTATGCAAGAGCAGCAGGTAAGAGTCATTTTGTTGGAGAGTTTGGTTCAAATGAAACTGTTGGTGCAACCCGTCAAAATGATATTGATTCTTATGAAAGGGGAGTATTAATGACACGTATTGTACTGAATTGTCTTAATGCTGGTGCGTCAGGAGTAAGCTATTGGAGTTTGATTGATCAATACTATAATCGCGAGGGATCTTACACCGAGATGCAACAACTCGGGATGTGGAAGTATATTAAAGAAGCTTACTCTTCAGATGCTACAGTGTATAACGAGATAGAAGAAGATTATGAAGTACGTCCTCAATATTATGCTTTTTCTCTTCTGACAAAACATATTAGACCCGGATCGGAAATCTATCCTATCGATTTAGATGAAGAGTTTGCAGTTGGCTCTGCTTTTAAAAGTAAAGAAGACAAATGGACGTATGTTTTTGCTAACTCAAGCGAAATCAGAAAGATGTTATCCATTAAAAACCCAGAGATAACAGGAGACTTTGATATCTATGTGTACGAAGAAAAAGCATTGCCGGAAGGAGATGACTTGATAAAAAACAAGGCAACTCTAGGTGTAAAAGATGGAAAACTAGATATAACTGTGACTCCACATACAGTGGTGGTATGTCGTCAGAAGTAATTTAAGAAACCTAAATAATACGAATATGAAAAATAGTTATAAATTCTCATTGATAATCATGCTGCTGATCATTCTTTTTTCAGCATGTTATAAAACGGATGAATTTAATCACGATATATTGTTGACTGATCTGGAAATTCCAGAGTTGAATCTCGAAACTCCGGGTACTGCTGTTACAATTAAAGGAAAAGGGTTTAAATCTGGAGATAAATTACTCCTCAGATCTTTAAATTCATCAGCAAACATCAAGAGCGATGTGGAAACAGAGATTGTAAGTATAGGTACTGATCATCTAACTTTTCACTATCCCATAACAGCAAAAAGCAATGGGTATGCCCTTATTCTAGAACGTTCTGGAAGTTTGGACTTAGTGATAGGAATAATGAGATCGTATGAGGAAAAAGGATGGATTAAAGATGGTAATCTACGAAATGCCTTGAAAGCAACTTTCGCTACTGTGTTTGATGCACAAGACAGCGTAATAATAGCAAGAGCGGCAAAAGCAGAGGCTATAGATGGAGTGTTGAATATTTCGAGCAAAGGAATAAAAAGCTTGTCAGGTATTGGCTACTTCCCTCGAATTGTGACTTTATGGTGTACCGATAATAATTTAGGTGAAGTTGACTTGCGAGGATGCGAAGATCTTACAGCAATGTTCTGTTGGGGAAGTCAAATAACCAGCTGGATTATTGATAATCCAAATCTAGTTTCTTTATATGGAGGATCCAATCCTTATACCTCAATAGATTTAAGTAAAGCTCCCAAATTATCTAATCTGTTAATCGACAATGTACCATTAAGACATTTAAATATTAGTACTCAGACATATTTTGATTTTGGTAACTTCAATTTTGCATTCGCAGACGATCCTAATGTAGAGCGTACTTTGTATGTTAATCATACATTCTATGTGAATAATGATCTGGCAGAAAAAGCTAGTGCTGTACGAACAGCAGGACTAGATGGAGTGATTGTCAGCACATACAATAGTGATGGAACTGTAAATATACCTGTTGTTGATTTTGGTAAGCCTGATTTACCCGATCCGAATGGACCTGTTGTAGAAATACCTGATGCCAATTTTCAAAAAGCATTGAAAGCAGCTTACGCTTATATGTTTAACGATGAAGGCAAAATGTATATTGAGGCTGCAAATAAGCTGACAGGAGAGCTAAATATTTCAGGTAAAGGAATTAATAATACATCAGGGCTAGAACATTTTTCAAAGATCACATCCTTGCATTGTACAGACAATGGAATATCGACTTTGAGTCTAGATGGGTGTACTTCCTTAGAGGCCGTTTTCTGTTGGAATAGTGGAATCAGAAACATAACTGTAAATAATCCTAGTTTGAAGACTTTGTATGCAGGAACGAATCAAATAACTGATCTAGACCTGACTAAGGCTCCCAACATACAGAATATAGTAATGGATAATGTGCCTTTTGTTTCATTAGACCTGCGAAGCAATAAAAATGTAGACATGTTAGGTAATTGCAACTTTACTTTTACTGACAACACTTCTAAAGAAAGAGTAATGATGCTAAATCAGGAATTTTTCTCAAGCAAGGATCTACTGAATCAAGAGAGTCCGGTCAGCAAAGCAGCAAAAGCAGGAGTCAAAATTGTTACATACAATGATGATGGCTCAGTGCATACTGATGGAGTTGTTTTTCCATGAAATATTAACACTGATGATATGGGTTTATAAGCCCATATCATCATTTTGAAAATTAAATCTAATATGAAAATAAATAAAATTTTTGCTTGGTGCATAGCAACCGTGACTTTCCTTGCCTGCTTTTCTTGTAAGAATGGTGTAAAAGATCACACAGATGTTTTTGTAGGACAATCTACAGGAACCAAGTTGGAGGCGATGGGTGCAGAGTTGGATCCTCATTTCTTTTCTCAGAACTTGACGCGAGATGATGGCTCAAAGGCTTCGGACTGGGAGTATGTTGTAAAAAGAGTGAAAGCCATGGAGCTGCAAAAGTTCAGAGTGATGGTGTTGCCTGAATGGTTCGAGCCTATAAATGATAACTCTGATGCTAATAAAGCAGATTTGAAACGATTTGTATTCGACTCACCAGAAATGCAATCCTTATACAAAGTTCTCGATTTAGCACAAGAGCAAAATATGGAAGTTTGTCTGGTCCTTTGGGGCTGTCCAGTTGGGGTATCTTTATCAGATCCTAAATACGCTCATGTGAAAACAAATTTTATGGCAGATACCACTAAAAAGAATGTATGGATAACCGGACCAACAGATTACCATGAGTGGGCAGAAAATTTTTCAGTATTGACAAAATATCTTATAGAAGAAAAAAAATACACTTGTGTGAAAGAGATAACTCCAATGAATGAGCCTGATGGAGGTCCATTGTTGACATCAACAGAGTATATCAAAATGGCTAAAATATTAGATGAGCGCTTCAAGAAAGATAATATACGCCATAAGGTGAAATTTAATTTATCAGACAATACTGATACTCGAACATTTTATCTAGAAGATTGTGCTACACATTTAGCTGACATCGCAGATGTTTTCAACTCACACACTTATATTTTTGGTTACAATGTAGCTAACGATTCTATATTCAATTGGGAAAAGAATAATGTAAGAATAGCAGCAGAGGCTGGAAAAAAGCATTTGGTTGGGGAGTTCGGTTCTAATCAGTGTGTAGGTTCTTCAAGACAAAAAGATATTGATTTGTTTGAGAGAGGAGTATTAATGACCCGTTTAATTCTTAATTTTTATAATGCTGGGGCAGCAGGAGTCAGCTATTGGAGTTTGATAGATCAGTACTATAACAAAGATGCTGATTATGAACAAATGCAACAGTTGGGGCTTTGGAAGTATATAAAAGAAGCCTATAAAACAGACTCGACATATGCTACAATAAAAAAAGATTATGAAGTAAGACCTCAATACTATTCTTATTCTTTATTGACACGATTTTTGAAACCCGAAGCTGATATTTATCCAATAGAGTTAAATGAAGACTTTGCTATTGGTTCTGCTTTCAGAGGGACTGATGGCAAATGGACTTATGTTTTTGCAAATGCTACTGATTCGCCTAAATATTTAGCAATAAATAACGATCTGGAAGAAGGTGGTTTTGACATTTATAGATACGAGGAAGATACTTTGCCTTTAGATGATGCCATGATTACCTCTAAAGAGAGTATAGAAGTCAATAATAAGAAATTGCTTATTGCTCTAGGAGCACATTCTGTAGTTCTCTGTCATCAAAAGTAAAAATTAATAATCATAATATTATGGAGAATAAAACATCTACAAGAAGAATATTACCTGTGATTTTTGGCTTCTTTATCATGGGATTCGTCGACATCATTGGCATTGCAATAAATTATGTAAAACAGGATTTTCCTTTTTTGAACGATTCCTTGGCCAACATGTTAGCGATGTCGTGCTTCTTCTGGTTCTTGGTACTCTCTATTCCAACAGGGATGTTGATGAATAAGATTGGTCGTAAAAAAACAGTTTTGTTAAGTTTTGTATTACATATTATTGCTCTTTGTATACCTCTTATGGTCTACAATTTTGCATTTATCTTGTTTGCTTTTGCTTTTATTGGTATCGGAAATACATTGTTGCAAGTGTCACTGAACCCATTGGTGACGGATGTGGTTTCTAAACAAAAGCTAACAGGAACTCTTACTCTCGGGCAATTTGTTAAAGCTATTTGTTCTTTCTTTGGCCCCATCATCACTAGTTGGGCTGTAGGTACTACTTTGGGCTGGAAATTCATATTTCCGATCTATGCTGTGACATCACTACTGGCATTGATTTGGCTGTGGATTACACCTATTAAAGAATCGGCTAAAACGACTAGTGTTTCTCTTCCAGTTGTGATCAATCTCATCAAAGACAAGTATATATCAGTTTTTTTTATTGGTATACTCGTGTTAGTGGGTGTAGATGTGGGGATGAATACCACATTTCCTAAACTATTGATGGAAAAATGTAGTCTACCATTAAGTGAAGCCGGATTGGGAAATAGCGTTTATTTCTTTTCTCGAACATTAGGAGCCTTGTGTGGTGGAATATTTCTTTTGAAGTATTCAGAAGTAAAGTTTTTCAAATACAGTGTTTTTGTAGCTGCACTCGGCTTATTAGTCATGCTCTTTACTGATAATTTGTGGTTAATACTTGCTTGTGTCGCTGTCTTTGGCTTAGGATACGCCAATCTTTTTGCCATCATCTTCTCTTTGTCACTCAAACGCATGCCAGACAAAGCCAATGAAGTGTCAGCACTCTTGATTATGGGAGTTTCGGGGGGAGCAGTGTTGCCTCCTGTTTTGGGTCTGATGTCTGACCTTTTTTCCACACAGGTGGCTGCACTAATGCTTATCTCTGTAGTATGGATTTATATGATTTGGTTAATATCCAAAGTACGAAAAGTTGAAAATTTAGTTTAATAAAAATGAATATAATGTTACACAAGTTAAAGTGTTTTTGTTTGTTGCTGACAATGCTCTTGTTGCCTGTTGTGGCGAAGTCACAAGCTAGCACAACATTCTCGGTAAAGTCTCCAAATATTCAGCAATGGATAAATAGTAGTTTTGCTAAAGGCAAGATCCCTCCATTTTCGTTCGTCTACGACAATGTGAGCTCTAATGACTTTATTCGGTCGTGGAACTATTCGTCTTCGAAGCTTATCAGCAATGAAGCTAATGTCGTTCAATATAGTATAGTATATGAAAGTAAGCAAAAAGGTTTGCGTGTTGAATGTCTTGTTAGTGGTTATACTGATTTTGATGCAGTGAAATGGACGCTCCATTTTACCAATATAGGTGCCGATAATTCGCAGACACTAAAAGAAATAAAGGCTATTGATCTTGACTTCAAATCTAGTGCTGGAGGAGACTATAATTTACATTCAGCAGAAGGTAATCATATTTCAAAAGCCGATTTTCATCCACGAACTCGTTTGATGAATATTGGAGAGAACTATCAAATAGCACCTGAAGGGGGGCGCTCTTCAGAAGTTGCATTTCCGTTTTTTAATATTGAATCGCCCAGCAATCAGGGTGTTATGCTTTCTATAGGTTGGTCTGGAACTTGGGTTGCAGATTTTGTAAAAAAAGATGATAAAACATTTTCGGTACAATCGGGAATGAAGCGTTTCGAAAGCTATCTTCTTCCCAATGAATCTGTACGCAGTCCAAGTATGTCTCTGCTTTTTTGGTCAGGTAAAGATCGTATGGTAGGTCATAATAAATTCAGACGTTTTGTTCTAGCTCATCAAAGCCGAAAAATAGATGGCAAGTTTGCAGAATATCCATTATCTAGCGGATTCAACTATCGTGACCCTGCACCTTGTACAGAATACTCTTGTCTTACTGACGATTATGCAATTGCTATGATACGTAGATATACTCAGTTTGGGCTTATTCCTGAGGTTTATTGGTTAGATGCAGGATGGTATACAGGGGCTGCAGATTATGAAAAAGGTGATACATGGGCCAATACGGTTGGTAACTGGACAGTAGACAAAAAAAGATTTCCAAAAGGATTGAAACCTGTTGCTGATGAGGTGCATAAAGTCGGTGCTAAATTTATGGTTTGGTTCGAACCAGAGCGAGTGATTCGAGGAACACAGTGGGCAGAAGAACATCCTGAATGGATGCTTGATATCCCTAATAGCAATAAAGATACCTATCTGCTCTTTGACTTGGGCAATGAGGAGGCAAGAGTGTGGATGAGTGAATATATCGCTCAAATGATCAGAGAGAATGGTATAGACTATTATCGTCAAGACTTTAATATGCAACCTGATATTTATTGGGAGGCAAATGATGAACCAGGACGTGCCGGAATCAAAGAAGTTAGACATATTGAAGGTTTGTATGCCTTTTGGGACTATCTACTTGAAACATTTCCGAACCTGCTGATTGACAATTGTGCAAGTGGAGGACGTCGTCTCGATTTAGAAACAATTGTTCGTAGTGCACCTTTATGGCGTAGCGATTATTATCATTATGACGACCCTGATGGATATCAAGGACACACTTATGGATTGAATTTCTTCTTACCATTGCATGGTACGGGAATATTACAAACAGATCGATACTCTTTTCGTTCTAGCATAAGCAGCGCTCTTATTTATAATTGGAAGATTACAGATAAAAATGTCTCCACAGTGGATATGCAAAACTGCCTTAAGGAGTATGCTGAAATAAGACCATATTTCTATGAAGACTATTACCCTCTTTCTGGGATAGAAGATCTCACAAGAGATAATATATGGTTATCTTATCAAATGCATCGACCATCGGATGATAGTGGTATCATTGTTGCCTTCCGACGATATAAGTCATCTGAGGATACGATGATTGTTCAGCTTTCAGGGCTAGATGCAAAAAAGGTCTATACAATCCGAAATTTTGATAATGATATACTGTTAAATAAAACAGGAAAAGAACTAGCTGATGGCTTTTTACTTACCATCAAAGAGCCAAGAGGTTCTTTACTATTACAATATAAATAAAAAACAATAGGAAATGAAACATAGATATTGGATACTTGTGGTTCTACTTCTTTGGATGTTACCATTATGTATACATTCACAAGCTCAACATGAGTTTGCTAAGAAGCCTATCCAGATTTCTAAATGGATAGAAAGTAATTTTAAGAAAGGGAAGGTTCCTCCTTTTTCTTTTATATATGACGATAAGAAATCTAGTGAAGTTATAAAAAAATGGACTTTTGCATCCCAAAAGAGCCAAGAGGTAGAAGCAGGAGTAATAACATATTCGTACACATGGACAGATCGTGAAACAGGACTCAAAGTAGGATGTGATGTAAAGGGATATCCTGAATATAATGCCATAGAGTGGGTACTAAACTTCACTAATACATCGGAAAAGAACTCTCCTGTTTTGAAAGACGTAAAGGTTATTGATATAAATCTCGAATACCCAGCTACGGGAGATATGACACTGCATTATGCAGATGGTACACATGTTTCTAAAGCTGATTTTCATCCAAGAGAAAAGGTGTTGGAGGCTGGAGAAACGATGAGCTTTTCGCCTCAAAGTGGCCGTTCTTCAGACAATGCTTTTCCTTTTTTTAATATAGAGTCATCGGCAAATCAAGGAGCAATGGTGGCAGTCGGTTGGTCTGGAACATGGTACGCAGATTTTGAAAAAGTAGGAGAAAAAGTAGTTCATTTAGCATCTGGAATGAAGCATTTAGAGAGCTATCTTCTTGCAAAAGAGGAAATCCGTACTCCAAGTATATGCCTCCTGTTTTGGAATGGTAAAGATCGTATGATTGGACATAATAAGTTTCGTCAATTTGTTTTAAATCATCAGATACACAAAATAAATGGAGAACCAACTAAATATCCTATTTCCACGGGCTTTAACTATGGAGACCCACAGCCATGCAATGAGTATACGTGTTTGACTACCGATTATGCTTTAGCTATGATCAATAGATATAAGCAATTTGATCTCGTGCCTGAGGTTTTCTGGTTAGATGCAGGTTGGTATGAAAGAGCTGCAGATGTTGGCGATAATAAGAATTGGGCTAATACAGTTGGAAATTGGGGTATTGACAAAAAGCGTTTCCCTGATGGCTTAAAGCCTATAGCTGATGCAGTGCATGATGCTGGTGCTAAGTTTATGGTTTGGTTCGAACCAGAGAGAGTTATCAAAGACACGGGCTGGGGAGTTAATTTAAGGAAATGGATGCTTGATGCTGAGGGCACTGACGCTTATCTTTTCGATTTGGGAAATAAAGAAGCCTTAGAATGGCTATGTAAGTTTATAGGTGATATGATGGAGGAAAATGGTATTGATTATTATCGTCAGGACTTCAATATGTCAATTGATAATTTTTGGACACAAAATGATGATCCTAATCGTATAGGGATTAGAGAGATACGCCATATTGAAGGCTTGTATGCCTTTTGGGACTATTTGTTAGCTAGATTTCCTGAGTCAATCGTCGATAATTGTGCAAGTGGTGGTCGTCGTATTGATTTTGAGTCTATTAAAAGAAGTGCTCCACTATGGCGAACAGATTACAGCTACGGTGAACCTGTAGGCTATCAATGTCACACCTATGGACTAAATTACTACTTACCACTAACAGGAACTGGAGTTGAACGAAACGATCGCTTTTCTTTTCGTTCTAGTTTGGGCACTTCCATTATTTATAATTGGAAAATCACAGATGGCTCATTTTCTTTTACAGAGATGCAAAACTATCAAAAGGAGTTTAAAGAGGTTCGTCCTTACTTCTATGAAGATTATTATCCTTTGACGACTGTTAAAGACATGACATCTGATACTATATGGATGGCTTATCAGTTACATCGTCCTTCAGATGACAGTGGAGTTATAGTTGCTTTTAGAAGAGACCTATCCGAAGAAAATACTATCCAAGTAAGTTTGTCTGGTATATGTCCAGAAAAGAGTTATCAGATTAGAAATGCGGATACAGATGAGGTCTTTATCAGAACAGGTAAAGAGCTTGAAGATGGATTAGAATTGAGACTGAATGAAGTGCGAAGCTCTCTTTTACTCAAGTATGAAGTAAAAAAATAAATTCAAATCATATTTTTAGATAATGTGTTGAGAGTGTTTTTTGAGTGTAATACAGGCTTTCCTTACTTCAGGAAAGCCTGTATTCTTTTATGAAATTTAGTCTTAATGTCCGGAGGAGGCATACAGCCCAATAACGGTACCTGTAAAGCCTTTGGCTGATTCGGTACTCAGATTCTTGGCATCTATATCTTTAGCCACTGTTTGCCACTCTTTACCCTTGTTGAAGGAAACCTCAAAACTATATTTGTCATTCTTCCCTTTCGCCTTTAATAGTATTACATCTGATTGATATTCAGCAGGAATTTCAAGTTGAGCGATTCTTATATTTTCATTTTGTGCTCTATCTAATATGATATACTGTTTGCCGTCGATCATCGTTTTTGCAAGTACAAAATTATGGCGCTCATTTTGATAACATACTAAACCTGCAACATCATTTTCTGATTTAGGAGTAAATTTCAATTCTGTTTCAGCCTCGAATACGAGATGCTGTTGACGACGTCCAACAAATGCAGGATTGTCTTTTTCATAGATAGTGATAGTCTTCGGTTCTATTTCTAGACCATTCTTGCTTTGTTTCCACCAGTCTCCTTTAGGATTTCGAATAAAGAACCATTCTTTGGCAAGTTCCTCTTTTTGAAAATTATCATGCCAGATGAAGTTGCCTGTAAAGAAATTCTCTTGTGCTGTTAGATTCTCTTTCTCCACGACAGTTGGCACAGGTATATCTTTATCAAGTATCACAGGATGTTCATTTTCCCATTTCACTGGTAGCAGGAAAGTTTCACGTCCCGTGTTGTAATGGTTGCCTTCATAAGGACGACATCCCAAGAAAACAGCGTACCAGTCTCCCTCAGGTGTGTCAATCAGATCAGCATGTCCCACGCTGGTAACAATGTCAGTCCGAGGTTCAGGCAAATCTTTTTGTGAGAGAATAGGATTGTTTTTATAAGGAATATAAGGTCCTTTTACGTTGTCTGCTCTTAAAACAACTTCAGTGTGATTGACACTTGTACCTCCCTCGGCAGCCATCAGATAATATTTCCCATTCACCTTGTAGATATGTGGTCCTTCTATCCATATGGGCTTGGTACTTCTGTCGACGCCTGCATCCAAGATCACCATACGTTCGCCAAAAGTCTCATCTTTTTCTACATCATATTCGTGTATCCATATCGCTCTGTGTCCTTCCCATTCAGGGGTGGAAGCAGGCGCATCGTTATGAACGATATATGCTTTACCATCATCGTCAAAAAACAATGATGGATCTATACCTCCAACCTTAGGCAAGGCGATAGGATCGGACCAATTGTCGAGCATTGGATCTTTTGTTTTCACTACAAAATTACCAATTCCATCCACGCAAGTGGTGATCATATAGAATGTGTCATTATACTTGTTATATTCAATTGCTGGTGCATAGATGCCTCCGGAAAGACGGATGCCATCTACCTTTAATTGTGATGGACGATTCAGTACATGTCCTATTTGCGACCAATTAACAAGATCTTTGCTATGAAAAATGGGAACGCCCGGATAGTAAGAAAAAGAAGAGTGAACTAAATAGTAGTCATCCCCTTTTCTACAGATGCTAGGATCAGGATAAAATCCAGCAAAAATGGGGTTGAAGTATTCATTTTGTGGATCAATTGTTTTCTCAAATCGCTGATCTTTTCCCTGATATTCAAAATAGCTGAAGACGGCCTTGTTCGTTTCTTCCGTTTTACAACTAAAGAGGTTGAGTGCTATCAAAAAGCCTAGAATAAAGATAGAATTTTTTTTCATGTCTTACTTTATTAGATTATAAATACATTATTAAGTAAACGAAAGTATTTAATGTCATATCCTAAAGTTGTAACTAATAGTGATAGCTATACTTGGATAGACAGTAAATAGTTCTGCGAACTTAAATGTAGGCTACTACTTCTTAAAAAAGAAAAGCAGGTGTTACATAAGCTTTGCTCTAGGATACAAACAATAGTTTATCTAAGAAACATGCTAATTCTCGCCCTCATCCATATTTTTACTGGCATAATCAGATGGTGACATTCCATAAAACTCTTTAAAAGAATTGGAAAAATGAGATAGGTTCACAAACCCTACACTGTAAGCCACCTCTGATACGGATGATTTTTTACTTGCTAATAATGCTCCGGCTTGTTTTAGACGAATATTTCTAATGAAATCTCGTGCAGACTGATTGGTCAACTCTTTCAGTTTACGGTGCATATGCACTCGGCTCATCCCTACATTCTGGGCAAGCATTTCTACATTCAGTTCAGGATTAGAAAGATTATCATTGATAACTTTCATAATTCTCTCTATTAAAACTTCGTCAGAAGATTTAATGGCTATTTTCTCTATCTTGTCATCTTGATGTTGGTTTCCACCGAACACATTTCGTAGTAATTCTCTATTTTCAATCAGGTTGGTAATTGTTTGTCTCAATATGTCCGTGTTAAAAGGCTTTGTTAGATAAGCATCTGCGCCTATCTCTAGCCCTTCTATCTTGTGTTCTGGCTTAGCTTTAGCTGTCAGCAGGATAATCGGAATGTGATTAATGTTTATGTTTTGTCGAATCTTTTTACTGAGTGTAATACCATCCATCTCAGGCATCATCACATCGCTGATGATGAGGTCTATGTTTTCATTCATCACTATCTCTAGCGCTTCTTTTCCATTTTTAGCTTCTAGAATTTTATAGCTGTCAGCAAATTCATCATGTAGATATTTACGTATTTCATCCTCATCTTCTACTACCAATAGTTTGTATTTTGTTTTAGGTCTTTGTCTTTTGAGTTCTGTTTCACTGATAGCATCAGAGACTTCTATATTTTCTATTGTTAATCGTTGAGGATTAGTAACCGGCTCGGTCTGTGCGGTTTCCAATTCACTTGGGTCTAGGTGACTGTTGCCCATGGGAACTCTAATAATAAACCGACTGCCTTGCACATCTTCTCGGTTCTCAGCATAAAGCACACCATGGTGCATCTCAATAAGTAGTCGTGCCAAGTGTAAACCAATACCTGTTCCGAAGTTGGAGTTGGTTTGGTCATTATTAATCTGATAGAAACGCTCAAAAATATTTTCAATCTGATTCTTATCAATGCCTATCCCAGTGTCGGCGATCACAATTTCAAAATATTGCGTCGTATCGGTTAGGTCTTTTTCATTTTTAGTCACTTTGAGTGAAACTTCTATGTTGCCATGGTCAGGCGTATATTTAAACGCATTGGAAAGAATGTTAAGCAAAACTTTATCGAAATTGTTTAAGTCTATCCAAACCATTAGAGCTTGTGCATCATGTTTGAAAGTGAAATTTATATTTTTCTTTTTCGCTAAATACTCAAATGTGAGCATGAGGTCATCAATAAAGCCCACGAGATCTGTTTCCCTACAATTTAGCTTCATTTGCCCTTTATCTAATTTTCTGATATCCATCAACTGATTGATCAATCGGAGTATACGTTGAGAATTTCGATGAATCATCAGATAGGTCTTATTCTTAGCCGGGTCAGAGTTTTCTTTAATCAACTTTTCAATAGGGTTGATGATTAATGTCATTGGTGTGCGTATCTCATGCGATATATTGATGAAAAATTGTAGCTTAGCTTCACTTACTTTTTCGGCATGCTCTTTTTCCATCAGCTTTTCTTTATACAGAATGCGAGATGAAATATGAGCTATAATGCCAAAGATTGCCAAGATGATAAGAATAAGATATAGAACGTATGCAAATACAGATTTATACCACGGAGGAGTAACTCTGATTTGAAAAGTTTCTATTGGCGAAAAGCTGTTATTGTCATGGGCTCTTACATGCAGTATATACTTATCCGGCGCTAAGTTGTTGTAGGTAATTCTGTTTATTCCATTGCTCGTACTGAGCCATTCGGAATCTATCCCCTCAATCATATATTGATAAGCAATCCGCTTAGAATTAGCATAGTCGAAGGTTGTGAATTCTAGACTAAAAGTATTTTCATCATGTTCTAATGTGAAAGATCTATTGGATAAATCGACTTTATTAGATTGGTCTTCTTTATTTATACTTTTGTTGTACACATAAAAATTAGTCAATGAAATGTTCAACTCTCTTTTTTCTTCAATGATATCTTTTGGAAAAAAACTACTCACGCCATGAGTGCCTCCGAAATATATTTTATTTTCTTTATCCTTAAATGCAACACCTCGAGAAAATTCATTTCCTTGTAGACCATCTGAAGCATAATAGTTAATAAAATGTTCTGTTCCTTTTTTCAATTTATTGATGCCATGATAAGTGCTGATCCAAATATTGCCTTGATCATCTTCGGCTATGCCACAAATCACATTGTTTGTCAACCCATTTTTAGTGGTAAAATGTTTAAACGCCTTCGTTTTCTTGTTAAATGAATACAGACCTGTTGTAGCACCTATCCAGATAATGCCCTCCTTATCTTCAATAAGGTGGTGCACCATAGTCTTGGTGAGAATATTATTTTTGTCAAAAAAGTTTAGGAAGGTTTTCTTTACAGGATCATAACAACTTAGCCCTTTGAAATGACCAATCCATATAAGATTGTCCTTGTCGCACATGAGTGTGTTAATCCAATCATTCGAAAGTTCATCAATTGATAGAATATCCATTTCTCGCTTTGACGACTCATGTCTTTCTATGACTTTCCCGTTTTTATCTACAATGTAGAATCCTGATCCATAAGTGCCAACGAGTAAGTTTTCATCGTTGTTGTAGGATATGCAGTATACTTTTTTGTCCGAAAAGAAGTCAATATATTGACAGCTCCCATTAGAAGTATTAAGCTTAGCCAAGCCATCAGTATATGACCCAATCCACAAATCATTGTTTGGTCCTTCTATGATGCTATGTATAATATTAGGAGCAGAAGTTGGAGATGTTGTTTTTTGATAATGAACAAGTCTTTTTCCTTCATCATTGATCCCATAAATTCCATCATTGTCTGTTCCTATCCATGTTATATCCTTTCTGTCTTTATATATGGCAGTTACAGGGTTAGAGCCTATGATGTTATTGTCTAGTGATTTATATCCAATGTAAGTGAACTTGCTTTTGGAAGTAGGAATAAAAAACAAGCCCCTCTGAAAGCATCCCAACCAGATGTTATTGTCTCTGTCTAAGAGAATGGAATGTACTTTCGCTTTACTGAAATCGAAAGGAGTGGACACCAATTCATAATCTTCGATTACATCTTTTTTTCTATTATAGTACATCAATCCCTGCCCATCAGTTCCTATCAAGAGTTTGTTGTTCTCATCACTAACAATAGATTTTACAAAAAATTGAGAAGAACCTTTATATCTGATAGGTATGAACTTGTCTTCTATTGCATTATATTTACTTAGCCCTTTGGTTAATGTGCCAACATAAATATCACCATCCAAATCTTGATAAATAGCTGATATGTTATTGCTGTTAATTTTATCAGGAGCATTAAATGAAGTCAGTTTGGATGTTCTAGGATTGTAGAGATTGAGACCTGCATTTTCTGAGCCGATCCACAAGTTAGCATCAGAATCCTCAAAGATAGAGTTAAGAAAAATACTGTTGAGAGATGCTGAAAGTTCAGAGTGTCCTTTAAATATCCGATCGCCATTCGTATCAGAGAATATTCCTTGACCAGAGGTTGTGAACCAAATGTCTCCATTTTGAGTTTCGATGATAGAGGTAATGTGTGGTTGAACTATCTTATCATCTTTAGTCAAGGTTATTTCGATGAAACTATCTGTACCTCTATCGTAATGCATGAGGCCAGCAATGGTTCCGATATATAGATTTTCCTTACTATCCTCAAAAATCGTTCTCACATAGCTGTCCTTCAGGCTTGTCTGATCTCCTTCAATATGCTTGTAGGTGGTAAACTGATTCCCTTCAAATTTATTTAGTCCATATTCCGTAGCTACCCAAATATAGCCTTCACTATCTTGATACACTTTGTTTATCAAGCTACTCGCAAGACCATTGTCTGTCGAATAAAGACTCGTTGTTTGGCAATAGAACTCTACAGGTAGAGCAATACAAAACAAAGTGCTTATTATCGAAATGATATGAAGTTTTAATCTATTGAACATGTTGATCATGGTTATGCTGAAATGATATCAGCTAAGGCTACTTATTGTAGGAGTATAATGACTTGTAATCTTATCCTCCTTGTTTCACAAAGTTAAAAAAATGAATAGACTTTTAGCTGTAAATTACGCTCATTTGTGCTGTGTGTAACGTTTTGCAAAACAAATGTTACAAATAAGACAATGATGTAACATGCCTGATGTAGTTTGATACACTCTGAAGAGGCGATAATGCTTTACTGATATTACATTTGTAATGTCTTCATTGCAGACCCAATTTGAGGTTGTGAGTAATGAGATATTATAAAAATTAATCTTAAACTACAATTTAGTATGAAAAACAGTATTGTTATGAAACCAACAATTAGGTTACTGTTGTTGATGTTATTTATTCCAATCATGGCTTTTGCACAAAATACGCAGGTGAAAGGAACGGTGCGTGATAAGGTAGGAGAATCTCTGATTGGTGTTAGTGTTGTAGAAAAAGGAACAACTAATGGAACAATGACAGACATAGATGGTAACTATGAGTTGAAGGTTCAGAGTAATGCAGCTCTTGAGTTTTCGTATATTGGTTATGTCTCACAGAGTGTGGATGTGAAAGGACGAAATCAGGTTAATGTAACCATGCAAGAGGATAATCAAATGTTGGATGAGGTAGTCGTTATTGGCTATGGGGCTCAACGTAAAGAAGCTGTTACAGGATCTGTGGTTTCTATGCGAGGTGATCGTTTGCGTGAGGTGCAAACCGGAAATGTCACTTCAGCTCTTTCCGGACGTATGCCGGGTGTTCAATTGTCTCAAACAAGTTCTAAACCGGGTGCAGATATGCAAATTAGGATTAGGGGAACTCGTTCGTTTAGTGCAACTAATGATCCACTTATTGTTTTAGACGGAATTCCTTTTGCTGGGTCAATAGGAGATATAAATCCTAATGATATTAAGAGTTTGGACATCTTAAAAGATGCCTCTGCTACAGCTATCTACGGTTCACGTGGAGCGAATGGGGTAATCTTGATCACTACAGAAAAAGGTGCTGTGGGACAAAAAGCTAAAGTGACCTATAATACATATTTAGGAGTAAAAACTCTTTTCAATCGTTATCCAATGATGTCGGGAGATCAACTTTATCAACTACGTCATGTGGCAGGTAAATATTCAGAAAACATCGAAGGGGGAGGAACTCGCCCAACCTTGGGTACAGATGAAGTTAAAGGAGTGAATACTGATTGGCAAGATGAATATTTCAAGAATGCTCTGACGATGAATCATGACCTAGGCATAGCTGGAGGAAGCGAAACTGGAAGCTATAATATTGGGTTAGGTTATTTCGATGATCAATCATTATTGCCAGGGCAAAACTATGATCGTATGAGCTTGCGTGCAACCATCGATCAAAATATAGGGAAATATATACGTGTGGGGCTGTCAACAAACAGTAATTATAATGTAACGAAAGGGCAAAACTTAGGGATGTATAATACATTGGCTTTGTCGCCAATGATCGACCCATGGGATGCTGAAGGTAAACGCAAAGAACGCGTGGAGTCTGTAGCTGATAAATATTGGGCATATTCCAGAGATGCTATTGACAACCTTGGTGATAAATACTCTGATAAGCAAAAAGTTTATGCAACTTATAATGCTCTCTATGCTGATATAAAAATACCAGGAATAGAAGGTCTAAGTTATAGATTTAACTTGGGACTTAACTATCGGAATCTTGACAGAGGACGTTATCAAGGTGAAGGTGTATTTAGTGATACTCCTAATGCTGTTTCTAACGGATCTAGAGAAAAAGCTACTACAACGCAGTGGGTTGCCGAAAACTTAATCACCTATGATAAATATTTCGGAAAGCACCATTTCAATTTGGTAGGTCTTTATTCTGCTGAACAAACACGTTATGAGCGATCTTTTGTTTCGGCAACAGATATTCCTTCTGATCATTTCCAATATTGGAATTTGGGTCAAGCCGAAAAAGCAAATGTGACTGTTGATCCTAATCAACAAAAATATGAGCAAAGTGCATTGAAATCTATTATGGGACGTGTGATGTATGACTATGACAGTCGTTACATGCTCTCCTTCGCTCTTCGTTCGGATGGGTCTTCACGACTAGCAGAAGGACATAAATGGCACACCTATCCAGCTATTTCAGCAGGGTGGAATCTGACCAAAGAATCGTTTATGAAAGATGCAACTTGGGCAAACAATCTAAAACTTCGCTTTGGATGGGGACAAACATCTAATCAAGCAGTGACACCTTATGCTACACAAGGACGTTTGAGTTCTCGCCCATACAATTTTGGAGATAAAGGGACTACTGGTTACTATGTGTCAGAAGTGCCTAACAACCAGTTGGATTGGGAATATTCTATCGCTTATAATATCGGTGTTGATTTCTCTCTGTTGAAAGATCGTCTTTGGGGTAGTCTTGAATATTATATCGTAGATACTAAAGATATATTGATGCAAGTGCCTCTTCCTCAGACATCAGGAGTAGGTAGCTATTGGGCTAATGTTGGTAAATCTCAAAACAAAGGAATTGAACTAGCCCTGAATGGTGTAATTATCGATAATATGGATGGCTGGACATGGGAAGCTGGATTAAACTTCTATAAGAATAAGAACAAGGTTGTAGCACTCTCTAGTGGACAAGATAGAGAAGAGTCTATGTCTCTATTTGTAGGTCATTCCATTAATTCGATATACGATTACGAAAAGATTGGGCTATGGCAAGAGGGAGACCCTCATTTGCAAATTTTAGAACCGGGAGGAAACGTAGGGATGGTGAAAGTAAAATACACAGGAGAGTATAACGAAGATGGAACTCCTGTCAGAGCCATTGGTGCTACCGATCGTCAGATCATAAATGCTGACCCTGATTGGCAAGGAGGTTTCAATACGCGAGTAGCTTATAAAAATTGGGACTTAAATATAATCGGTACATATCAACATGGAGGTGTACTTATAAGCTCCCTTCACTCTTCTAATGGATACTTGAATATGTTGTCAGGACGTCGTGGAAACGTTGATGTAGACTATTGGACACCGGAAAACACAGGTGCAAAATATCCTAAGCCGGGAGGACTTCAGAGTGGAGATAATCCTAAATATGGAAGTACACTAGGCTATTTTAGTGGATCTTACTTCAAAGTAGGACAAATAACTTTAGGGTATCAGTTTGATCCCAATGCAGAATGGTTCCGTAAAGTAGGTTTGAGCAGCGCTCGTGTATATTTTACTGTGCAAAATGCCTTTGTTTTTGGTTCATCTTTCAAGAGTGAAACAGGACTTGATCCGGTAACCAACTCCTATGGAAATGAGAATGCCGCTGTAACAACAGACCTGCCTTATCGTGGCACCACTATATTGACAGTTGGCGCGAATAGCCCACAAACACGCAATTATATGTTTGGTCTTAATCTATCATTCTAAATTTTAAAACTTTAAGAAATGAAAAATTATAATATAAAAGTAATTATTGGCTGTGCAGTAGCTGTTTTTCTATTGCTTTCGTGTAGCGACAGCCTGCTAGATGAAAAACCAAGAGGAACAGCAGATCCTAACTTCTTCAAGACAGAAGAGGGAGTGCGTGGAGGTTTGACTTCGCTCTATGCACATACAAGATGGATTTTTGGACAATATTTTTATGCCAGTGCACAAAATGGTACAGATGAATCGACTTATGCACAAAGCGCAGACAACAACTTTAAGGATTCTGATATGTCAGGGGCAGGACAACTGACTCCTACTTCTAGCCGTTCAGATGCTTTATGGAATGCAGCTTTCTCTAATATAAATACAGCAAGTGGTATTATAGAGAATGCTCAACATGTAAACCTGTCTGAGGCAATGATTAGCGAAGCTCGTTTCTTCCGTGCTTGGGATTATTTCATGTTAGTACAGACTTTTGGTGGAGTACCTTTAGATCTTGGAGCAGGTGAACTGAAGTTTAACACCTCTTCTTCTCGTACCTCAGTGCGAAATACTGTACCGGAAGTGTATACAAGAGGAATCTTCCCAGATCTAGTATTAGCTGTGGAACATCTTCCTAATGAAGGACGTGTGCAAGGAGGTTTGACAAAAACAGCAGCTAGATTATTCTTATCTAAAGCATATCTAACTTATGCATGGTGGTTAGAAAACCCTAAAAATATTCCTACCTATCCCGAAACTCCAAGAACTGATCCAGATGGACACGATGCAGCTTGGTATTATCAAAAAGCTTATGATATTGCTTTAGAGGGAATTAATAATCCTGCTAAATTTAAATTGCAACCTACTTTTTATGATGTGCATTTAGGAAGTAATGATCGCAACAGTGAGATCGTTTTGTATAGTGATCATATTGAAGATGAATATTATAATCAAGCCAGTCTTTCGTGGAGTAATGGGGGAGCACCTGAAAACTTTGCCTCTTGGCTCGTGACTTGGAACTATACAGACATCAGAAGTTCAGTAGACAAAACTAATTATGGCACATCTTCGGTGCAACGTGAAGCTGCTCAGTTTGGAGGTCGTCCATGGACACGCATGTGCCCTACGATAGAAGTAATAACCAAAACCTTTGCAGACAAAACCAATGATAGCCGTTATGATGGAACTTTCGTAACCTCTTACCGTGGTAACTGGGGGAAGGCTGGTATAAGTAATGAAGTTTTATATAATGCCAATGGGCTAGAAGTTAGAAACGGTGAGCCTATTCTTACATTCTTGGATGCAGAGCCTGCAACACCAGTTGCCTATCCAGTAGGTGCCGGACAAAGCAATATTGGGGCAGGAACCCTTCCGAATAGAGCTGATTGGGTAGTAGCCCCTTCAGGTATCAGTAGAATTGTTTATCCTGGAGTCTGGAAATTAGGGACTTACAGAACTGATAACGGAACAGGACTAGGACAGCCAAATGGTGCTCTTACCCGTCCTTGGAATATAGCTAAATTTTCAGAGTTTTATTTCATAGCAGCAGAAGCAGCAGTGAAAGGAGCAACTGGGGAAAAATCAGCTAGAGAGTTGATCAATGTGATCCGTGAGCGTGCAGGTAAATGGCGTTGGGATAATAACGGTAATGTGCAAAAAACAGCAGATAATAGTGCTGCAATGGTAGCAGCTACTCCTCAAACAATCACAATTGAATATCTGTTGGCAGAACGTTCTCGTGAATATTATGGAGAAGGCTATCGTTGGGCTGATTTGGTGCGTACTCAAACCTTGTCTACTATTGCGGCCAAGTACACGATATGTGGAAGCAGTAAAGGAGATCATACACCTATTGAATATAAACGTACCATTCCTGATTATTACTATTTGCGTCCTATCCCACAAAGTCAATTAGACCGAATGACGATGAGTGATGCAGAAAAGAAAGCATATCAAAACCCTAATTATTAATTATTGTATTAAAGTAACTCAATGAGTTGGAGGTGATCTAAGCCTCCAACTTATTAAATCAAAAAGTGTAGTTTGGAATTGTGTAAAATTAAATATTGTATGAAAAAGAATATAGGTATAAATGTTTTAGTATTGTTATTGGCGTTCATGCCCATGATCTTATTTTCTAAACAGAAGTTTGTATTTACACAAGCCAATGCAGATAATCTTCCTCTTGTTATTGATAACAAGCCTATCTCCATTGTTGTAGATAAAGATGACGACAAAGGAGTTTTAAGGGCTGTCAATACATTGAAAGATGATTTTGAGAAAGTGGCAGGAAACACTCCAACAGATCAGATTAATAAAAACGTATTGATCATCGGTACGGTAGGGAAATCAAGTTTGATCGACAATTTGATTCTTCAAAATAAAATAAAGTCTAGTGATTTGTTAGGCAAAAATGAAAAATACATCATCACAACAATCAAACAGCCGATGTCAGGCGTTGATGAAGCTATCGTCATTGCAGGTTCAGATAAGCGTGGAACGATGTATGGTATCTATGAATTGTCAGCACAGATAGGAGTATCGCCATGGTATTATTGGGCAGACATACCCGTAGAGAAACAGAATAATTTATTCTTTAAGAAAGGTACATACACAGAGGGAGAACCTGCTGTGAAATATAGAGGTATATTCTTAAATGATGAGTGGCCTTCTCTCGGAGGATGGGCACAAACAACTTACGGTGGATTTAACCACAAGTTTTATGAAAAAGTATTTGAACTAATATTACGCCTGAAAGGAAATTTCCTTTGGCCAGCCATGTGGAATAGTGCATTTTATGATGATGATCCACAGAATGGAGTATTAGCAAATGAATATGGCATAGTGATGAGCACTTCGCATCACGAACCTATGTCGTCAGCACAAAAAGATTGGAACAGAAGACATCAGTCTCCATGGAATTATAATACAAATTCCAAAGTGTTAAAAGAATTTTGGAAGTCAGGAATCGAGCGCAGCAAAGATTGGGAACAAGTAGTGACCATCGGTATGCGTGGCGATGGCGATGAGGCAATGGAAGAAGGAACCAATATCGCATTGCTAGAAAAAATAGTGAAAGATCAGCGAAAAATCATTTCACAAGTAACAAAAAAGAAAGCAGAAGAAACACCCCAGGTGTGGGCTCTATATAAAGAAGTACAAGACTATTACGATCATGGCATGCGTGTTCCTGATGATGTCACACTCTTATTTTGTGACGACAACTGGGGAAATGTACGCAAATTACCAGATTTGAAAGCCCCTAAGCGTAAAGGGGGATATGGTATGTATTACCACTTTGACTATGTGGGAGGTCCTCGCAACTCCAAATGGCTGAATGTTAGTCAGGTGCAACGCATTTGGGAACAAATGAATTTGACTTACCAATATGGTGTAGATCAAATATGGGTGGTAAATGTAGGAGACTTAAAGCCAATGGAATATCCAATTAGTTTTTTCCTAGATATGGCATGGAATCCCAATCAGTTTAATGAGAAAAATCTCTTGACGCATACTGAAGAGTGGTGTGCACAACAATTTGGAGAACAATATGCTAAAGAAGCAGCTCGTCTGATCAATTTATATACTAAATATAATCATAGAGTAACACCAGAATTATTGGACGACAGAACTTATAGTCTTGAAAACTATAATGAATGGGAAACTGTGCTCAAAGAGTATACAGATCTGTTGATAGATGCTATGAGGCTCTATAATCTATTGCCCAATAAGTATAGAGATGCTTTTGATCAACTCGTTCTGTTCCCCATCAATGGAACTTGCAATCTCTATGAAATGTATTATGCGGTGGCTAAAAACAAACAGTATGCAGAGCAACAAGATGTTAAGGCAAATCAATGGGCTGATAAGGTAAAAGAATGTTTTGTTAGAGATTCACTGCTTACTGTTCACTTCCACACCAATATAGCAGATGGAAAATGGAATCACATGATGGATCAAGTGCGTATTGGTTACACCTATTGGCAACAACCAGAAAAGAGTGTTATGCCCAAGATTGCTTATATTGATGTGTCTTCTAAAGTAACAGAAAAAATATTTAAGGAGGCAGATGGCTATGTTTCTATTGAAGCAGAAAACTATGCAAAAGTTAGCAATGATGAAACTGTTTCTTGGATCACTATTCCTGATATGGGAAAAACTCTTTCAGCAGTAACGACAACGCCAGTGACAGAAGCGCCAACAGAAAAAGTGTATCTGGAATATAAAGTAGAGCTGACAACAAAAGGCGAAGGAAGTCTAACTCTCTTGCTATCTCCTACTTTAAATTTCAATGAAAACAAAGGTTTGCGTTATGCTGTATCTATCGATGGAGGAGAAGAACAAATTATCAACTTCAATGGGCATTATCGAGGAGAATTAGCCGATTGGCAAGCTAAACGAATAATAGAATCTACTACCAAACATTCATTTGCTGAAATAGGAGTGCACACGATTCGTGTACGTCCTTTAGATCAAGGAATTGTATTACAAAAACTATTGCTTGATATGGGAGGACTTAAACCAAGCTATCTAGGAGCGCCTCAGAGTGAATTAAGTAAACAATAAATTGAATAGAGAATATGATAAGCAACATCAAAAAAACGATATTCATTCTACTGGCTTTATGCTTGGCTCTCAATCTTGAAGCTAAAGTGCGATTGCCTCGTCTGATTAGTGATGGCATGGTTTTGCAACGAGATACTGACATTAAGATTTGGGGCTGGGCTGACCCGAAAGAAACGGTGACAGTAAAGTTTGGAGGAGCAAGTTACAAAACTAAAGCAGATGCTAAAGGTAATTGGTCGGTGATGCTACCCCCTCAAAAGGCCGGAGCAGAATATTCTATTCAGATAAACGATATTATCATCAATGATGTCCTATTCGGTGATGTTTGGTTGTGTTCTGGTCAATCGAATATGGAATTACCTATGCGTAGAGTATTAGATCTTTATGCTAATGAAGTGTCTTCGGCAAACAATGCCAATATAAGATATTTTAAAGTTCCTCTTAAATATGATTTTGTAGGAGCACAAACGGATATAGAGTATGGCACTTGGGAAGTAACTACTCCAGAAACTATTCTTGATTTTTCAGCAGTAGCTTATTTTTTTGCAAAAGAATTATATGAAAAGAATAACGTGCCTATTGGGCTAATCAATGCAAGTGTGGGAGGTTCTCCTGCTGAAGCTTGGATAAGTCAGGAGACCATAAAGAAATATCCGACATACGAAGCTGAAGCTAATAAGCTTGTTGTTGAAGGCTATATCGAAAGCATTCGTAAGGATGAGAAAGCCAAAGGAGATGCTTGGTATACCTTGATGGCGAAATCGGATAAAGATATTGATGTCTATAATGATACATCGAAATGGGATAGTTATTATTTACCCGGTTTGTGGAAAAACAAACTCAAAAATATAGGGAATAATGTAGTATGGCTTCGCAAAGAGTTTGATGTGGCGAAAGAAGATGCTGGCAAATCTGCTATCTTACGTCTGGGCTACATCATTGATTCTGATTCGGCATTTATCAATAGGCATTTTGTGGGTACTACGGGATATCAATATCCTCCACGGATCTATCCTGTCGGAGAACAAATATTGCAAGCTGGAAAAAATAGGGTAACTGTTCGTGTGGTTACCAATGCCAATGGAGGATTTCAGGAAGACAAACCTTATAAAATAATTATGGGAGATAAAACGATTAATTTGACTGGCGAATGGGAATATAAAGTAGGTGAGAAGTTGCCACCTCCTTCTTCTACTACCTTTTTCCAATACAAGCCAACGGGATTATATAATGCCATGATTGCTCCCATTAATAACTATAAACTAAAAGGAGTGATATGGTATCAAGGAGAATCTAACTTGAGTAAGACGAAAGAATATGCTCAACTGTTCCAAGATATGATCAAAGATTGGCGAGCTAAAAGAGATGAACCAGAATTATCTTTCATTTTTGCTCAATTACCCAACATGAATGAACCATGGAAAAAACCGACAGAAAGTGCCTTTGCTGAACTTAGAGAAGCTCAACAAGAAGCCTTAACACTTCCTGCAACAGGTATGGCTGTCACCTTAGGTCTGGGAGAATGGAATGATATACACCCTCTCAACAAAAAAGATGTAGGACGGCTTTTGGCTTTAGAGGCTCAACGAGTAGCTTACAAGAATGATCTTTTAAGCCCTTCTCCAAGTCTTGAAAGCTTTATAGTCAAGGATAATAGTGTGATACTTACTTTTTCAGGAGTAGGCGAGGGCTTGTGTTCTAATCAACTGTTAGATGGATTTACAATAGCAGGAACTGATGGAAAGCAAGTGTGGGCAAAAGCCAGCGTAATAGCGAAAGATAAGGTTAGGGTATGGAGTAGTGAGGTTACACATCCTATGTCGGTGCGTTATGCTTGGGCTGACAATCCTGTGGGAGCCAACTTGATGACTAAAGAAGGTTTGAGAGTCTCATCCTTTCGTACGGATAAATAGAATTTAAACTACAAAAAGAAGATATTATTATGGAACCAGTATCGCAAACGACCAACGAGTCGAAAGGTTTTTACAAACTCTCATGGTTACAATGCATCGGATTTGGCTCTGGAGATTTGGCTCAAAACTTAATCTATCAAACCGTTGCACAATACTTGCTTATTTTTTATACCAATGTCTACGGTTTGCCTGTTGCCACAGCTGCTGTCATGTTTCTCATTGTGCGTCTGGTGGATGTCATTTGGGATCCTTTGGTGGGTGCATTCATTGACAAGCACAACCCTCGATTTGGAAAGTATCGTTCTTACCTGCTTTTCGGAGGTATTCCACTTACTGGTTTTGCCATTCTTTGTTTCTGGACAGGCTTTTCAGGCTCATTGCTATATGCTTACATCACTTATGTCGGACTGTCGATGTGTTACACCCTAATTAATGTTCCTTATGGAGCATTAAATGCTTCCTTAACACGTGACACCAACGAAATAACTAAACTGACATCCGTAAGAATGTTCTTGGCTAACCTAGGAGGATTGGCTGTTGCTTATGGTATTCCAATTCTCGTAAAAACGCTATCTCCTGATGGTAAAATAAATTCAGTAGAGTCAGGTAATGCATGGTTCATCACCATGACGATATATGCTATTGCTGGTTTAGCATTATTGATCTTTTGTTTTACACAAACGAAAGAACGAGTAGTGATGGACGAATCGAATGCCGATGAGGTAAAGGTTTCTGATCTTTGGAATGAATTCAAACACAATAGACCATTGCGTGTATTAGCCTTCTTCTTCATCACAGCTTTTGCCATGATGGCCATTGGCAATTCAGCTGGCTCATATTATATGATCTACAATGTGCAAGCCCCCGATATGTTACCTTATTTTGCAGCGTTAGGTTCTCTACCGGCATTTATATTCATGCCCATGGTGCCGGCCATAAAACGAGCTATTGGTAAGAAACAAATGTTTTATGTTTTTCTCACCATCGCAATACTAGGCATGGCATTACTGTATATCATATCAGTAGTTCCTACCCTCAAAACTCAAGTTTGGTTGGTGTTGGTAGCACAATTTATAAAATCTACAGGAGTGATAGTTGCCACAGGCTATATGTGGGCACTCGTTCCAGAAGTAATTTCTTATGGAGAATACACTACTGGTAGACGCATCTCTGGGATTGTTAATGCATTGACAGGTATTTTCTTCAAAGCTGGTATGGCATTAGGTGGAGTCGTTCCGGGATTTGTTCTTGCCTTTGTTGGATTTGATGAGAAGAATACAGTGAGTCAATCAGCCTTTTCGGAGCAAGGAATTCTTTGGTTGGTTGCTGTCATTCCGGCAATGTTGCTCCTTTTGGCGATGTATATCATCTCAAAATATGAGTTAGAAGATAATGTGATAAATGAAATAAATAGAAAAATAGAAGCTAGACATAAATAATAAACCAAAAAATTAAGATATATGAATGTTTTTAAATCTGTACTACCCGTTTTGAGCCTTTTGTTCGTAGTTAGTTGTACTCCTAAGACGGAGACGACGATTACCCTCAAGGACGCTTTGAAAGACAAGTTCTACATCGGTACTGCCATGAATGTACCACAAATCAATGGAGAAGACTCTCTATCTGTAAAAATCATAGAGGACAACTTCAACTCTATTGTTGCCGAAAACTGCATGAAGAGCATGTATATGCAACCTAGTGAAGGTCAGTTTGTGTTTAACGAAGCAGATCGTTTCATTTCCTTCAGCGAGAAAAACAATATGCACACTGTTGGTCACACATTGATATGGCATTCGCAAGCACCAGACTGGTTCTTTGTGGACGACAAAGGAAATGATGTATCTCGTGAGGTAATGATCGAGAGAATGAAGCAGCACATTACCACCATCGTGAAGCACTATAAGGGGGCAATTAAAGGTTGGGATGTTGTTAACGAAGCTATTTTGGATGATGGAGAATATAGAAAAAGTAAATTTTATGAAATTGTAGGAGAAGACTTCATCCCTCTAGCTTTTCAATTCGCTCATGAAGCCGATCCTAGTGCAGAGCTTTACTACAATGACTATAATGAGTGGCACGAAGGCAAGCGTGATGCGATCGTTAGGTTAGTTAAATCTTTGAAAGAAAAAGGAATCCGTATTGATGGTGTTGGTATGCAGGCACATATGGGAATGGAATATCCAACGTTAGACGAATACGAAAAGGCAATAGAAGCTTATGCTAGTGCAGGAGTGAAAGTGATGATCACCGAATGGGATATCAGTGCATTGCCACAGGCATCGAAGGAGGCAACATCAAATATCAGTGACACTGTAGCTTACAAGAAGGAAATCAATCCATATACGGCAGGATTACCTAGCAATGTATATCAAGCTTGGGAAGCACGTTATTTAGATTTTTTCAAACTGTTTTTGAAACACCATGACAAGATTGATAGAATAACGCTTTGGGGAGTGACAGATAACGATTCGTGGAAGAATGACTATCCAGTGGTGGGGCGCACAGACTATCCTCTCTTATTCGACAGAGGATATAAAGCAAAACCTGTGGTAGAGAAGATGATAAACCTAGTAAACAATACAAATAACAAGTAATGAAAATGAAGAAAGCAAGATATTTATTTCCAAAAGATTATATGGCTGATCCGGCTGTACATGTGTTCGAAGGTAAACTATATATCTATCCATCGCACGACTGGGAAAGTGGAGTAGAAGAAAATGATAATGGAGATCACTTTAATATGAAAGATTATCATGTCTTTTCTATGGATGATGTAGAAAGTGATGTGGTTGATTATGGAGTTGTACTTTCTGTGGAAGATGTGCCTTGGGCTGGTCGCCAACTGTGGGACAATGATGTGGCGCATAAAAATGGAAAATATTATATGTATTTCTCAATGAAAGACCAAAATGATATTTTCCGTATAGGAGTTGCCACTAGCGATAAACCTTATGGACCATTTACGCCGGAAGATAATCCGATGAAAGGGAGCTATAGTATTGACCCTAGCATCTTTGAAGAAAATGGCAAGCACTACATGTATTGGGGTGGTATCTGGGGTGGACAACTGCAACGTTATAGAAATAACAAAGCGCTAGAGTGTGCTGTAATCCCAGAGGATAATGAAGACGCACTTTGTCCAAAAGTAGCTTTGTTATCAGATGATATGTTAGAATTAGCTGAAGAACCACGTGACTTGTTGATCCTTGATAAAGATGGTAAACCAATGAAACAAGGAGCAACAGAACGTCGTTTTTTCGAAGCTTCATGGATGCACAAGTATAATGGAAAATATTATTTTTCTTATTCCACAGGTGATACGCATAACCTTTGCTATGCAATAGGCGATAATCCTTATGGACCATTTACGTATCAAGGTGTAATTTTAACCCCTGTAGTTGGTTGGACTACGCATCATGGTATTGTAGAGTTTAAAAATAAGTGGTACCTTTTTCATCATGATTGTGTGCCGTCCAATGGAAAAACATGGTTGCGTAGCATGAAAGTAGTGGAAATGGAATATAAAGAAGATGGAACAATAAAAACCATAGAAGGAACTGCTAAATAAGCCATCTGACATAATCATAAATTCTTAAATCGTATATCAAATGAAACAAACCATATACTTACTTCTTCTTTTGCTTATCCCTATAAGCTCTTATGGGGATGACGGGAGTCAGCTTTGGCTTAATTATAATCAGTCTCATTCCATACCTCAGATAACAGAGATCGTGTGTGATGAAACTTCGCCGATCCTCAAAACTTCGGTTGAAGAACTTCAGCTCTTTATCAACAAAAATAAACAACAAACAGAGGAGAAGGTGGAGTTGCTGCTTGGCACGCTGAAGAACAAAAAAATGAGTCGTCTGCTGGATAAAACTGAAACAAAAAATCTAGAGCAAGAAGGGTATTTAATCAAATCAGTGACAAAGGATAACAAAACTCAAATCCTGATTGTTTCACCATCTGATAAGGGAGTGCTATATGGTGTGTTTCATTTTCTACGATTAATTCAAACAAGAGAAAGTCTTCAAAATTTAACGATTGTAGAAAATCCAAAATATGATATTCGTATCCTCAACCATTGGGATAATCTAAACGGAACAATAGAACGAGGATATGCAGGTTATTCGTTGTGGAAATGGAGTGATTTGCCTAATGTTTTATCTCCTCGTTACAAAGAATATGCCCGTGCGAATGCTTCAATTGGCATTAATGCCACGGTGCTGAATAATGTAAATGCTTCTCCTGATATCTTGCGAGACGATTATTTGCAAAAGGTGAAAGCATTGGCAGATGTTTTTAGACCTTATGGGCTGAAAGTCTATCTGTCAGTAAACTTTTCTTCGCCTAAAGTTTTAGGAGGATTGGAGAATTCAGATCCTTTAAATAAAGATGTAAAGAAATGGTGGAAAGACAAGGTTAAAGAAATTTATACCCTGATTCCTGATTTTGGAGGTTTCTTAGTGAAAGCCAATTCAGAAGGACAACCAGGACCTCAAGACTATGGACGCACACATGCCGAGGGGGCAAATATGTTGGCAGATGTGCTTAAGCCTTACGATGGAGTGGTGATGTGGCGTGCATTTGTTTACAATCCCAACAATGAAGATAGAGCCAAACAAGCCTATCTGGAGTTTGTGCCGTTAGATGGTCAGTTTAGAGACAATGTAATTGTGCAGATAAAGAATGGACCTGTTGATTTTCAACCACGCGAACCTTTTAATCCTCTTTTTGGAGCAACATTAAATACCAATCAGATGGTTGAGTTTCAGATAACACAAGAGTATTTGGGCTTTTCTAACCATTTGGCTTACCTCGCTCCATTATTTAAAGAAACCTTAGACAGCGATACTTATTCCAAAGGTGCTGGTTCTACTATCGCAAAACTGACGGACGCAACTCTTCGTAAACAGAATAAAACAGCCATTTCAGCAGTTGCCAATATTGGTGAAGATGCGAACTGGTGTGGGCATCAATTTGCACAAGCCAACTGGTATGCATTTGGTCGTCTAGCTTGGAATCATCAATTATCATCGACAGAGATAGCTGACGAATGGTTACGAATGACTTTCACCAACGATGATCAGTTTGTCAATCCTGTAAAAGAAATGATGTTAGATTCACGTGAAGCTGTGGTCAATTACATGATGCCTATGGGGCTTCACCATATTTTTGCATGGGATCATCATTATGGTCCTGAGCCATGGGGAGTGATAGAAGGGGCACGTCCAGATTGGCTACCCAAGTACTATCATAATGCAGATGTTGCTGGGCTTGGGTTCGACAGAACTCAATCGGGCAGTAATGCTGTGGCACAATATTTCCCTCCTCTGAATGCTCAGTATGCAGATATTAATACTTGCCCTGAAAACTTAATTCTTTGGTTTCATCATGTGCCTTGGAACCATAAAATGAAGAATGGACGAACCATGTGGGATGAATTATGCTACAAATATGATCAGGGAGTGCAACAAGCAAGAGAATTTCAGAAAACGTGGGATAGAATAGAATCGTACATTGACAAGCAACGATTTGAAGAAGTGCAATCAAAATTGAAAATACAGACTCAAGATGCTGTTTGGTGGAAAGATGCTTGTTTGCTCTACTTCCAAACATTCTCGAAAACACCAATACCATACGATATCGAGCGCCCGATACATGAGCTTGATAGTCTGAAGAAAATAAAGTTAGATATGAAACATCATAATTAAATCTATATATGGCATTAGAAAAAACATGGCGTTGGTTTGGGCCTTCTGATCCGATCAAATTGGCAGATTTGAAGCAAATAGGAGTTGAGGGTGTTGTAACTTCACTTCATCATATCAAGAATGGAGAAGTATGGAGCAAAGATGGAATTCTAAAACTAAAAGGTGAGATAGAAAGCTATGGAATGCGTTGGAGCGTTGTGGAGAGTCTGCCTGTACATGAAGATATCAAAATAGGCTTGTCTATTAGAGACGAACTAATTGATAAGTATATGATTTCTCTGCGCAATTTGGGTGAATGTGGCATAGATACTGTTTGTTACAACTTCATGCCAGTGCTAGATTGGGCACGCACAGATCTTCATTTTACAGAAGAGAATGGTGCAGAATCTATGCTTTTCGATTATCCCACATTCGCAGCATTCGATGTTTTTCTGTTGGAGAGACCTAATGCCGAAAAAGATTATTCAAAAGAAGTGCTAAAGAAGGCACAAGAATTAGTGCAAACGCTCTCCAAAGAAGAACAAGAGCGTCTGCTGTACAATATTATTGTAGTCACTCAAGGTTTTATCAATAGTGGAGTGGGGGATGCTCCTAATTATAAAGAATTGTTTTTAGCCCAGTTGAAACGTTATGAACATATTGGGAGAGATGAGCTGAGAGAAAATTTATCTTATTTCTTGCAATGTGTAGTTCCTGTGGCAGAGGATGCAGGAGTTAATCTTTGCATCCATCCTGATGATCCTCCTTTCCCCTTATTAGGGTTGCCACGTATTGCTAGTACGATCGAAGATTTTGAATGGATTATGAATCAGCACACCTCTTTGACAAATGGCATTACGTATTGTACGGGCTCTCTTTCGGCAAGAAGAGATAACGATTTAGTGAAGTTTGTTGAAAAGCTAGGAGATCGAATCCATTTTGTGCACCTACGAAATACGATGCACCTTGATGGGCTTTCCTTTTATGAATCAGGCCACCTCGAAGGCTCTGTTGATATGTATAGTGTGCTGAAAGCCTTATTAGAAGAACAGCACAGAAGAATAAAGTGTGGAAGAAAAGATATAAGAATGCCATTCAGACCAGATCATGGACTGAAAATATTAGATGATTTTAATCGTCAAGCCAATCCGGGATATCCTTTAATTGGGAGACTCAAAGGCTTTTCAGAAATCAAAGGTCTAGAAATGGGAATAGAAAGAAATCTAAAAAATGAATAACATATGAATGAGATGTTTAGTATAAAGGATAAGGTCGCTATTGTTACAGGTGGATATGGAGTTTTAGGATCTAATATTAGCCGTTATCTAGCCTCACAAGGTGCTAAAGTAGTGATAGTTGGACGATCGCAAGAAAGAGGTATTGCCTTAGAAAAAGAGATTAAAGAGGCAGGTTACAACGCTCAGTTCATAGCAGCTGATGTTTTAGATACCAAGAGTTTAGAAAAAAGCAGTCAGCAGATTGTAGACAGCTATGGCAAAATTGATATCTTGGTGAATGTAGCGGGTGGTAATGTGCCGGGAGCTACATTAGGAGAACAGCAATCTCTGTTTGAAATGAAAATAGAAGATTGGGATAAGGTAGTAAACCTAAATCTCAATGGTACAATCTATCCATCATTGATTTATGGCAAAGTGATGGCACTGCAAAATAAAGGATCTATCATCAATGTATCATCCATGGCTGCTCTTTCTGCTATCACGCGTGTGCCGGGATATTCTGCAGCTAAGGCCGCAGTATCTAATTTTACGCAATGGATGGCTACAGATATGGCCCTGAAGCATGGTGATGGCATCCGAGTGAACGCTCTTGCACCGGGATTTTTCATTGGTGAACAGAATAGAGCAGTGCTCATCAACCCTGATGGCTCGCTGACCAATCGGAGTCATAATATAATCAATAATACTCCTATGAAACGCTTTGGAGACATCACCGAACTTAACGGAGCAGTGCAATTCTTATGTAGTGATGCTGCTAGTTTTATTACTGGTGTTGTGTTGCCAGTCGATGGTGGATTTAGCATTTATAGTGGAGTCTAAAATCAGAAGTTATGAGTAGTAGTAACAGTGCAACTAAAAAGACAAATTACAGATGGATCATCTGTTCTTTGCTTTTTCTAGCCACTACAGTTAATTATCTAGATCGGCAGGTACTTAGTATCTTGCAACCATCTTTGTCCGAAGAATTTGGTTGGACAAATAGTGATTATGCTAATATTACAGCTGTTTTTCAGTTTGTGTATGCCATTGCTGTCATCTTTGTTGGGCGATTTGTTGATAAAGTAGGAATTCGTAAAGGATATATCTGGGCCATTGCAGTCTGGTCTTTGGGAGCCGTACTTCATGCATATGCTATCGAAATAGGAACACCTCTGTCTTCTGCTTTGGGTATGATGGGGCTAGTTTTGCCTATCTCTGTTGTTGGTTTTATGTTCGGACGCTTAGTCTTAGCTGTTGGAGAATCAGGTAATTTTCCCGCAGCTATTAAAACCATCGGAGAATGGTTTCCTGCCCGAGAACGTGCTTTGGCGACAGGAATTTTCAATTCAGGAGCAAATATCGGAGCAATCTTAGCTCCTTTAACAGTTCCTGTTATAGCCTATCAGTTTGGGGGGGAGTATGCTTTTATTTTAGTTGGAATCATTGGTTTTGTTTGGATTGGCTTTTGGATGTTTCTTTATAAATCGCCTAAAGAAATGTTACAGAAAGGTAGAATCAATAATGCCGAATATCAATACATAAACGAGGATAAAGAAGGCATAGAATCTACTCAAGGCGATGAAGTACAAAAAGTTTCTTGGTTCAAACTTCTAGGATATCGTCAAACATGGTCTTTTTTCTTTGGTAAATTTCTTACCGATGGAGTATGGTGGTTTTTTCTTTTTTGGCTTCCAGCCTATCTCAAAGCAAAGTATGATGTAACAGGAACAGAGTTGATGCTACCACTTGCAGTGTTGTATAGCATGACAATGATAGGAAGTATTGGTGGTGGTTGGTTTCCTACATTTTTCATCAACAAAGGAATGGAAACCTATAAGGCACGAATGACGGCGATGCTAGTTATAGCACTTTTCCCTTTGATTGTCTTACTTGCACAGCCCCTGGGAGGAATCAGTATGTGGGTACCGGTTATTCTTATTGGTGTAGGCTGTTCGGCTCATCAGGCTTGGTCTGCTAATATCTATACTACAGTGTCGGATATGTTCCCCAATCGGACAGTGGCTTCCATTACCGGTATAGGAACGATGGCAGGTGGGGCAAGTGGTGTGATTGTGTCTATGATTGCAGGTCGGGTATTCGATTATTATCAGTCACTTGGAGATATCAATACAGGTTACACCATTGTGTTTTCTTACTGTGCTGTGGCATATCTAGTGGCATGGCTGGTGATGAAAGTGTTAGTGCCTAAATTTAGGCCTGTAGAAGGTGTGTAATAAAAGAAAACTTAAAATAAATAGAGGCTACTTCTTTTGGTGAAGTAGCCTCTGTTCATTTTGCACTTGTCTTTTTACATCGTTATTTCAACGTAAACTTAACTTTAGATTTAATATCGGATGACGAAGCTCCTATCAATGCTTCAAAATCTCCTGATTCTGCTACCCATTGATGTTTAGCATCATCGAAGAATGAAAGAGCTTCTTTGTCTACTGTAAATTCTACAGTTTGCTCTTCTCCTTTCTTTAGATTTATTTTCTTGAAAGCTTTTAGCTCTTTTATAGGACGAGGCAGAGACGATTTTAAGTCACTGATGTATAGTTGTACTATTTCAGCACCATCTCTACTGCCAGTGTTTTTTACATTGACAGAGAAAGTAATACTTTCATTTTCATTCATTTCTTTCTTGTTAGCAGATGCTTTACCATACTCAAAAGTGGTATAGCTCAAACCATGACCAAAGCTAAACAAGGGTTTGATCTTTTCTTTATCTAACCAGCGATATCCCACGAAGATGCTTTCTTTGTAAGTGACATCAACAGTATCTCTCTTGCTTTCAAGATCTTCTTTTTTACCTGGATATTCTCCTAGCTTATGTGCTCCAATATCAGTCAAGCTTACAGGAAATGAGAACGGAAGTTTGCCTGATGGATTCACATCTCCGAATAAAATTGATGCGATAGCATTACCCGATTCCGAACCTAAGTACCAAGTTTGGATGATGCTTTGAACATCTTTAACCCAAGGCATAGCCACAGCATTACCGGAAATATTTACAACAATGAGATTTTTATTTGCTTTAGCTAATTCGCTGATTACTTTATCTTGATTGTACGGTAATTCAAGCCCTTTACGGTCAGAGTCCTCTGCGTCTTGGTTGTCACTCTTATTTAATCCTCCAATGAAGATTACACAATCAGCTTGTTGTGCCATTTGCACAGCTTCTGTAATTAGTTCTTCAGCTGAGCGATCATCTTTCAGATCTTGTTTGGTGACTACTCCATTGTATTCTCCAGTGGCATCGCCAACATAACCACGAGCATAAAGTATTTCGGCTTGTGTACCTACTCGGCTTTGAATACCTTCTAATGGTAAAGTTTCGTATCTTGCTTTCAGTGAAGAACTACCTCCACCTACAGTCATCATTTTTATTGCATTCTCTCCAACAACAAGAATTTTTTTTGTCTGATTTAAGTCAATAGGTAGAAGATTACTCTCATTTTTCAAGAGTACTGTCCCTTCTTGAGCTATTTTTAGTCCTGCCTGACTATGTTCAGGAGAACCAAATGAACCAAAAGGTCTATTTCTATCCATTGTGGTATGGAATGCTAGGCGAAGCAGTCTACGAACTTTTTCATCTAACTCTTTAGTTGTTACTTCTCCCGAATGGATCAAATCAAGATAAGGCTTTGCTAAATAATAGTTGTCATAAGCATTCACAGCACCTGCAGACAAACCATCAGTCCATGTTCCAAACTCAAGGTCAAGACCATTGAAAATAGCTTGTTTAGTGTTATGTGTCCCTCCCCAGTCAGAGACGACCACACCTTTATATCCCCATTCATCACGAAGAATGTTGTTGAGGAGATATTCGTTATGGCAAGCGTGTTGATTTTTATACAGATTGTACGATCCCATTATGCTCCAAGCGTCTCCTTCTTGTACTGCAGCTTTAAAAGCAGGAAGATAGATTTCGTATAGAGCACGATCGTCTAAGATCACGTTTGTGGTATGTCTGTTCACTTCTTGGTTGTTAAGAGCAAAGTGCTTGACACAAGCTGCAACACCATTTGCTTGAACCCCTTTTATATAAGGAACCACCATTTGAGCAGCCAGATAAGGGTCTTCACCCATATATTCGAAGTTCCGACCATTCAGGGGTGTACGATAGATATTTATACCGGGTCCTAGTAGGATGTCTTTTTTTCTATAACGTGCCTCTTCTCCTAACGATTGTCCATAGAGACGGGACAAGTCAAGATCCCACGTTGCAACTAGACAAGTTAGTGCAGGAAAAGCAAAACAAGAGTCATTTGTCCAACCAGCTTGATCCCATTCGTCCCACAACACCTCTGGACGAACCCCATGTGGTCCATCTGTTGTCCAAAATTCAGGAATGCCGAGTCTAGGAACACCTGCTGAGCTAAATTTAGATTGTGCATGGAGCATTGTCACTTTTTCATCTAGTGTCATTTTAGACAGTGCATCCTCTACACGTTCGTCAATAGATTTAGTTTCATCTAAATAGATTGGGACTTTATTTTGTGCCCATCCGGGCACGATTGCTAGTGCCAAAAATAATGTTATTAGTTTAAGAATCTTATTCATCTTTTTCTCTTTATTTATACATTCTGAAATTTATACTTTCTATTTTCACCAATCGTCAGTTCTAAATGGTGCTGTAGGCAATCCTTTGCTATTAAATAGGTTGACATCCGGATTGTTACTCCATGAATAGCGGACAGCCACAGGATTAGAGATATTATCACATGTTACAATTATTTTGTTTCCTCCATCTAAATATGCTCGTGCCCATTCAAATTTTTTATCTGTACCCGCCACAGAGAACCCCTCTATGTTACCATATTTATTCTCTACAATGAGCCCTTCTGCTACATTGTCGAACTCTATGCTAATTTGGTCGCCTATTATATTCATCGCTTTGAAAGTAGGTCCCGAACAAGTAATACTATTCGCCTTGTATGTTTTATTTAGAGCGATTAAAGCCAATCTTAAACCTACATCTTGTTTGTTTTGAGGATGAATGTCATTCGCGTCACCAATATCAGTGATCACAGACTGTCCTGTTTCAGGTAAAGCTAATGTCAGAGATTGAGCTTCGCGCAAGCTAGCCCACTCGCTGTCTTGTGGCTGTTTGTCCTTAGCCATATAATTTGCCAGCTGTACCCAGTAGAAAGGAAACTGATAGCCCCATTTTGCACGCCAATCGTTGATCAGTGTAGGGAATAGGGCTTGATAATGCTCTGCTTGTGAAGCATTACTTTCTCCCTGATACCATATTGTGCCCTTTATGGATAGTTGTGTAATAGGGTTTATCATTGCATTATATAGCAATGAATGATACATGTTGGGTGAAATATTTACATAGTTGTGCTCTTTATTGGTCACAGCCTCATGATATAACCACTCTCCAGACAATGAATACTTATTGTTTGAAATTTGTATATATAGTTCATCTGCATTTCCATATATGCCTCCACCTCCTGAATGATCAGAAATTTTTATAACAATTGCATTTTCTCCATACTTGAGAATCCCTGCAGGAATTGTATATTTTCGGTTTATATTATAGCCCTTTGTTTCCCCTATTTTTATGTTATTGATCCAAAGTACATCATCATCATCAATAGGACCAAGGTTTATTATTGCAGCCTGTTGAGCTTCTGCTTCTGAAAGAGTTAAGTTATATCTGAACCAGATAACTCCATCAATGTCACCCAATACATTTTCCCATATTTGAGGAATTTGCATTTTCTTCCAAGAGGATGTGTTGGTATTAGGGCTGAACCATTCTTCTATCGTTCCTCTTTCGTTTAGCATTGCTGTTTGATAGGCTAGGCGGTTCCCTTCATTTTCTTTTAGAAATTGATCAAAATTAGAGATATCTAGTTCATTGTATTTTTCCTTGATAGCATTGGATAGCTTGCTGAAGCTATCAGCGCTGATCCAAGACTCTATTTGTGTTCCTCCCCACGATGAGTTGATAATGCCAATAGGGATATTCAACTCCTTATTAAGTTTACGAGCAAAGAAGTAGGCAACAGCCGAATAGTTTGATACAGTCTGAGGAGAGCAAACTGTCCAACTGCCCTCTAAGTCTTTTTGAGGCTCAGAATTCATACTCTTGTTGATATTGAATGCTCGAATGAGTGGATGATTTGCTTCATCTATTTCTTTTTGATAATCGTTGACAGATGCCCAATCTCCATGAATAGGCATTTCCATATTGGACTGACCAGAACAGAGCCACACATCGCCTATTAGTATGTTTTGCAAGCTGATAGTATTGTCTCGACCTTTAATCTTTAATGAGTAAGACCCTCCGAAAGGAAGAGCTTCTAATGTCACTGACCATGCTCCTGATTTATCTGCCTTAGCTTTTTTAGTCTGATTGTTGAAGTTAATTTCTATCACTTCATTTTTATCAGCCGATCCCCATAGCTTTATTGGTTTATCTCTTTGAAGCACCATATTGTCTGAAAAAATATGAGGAAGTTTGATGATAGCCATTAAGTTATTGGTAAACAGACAACAAATGAAACTTACCAGAAATATAGTTTTTATCTTCAATTTCATGATCTTCTTTGATTTAAGCTTTTTAAAGAAATAGAGGGCATGCAAAAAATGCAGTCCTCTATTTCGTGACTAAGTGTTAAGATTATTCTTCTACAGTTAATACAGCTTTGTCAATGCCTTTTGATACATCAATAACAAAGGTATAAGCTTTATCTTCTGTTAGTTTTTTGTCTTCCTTAAGGGCGATGTTTCCTTTATCTACACCGTTGACGTCTTGACCTTGACCAATAATAATCAGATCGCTATTTACAGTTAAGGTTTCAGGTCCAAATGATTTATCCCATCCTTTTAAGTGAAAAAACACAAAGTTAACTTTGTCTGGCAATATTGTTTTTCCAGCCACAAAGGTGATTTTATATTTTCCGTTGCCCATTGGTACCATGCAAGTCGCTTTCATCGGATCCCAACCAGAATTGGCATAAGATGGTTTCCCTTGGCTGTCGCCAATTAGCCAGATTGCTCCTGTGCCATCACTATTCAAACTAGCCAGGTTGTCTCCTGTCATAACTTCTGCCTTCAGGTAATTTAATGTTAAGTCTATACTCAAACGATACTTACCAGCAATAGGTTTGAAAGTAAGTTTATCCCCCTCTTTGTTGAAGAAGTCTTGATCTATCCACCATTCGTTGAAGTCAGAGATACCTCCTATTGTAATTTCTTGACCCTGTGTCAAGTCTAAATCCAATTTAAAGTTATTGTCATCTACTTTTTCCATCACTTGCTCATTGATGGTGTAGGCAACAATAAATGGAGCGGCTGTATAATCAAAAGTGTTAAAGGTAATGGAGTATTCTCCAGCAGAAAATTCAGAGAAAGTTATCAACTCTGTAGATCCTTCTTTGATTTCATTATTTTCCCACCCAAAGGTTTGCTCTGTTCCGTTGTCTGTTATTATTGGAGCTTTTATATATCCTTTGATTTTTTGAGGAAAAGTTTCAGTCACCTCGTAGTTATATCCATCTTTATGAGTCATCTTATACTCTTTGTCAGCTGTCACAAAAGTTAAGTAAGGATATTCAGGACGTGTAACTTGCAGATCATAAGTTTTTTCTACTGTTGTAAACCTTATATTTTGAAGAACAAATTGTAGTTTAACGACCCCATTGGGGATGTTTTTATAGTAAGGAATATATACATCACCAGCATATTCTCCTTCAGTTTTGGTTCTGATTACTGTTTCAGAGACCATCTCTTCTCCAAAATAAATTCTAGCTTTCAATGTAGAAAGGGGTACGTCATCTGCAACATCTACCTTGAATGGCAGTTTGTCCCCGAACATTGCGCTTCCAAATTCAGTCTTAAAGTCTATTGTAGGATTCCCTTGGCTTTCATTGTCATCGGAACATGATAAGCACAAAAGAACAGATAATAATGTTGCTAAATAGTATTTATATAATTTCATGGTTCATAGATTTTTAGTTAGACCAACGATAAGAAACAACAGCTTCGGCAGGAATTTCATGTACAAAGCTTTTCTTACCATCGTACAAATTAATTTTCTTTGATGTATTAGATTTATTCAGGATAACAAAGGCATAACTATGATCTTCGTTTTCGAAGGCAGAATAAACCAGTTGATTATCAGTATAGCCCGTTGTCCCAATACGAGTAGCACCAGGTTTTACCACTGATGATAGATGCCCTATGATGAAATAATGTGAATTGCGACTGATGGTTTTATAATCAGACTTGTCAATGTCTACAGCTCCATAGCACACATCACAGCCTCCTGGACGATAAGGTCCTTTTTCGGTATCAAGCATAAGATTCCATACGATGACTGCTTTGCACCAGTTGTTGACTGTGCCTAGCGCAGTTCCTTCCATGTCATCTATTAATCGTGTTTTGAAATTTTGTCCATCATTCCAAACACCAATAGATGTTTCTGTAAATACCAGTTCCATCTCAGGATTAGCATTGTGAATCGTTAGTAGTTCGTCTTTATTACCTCCATAATTATGATATGCAGCTCCGGCAACATATTTTGCAGTTTCTGCATCTTGATAAATTTTCAGAGGATATTGTCCTTGATCCTTCGTGTCTTCTTTTCCTTTATCATAATCATAATTATGATCATACAAATAAATCTTTGTCGTCAGCCCAGCTTCTTTAAACTTTGGTCCAAGAGCCGTTTTTACGAAGGCATTTTGTTCTTCCCATCCCATAAACATGGATGCTGAATTTCCTCTGTTGAGAGGTTCATTCTGAGGGGTGATGGAATAAATACTAATCCCAGCGGCTTTCATAGCTCCTACCCATTTTACGAAATAGATGGCATAGTCTTGATAGTGAGCAGGATTTAAATGCCCACTTGTCCACGAATTGAACGGTTTCAGTTCTTTCAAATTATTCACCTTCATCCATAGAGGAGGTGTCCAAGGAGACCCCATCACTTTCAGGTTCGGATTAATTTTCATGATTTCTTTCAAGACAGGAATTACGTAGTCTAATTCTTCTTTTTGAAGAGCAAAGTTTTCAATTCCTTTCTCATCGCAACAGGTATATTCGCTCAATGAGAAGTCGGAACAACCAATAGCTATTCTCACATAACTTTGTCCCATACCTTCAGTCTCAGAAAAAGTTTCTTTCAGGAAACGAGTCCTATCTTCTTGCGACATCTGAAGAAGATTATAAGCAGATGAGCCAGTGATAGCTGCTCCAAATCCGTCCATGGTTTGATATTTGGTGCTAGGCTCCAGCGTAATAGTGTAAGGAGACATGTTGTCTGCACTTTGGCTAAAAGGGAGTTCGTGCTTAACGAATTCAGAAGTTCTGTTATTGGTGGTGACGTATGCCGTCACCACCGATTGGGTCTCTGTTTCTGCGTTGCTGTCTTTGTTCCCACTGCAAGAGTAAATAAGAACAGACAATAAGGCGAAACTCAATATGTTTTTTATTTTATTCATTTCTATAATCTAAAGGTTATTAATATCCAGGATTTTGAACAATGTTTGGATTATTTTCAATGATATTTAATGGTATCGGTAATCGGTAAGAATCTTTAGTATATTCCCATTTTGCAGCATTGCGACCACTGTCTTTTTTATGCACTGCATTCATCACAGTTTCTACTAGGTCTAGGCGTACTAAGTCGAACCAACGTTGTCCTTCAAGTGCGAGTTCCATTCTACGTTCTTTCAGTAAAGCTTCGAATAAACTTTCTTTGTTCGTTTTTATGCTAGTAGGAAGAGTAGGTAATTTGGCTCTTTTTCTGACTTTGTCAATGATGTCTGCTGCAGTGGCAAGATCTGGTGATGATTTTAAAATCAAGGCTTCAGCCTTTAATAATAGAATATCGGCGTAACGCAGGTGTATGATGCTGCTTTGTGACGAGCGACACTTATAAACAAAAGGATAATGATCTTTAGGGTAGTACAATGACCAACCACATTCGTAATAAACGATAGATTCTTTATAGCGATCTACATCGCCTTCTGTTTCATATAACTTGATAAGATCTCGAGACGGAGTTGCCCATTTGTTCCACGAAAAGTTTGCATCCCAATTGAGCAGGTCGCGAGTAAACATCATGTAGCACCAGTTGCCATTACCAGCCACAAAATGAGCTTCCAGTATCGACTCTTTTGTGTTTCTAGCTTTAATATCAGTCACAGCATCATTCATTCCGAAGAGGAAAGAGTGGTCGGCAACCAAGTCTAAACCATCAGCAGTAACTTCATCGCAATATTTAATAACCTTGTCATAATCTCTGATTGGTTTTTCGGCATATACTTTAGCCAAAAGAGCACGTGCAACAGTTTTGGTTATTAAAGTTTTGTCTGCATTGTTGATGTTTGGTGCATGTTGAACAGCGAATAGTAAATCTTTTTCAATCTGTTTGTATACATCAAGCTCTAGTGTTTGAGAAGGAAAATATAGAGGGTACACTTCTTCAAAGTTTGCACTAGTAATGTCAGGAGCAATCACGGTAACTAATGGAATATCTCCCCAAAGACGAACCATCTCGAATAAGATAAGAGAGCGGAAGATCATTCCTTGTGCTTGATACCTTTTCACTTCTGCTTCTGTTAGTGATTTGTCTGCTACACTATCGGCATAGATGATCAGTTTATTTGCCATCCCTACTTGTTTCAGGTAGCGATTCCAGTCTCGTTCCAAGACTGTATTTGTTCCATCGATAGAGTTGTCCTCAAATGGTGATACTTCTGCATTAAAAGCTCCAGCATATGAGTTGTCAGAGTGGCTTTCTCCGATTAATATTTTATCAATAAACCAATCTTGATTTCTGAGTTCAGTGTATAGCACTTCTAGCTGCGTTTGCACTGCTGCCTTATCTTTAAATACGACTTCTTTTCCTTCTTCTGTGTAGCCTTCAGTGACATCTGAATAGTCTGATACAGGATCGTAATCAATGGAACACGAAGTAGCTCCAAGAATGATACTGACTCCTAATACAAGTTTTAATATATTTTTAAGCTTCATGTTGATTCAATTTTTTATTAAAATTCAAGATTAACACCAAAAACAAAAGATTTGCTATGAGGGTATGTACCCCAATCGATACCTTGTACTGCACCACTATTACCCCACTGATTGACCTCAGGGTCCATTCCCGAATAGCTTGTCCAAGTCAGCAGGTTGTTAGCAGTGAAGTATGGTTGTAAACGTGTTACACCTATCTTTGTCAAGAATTTATTTCTCACATTATATGATAGCGTTAAGCTTTTGACGCGAAGATAGCTTCCATCTTCTACAAAGTATGTAGAGTTTTTCATGTCGAATTTAGCTTTTGGCACACTAGTTATTTGCCCTGGAATTCTCCATCTATCTAATACCACAGTTGTTTGATTTTTATCATCATACATACCTTCGGTCTCCATGCGAGAAGCATTGTATATATCATTGCCATAAGAACCTTGAATGAAGACACTCAGATTAAATCCTTTATAAGAGAATGTATTTGTCAATCCAAAGGTGAAGTCAGGATTAGGGTCTCCAATATAAGTACGGTCGGCAGGTGTTACTTTACCATTCTTATCTAAATCTCTATAGATAAGTTCTCCCGTTTCTGGATCTACTCCATCGCTAATATATCCCCAGAAACTACTTAACGGACGACCAGGTCTGTTGCGAACTACATAGGCATTCACCTTGTCACTTGTCTTAGCATCTTCATATAGAGGCTTAGTGCTCAATTTTGTGAGTTTGTTTTTGTTGAATGAAATATTAAAATCCGTATCCCATGAGAATTCTCCTTGTAAGTTTCTTGAATTAATAGCTATCTCAAACCCTTTGTTTTCCATTTCTCCTTCATTGCGTTGTATCTTATCAATGGTGCTAGCTCCTGTTAGAGGCATGGTTACCTCCATCAGCATATCTGTTGTTTTTTTGTAATAGTAGTCTAGAGTTACATTTAGTCTACTTCTAAGAACAGTAAGGTCTATTCCAACATTGGTTTGTGTAGTTGTTTCCCACTTAAGGTCTTTTGTTCTTAAGTTAACTTCTTTAATATTAGGAACAGCATGTTGATATTTTTCTTGAAACCATGGTAAACGCTCTATCTTATATCGTTGCAGGTAAGCATAGTCGTGAATTCCTGATTGATTACCAGTTTTACCCCAACCAACACGAAGCTTCATATCATCCATCCATTTAAAATCATCCATGAATTTTTCTGATGAAATTCTCCATGCAGCAGACATAGAAGGGAAAGTTCCCCAACGCGCATCTGGATGTATGCGTGACGAACCATCTCGTCGCATATTAACAGTTAAGAGATATTTGCTTTCATAATTGTATGCAACACGTCCGAAATATGACATTATTGCCCACTCTGAACCATCGCTACCGGTATTGTCCCAATCTATTTTATTAGCAGCATTGAGTGTTTGAATATCGCCTGATCGGTAATGAGATCCATTGATCCAACTATGCATATACTTCGAATCGGTGTGTGATGTTCCTAGCATGGCTTCAAAGCTATGTTTGTCAAACTGTTTGTTGAAGTTTGCAACATTGTCGAATGTCAACACGGTATTTCTGTTTCTTTCATCTTTAGCTGTCCCAAAATGCTGACGTCCCCAAGATGTAGTTGTAGGATCTAGGAAAGCTGTTTCCAGTCCATTCCTTCTATCCATACTAAATGTAGATTTGAAGTTGAGTCCGGGCATAAATGTAATCAGAGCACTACCAGAAAGGATTAGACGATCTTCTCTTTGACGGTCATTTTTACTACGTTCCATATTTTCCAACGGATGGGTGATGTTTGCTCCGTTAAAATCGTCGTAGTATTGGTTAGGGTGCACAGGATCCCAAACTGGTGCATAGGTAGGGGTGTTGATGGTTGATAGTACCACACCTCCGCGATTAGAGCCTTGACCCGTGATCAAGCTATTTTTGTTTCTATCAGAGTATGTCGCATTGGCACTAACTCTCAGCCATTTGCGAACATCGTTGTCTATACTTGCTCTAAAGTTGTAGCGCTTGAAAAAAGCTTCATTCAGTGTCCCTTTTTGATCTAAATATCCGGCAGAAAGATAGTATCTGAGTCTCTCATTACCATCTGATATAGACACTTGATAGCTTTGTGTAGAACCGGTTTGGTAAGCCTCATCAAACCAGTTTGTTTGATCGGTAAGCCCATCGGGTAGCTTGTTTCCTATTTCTTTTTGGAGTTCAAGGTATTGTGCAGTATTTAATACTTTTGGATTATTCATCACTTTGTCGAAGCCATACTGAGCATTGAAAGTGATTTTAGCTTCTCCCTTTTGTCCTGACTTAGTAGATATCAGTACCACACCATTGGCAGCACGTGAACCGTAAATGGCAGCAGCAGAGGCATCTTTCATGATCTGCATACTTGCAATATCATTTGGAGATAAGAAATCTATTTTATCAACAGGTACACCATCCACTACATATAGAGGATCATTGCTCCCATTGAAGGAGGTAGTTCCTCGCACACGAATAGCCAGTTCTCCACCAGGAGCTCCATTGGGCTGAATAACAGATACACCTGCCACTTTCCCTTGGATAGCTTGACCTGCTGAAATGATTGGACGTTGGTCTAAGTCTTTAGTTGAAACCGTTGCAATAGATGTGGTGACATCCTTTCGCTTAGCAGTACCATAGCCAATGACCACAACTTCGTTAAGGTCAGTAGCTTCTTCTTCTAGTGTGACATTGATGATGTCTTTTCCTTTGACAGATACTTTCTTTGTAGTCATCCCTATTTGAGAGAAAACTAAAACATCGTCATCGTTAGCATTTAATGAATATTTTCCGTCGATATCGGTCATGGAGCCTTTTGTGGTTCCTTCAATCACAACACTAATCCCAGGTAGGGGTTCATTCAGGTTGTCCACTATTGTTCCTGTTATGGTTCGACCTTTGTCTTGTGCAAAGCCGATAGAAGGTATTAAAAGCATTAATAGTAAACACAACCAGAAAGATGGTCGTTCTTTTGTCCATTTGTACTTCATAGTCATCTTTTAAAAGGTTATTTATTTCAATATTTACATCTTAGATTATACCTGCTTTTATATTTCAGTTGAGATATAAAAACAATTTCATTTGGTGTAATCTGTTACAATGCAAACTTATTGGATGATACATATAGTTTCATCTCCCTAAAGTATAAAAGTAGTAACTCGAAAAGTTAATGTGTTGCTTTATAGATTGATGTAATCTAATTGAGTTGAAAAAAAGTAGTGGGTTTGAAGATGTTTAGCTGTTGTATTTGCCTATTTTCATTACCATAGCTTCAAAATCGTCTCTCGATACAGCAGCTTTGTTTCGTGTTTTTGTACGATAGTTGTAGATCGTACTTAAAGAATATCTGAGAAACGAAGCTATCTTGACACTGTCGGTAATACCCAGACGTATCAGGGCAAAAATGCGAAGTTCGGTATTCAACAGTTCAGTTGCTTTAGGTATCACTTGCTCCTCATCGATTAGCAATTTATTGAATTCGCTGATGAAGTTGGGATATAGGTTTAAAAAAATCTTGTCGAAGTTTATGTAAAGTTCTTCAAACTCTTTGTCAACCAAATCATTAGATTTTAATATTTTATACAACTCTTCCAATTGCTTGTTCTTAGCCTTATTGTTTAATGTTTTCTTAAAGTCCTCTAATTTATAGATATAGGATGAGCAGATGTCAAAAAACTGTGCAATATACTCTTCTTTGATCAAGTTTGATTCTGATAGTTGAATATTTAGATCAGTGAGTTGAGTATTTGTTTCAGCCATATTTCTGTTTAGTTCAGTGAGTTTCAGATTGCTTCTGTATAGCTCTTTTCTGATCTTAGATAATCTTTGCATCTGTTTATAAACGTAGATCACCGCTATAATGAAAAATACAGATAAGATGCTGATGAGTATTAAATATATTTGCAGCTCTTCCTTTTGTCTTTGCACTTCAGTCTGAAAGGCAGCATTGATGATAGGGTAGAAGGCAAGTCCTTCACTAGCTCTGTAACGCATATTAGCAAATATTGCATCCTCGATGGCCATTTTCATAAACTTATTAGCTAAGTTAATGTTTCCCCTATCGTAATAATATAGAGCTAAAGCTTGTAGAGAAGCATTATCTTTTATACAATTTTCAATGTCAGCAATAGCAGAAATCATATAATATCTGAGTTGCAGATCCTGTTCTTTTTTAGCTTTATATAGGGCGCCTAATAGATAGGCTATTTTGGCCTTTTCGGGATTGTTATCCGAAACACTATTCAAAAGAGCCAACAACAATGTTTCAGCTTCATCTATTTCGTCGTTGTATAGTTTAGTTTCAGCAAAGGCAAGTTTATAGTCAAAGGAGTTGTGGGGGAGAAGGTGGAGTAATGAGTCTCTATACCTGCTGCTTTGTTCAAAATAGTGATAGTTCTCATTACTTGACCCATAGTTGTCACAGTAGTATCCGTAAACTTTATAGTAATCAATCAAAAGATCATTGTCTAACTTCTTGATATCGATGCCTTGCAATAGTTTACTAGCCTCTACATAATATCCCATTTTAGAATATACAAAAGCTGTGTGAATATTAATTTCAGAAATATAGTGATCAGCTTTTAGCGAATCGGCAATGATTTTATTTTTATTTAAGTATACTAATGATGAGTCTGCTTGGTATTTGATGTATTCTCTGTACAATTTATTGTTGCGACTGAATCTTTCCTCTAGACTAATTCTTTCTTCATTAGCTTCCGCTTTAAGTCTCTGTATATAGTTGTTCTTTTGCGAGATATATTGCTTGTTGTTCTCAACGGAGGTGTTTAGTTTATGAAGCAAAGAATCATTTATATTTCCAGAAATAAGAGTCTGAGAATAGAGAAGTATCAGAATGGAAAAAGCAAAGACTTTTTTGATCATATCAGGTTAACTTGTTTTATTGAAAACTATACTAACAAAGTTATAATAATATATGATCACAAATTGTTTTGTGCGAGATAAATTTTATGGGTTCGAGATCGAATTAGTTTATCGGATGGGTGGATAAAAAAGCCGATGTGATAAACATCGGCTCTTTTATTATAAATATCCAGGATTTTCTTTTAAGCTTGGATTAGTTGCAATGCGTCCTTGTCCAATAGGAAAATAATAATTCTTTTCAGGAAAGGTGGGAGTCTTTGCTCGACCATCAATATCGTCTATAAATTTGATTCGATATTTTCCTGAAGTTGCATCATAAATGTATCGTAACCCAGTGTAGGTGCGAGTAAGCGCAGTGACGGCTGTTCTCCATCTTCTAAGATCCCAATAACGGTGATTTTCGAAAACCAATTCAACCTTTCTTTCATGTCTAACTATTTCGCGATCCACGGCACTTACGCTTGCTATGCCTGCACGTTTACGTATATCATTGATTGCCGTTAGTGCATCACCAGTTTTGTTTAACTCTACGGCAGCTTCTGCATAGTTTAGTAAGATCTCTGCATATCTAAAGATGAGGTAGTCAGTAGTAGATTCACTAAACCAGTTGAAGTTATTCGCTCCTGGATCAAGATATTTCATGACTCCAAATCCAGTATTTGGTGTGTTACCTTCTTTGAAGCGAACCAACTGGTCCCCTACAGCTGAGATCCCTTCATAAGAGTCATATCTGCCATCAATTAGCGAACCGTCTCTCGAAATGATTCCATTGTGCATATCTATTTTATTGTCACCTAACACATCGCTGACTGCACCTTGCCATGAAGTACCGTTAGTCCATATGGAAGCAAAGAAACGAGGATCTTTATCTCCCCATAATTCGTCCATGGACCATAGGCGATTTTCTGCAGATGTGCGATTGAATTTCCCAGAAGAACCATCTTTATATTCAAACTCTTCAACCATTTCAAGGTAAGGACCATGGTAGTTCCCAACTCCCCAAACATTAGGGCGAGGACATTCAAGCATATCCCATGACCATCTGTTGGATCCACCATCCATAAATCCTTTACCTGAGTGTCTTTTAACCATTATAGCTTCACTATTATCTTTTTTCAAAAAGATGTTTTTAAAGTTTTGAACTTTGTCGGCATCTTGGTCATATAGGCTATAAGGGCCTTTAGTCATTATTTCTTTTGATGCATCATAGCATATCTGATAATAGTGGCTTGCTTCACCTGCCGAGAAGCCCAATAGACCATCCATTTGTTGTTTCCCAAATTGAGCAACACTAGCTGCATAAAGTGCCGCTCTGCTACGTAGAGCTAGAGCTGCCCATTTATTCGCTCTGCCTGCTTCATTGGCAGAAGGTAGAATTTTAGAAATTTCATCAGTTTCAGTAAGAATAAAGTCAAAGATCTCTTTTTCAGAGTTTCTTTTCGGATATAATACTTCATAACTATCTTCCAATGTTTGCACTTTAGTGATTAGAGGTACACCTCCATAGCGTTTGGCCATGGCAAAGTAGCAGAATGCTCTGAGAAATCTAGCTTCTGCAATTCGTTCTTCTATTTTGTCGATAGGCGAATCACTCGCTTTTATAATGAAATTGTTCAGATTTCTTATTGTATAGTATGAGTTACCCCACCATTGCATTTCAGAGCCATTGGCTTGTATACCATTTTCTTTCATCCCCAAGAGATGAGCTTGTGCTCCAAAATTATACTTTGCTTCATCTGCAATCTCTAGTGTGCGTACCGTACCTTCTATTTGAACACTGAATCCCATAATTGCTCCCCAGCTATTGTCATCTGCATTCATTGGTGCTCCATCCCATGTATTCATAAGTGAATTAGCGTCTTGTACCATTATCGGGGTACAAGCATATAATTCAGCCAAGTGTGAGTCTAATAGGTACGGATCATTCCATACCACTGCATCAGAGTATATATCACTAGGTGCTTGGTCTAGTACATTGTAGCACGAGGTCATCATTGTAGCTAAGGCTACTATTGTTAATGTAAATTTATTTTTCATATCTTCTAGCTAATTAAAATGTAAGATTACAACCAACACTTAAAGTAAACTGTTGTGGGTAATATACTCCAGCCCCATATCCTTCTGGCATTTCAGGATCTACTCCGTATTTTTTTAGAGAGCTAAATGTTAGAAGATTGGTCCCTGCTACATATACTCTTAATTTACTTACACCGACTCTCATCAGCAATGGAGATGGAACGCTATAGCCTAATGACAGATTCTTTAAGCGTATATAAGATGTATTGTGGTTGCGATAATCTGAATAGAAATCATTTGTAGCTGATCCGTTAGGCCTAGGGAGTAAAGCATCTCCTTTATTATTGGTCTCTAAATTCCAATAGTTTTTATATTGAAGCTCTGTGGATGCTGAAACTAAATTGATATATGTAGTGTAGTCAAATGCTCCTTGAAGAAGTGCTGAGAAATCAAAATCTTTATACTGCAAGTTAAAATGCAGTCCATAAGTCCAATGTGGCTCAGCTCCTTTCCCAATTTCCTTTTGGTCTCGCCAGTCAATAATTCCATCATTGTTCAAGTCTTTATATTTGACATCACCAGGCTTGAGTGAGGAGTTGTCGTTGTTTAGATGAGCAAAAGTTTTATCCCAAGAGTCAATTTCCTCTTGACTTGTAAATAATCCATCAAAGACATATCCAACTCGTCTGTCTATATATTTTCCAGTGTTTTTGTATAGTCTTATTTCATCAGGATCAGTATAATTTGCCTCATCATATTTTTGCCACGTTGATCTCGATCTGGCAATGTTGCCCGATACATCATAATTGAGATCACCAAACTTTCCACTTGTTCCTAGTCTCAATTCGAAGCCTGTTGTACTCATGCTATTTAAATTTTCTTGTGGTGGAGTTGCTCCGAAACTTGAAGGAATTGAATTTATACGATGTCCAGGTATGCCATTGCGTTTTCGATAGTAATAATCAAACTCTCCGTATAACTTGCTTTTGAATAAGGAAAAATCGAGTCCGACATTGTAGGTTTCCATATCCTCCCATGTTAGTAGAGGGTTGGGTAATGCTCTAGAACCCAATGCCGAAATTAGCTCGTTCCCAATTGTATAAGTCGCATCGTATTGATACCCTGCAAGGTATGCATAGTATGCTACATCATCATTCCCTGCTTGTCCATAGCTCGTTCTTAGCTTCATATTGTCAATCTGATCATATTGCTTCATGAAGTCTTCTTTGGCAATATTCCACCCTAGTGAGATGCTTGGAAAATATCCCCATCGATGTCCCTTGAGAAAGCGCGACGATGCATCAGCTCTTAATATAGTTTCTACCAAGTAGCGATCCATATAACTGTAATTTAATCTTCCAATCCATGATATACGAGCTTCACTGGAGCTTGAGGAACTGTTGCTTGAGGTAGAGGTGTCCCCTCCAATAAATTCTTCGATAGCTAATGATTTATATCCTCCACGTGAGGTGTTAAATCCTCTGGATTTGTCCTCTTGTTGCTCATAAAGAAATAAGCCCGTAATATTATGAGCATTATTGATCACTTTGTTATAGTTCAATGAGTATTGTTGAACAATTTGGGTGTGAACACTGCTACCTCTGTTAAGTAGCTGTGGATCCTGAGAACTACGAACAAGTGTGTATTTATCAGTTTCGGCACTGTAAGTATAAAAGTCTTCTTGCTTCTTAACCACTTTCTGATCATATGTATTCTCTCGATAGATTACAGTTCCTTTTGCAAAGAGTCCAGAAATGAATTTTGAATCATACTTAACTTCTCCTTTAAATTGAGTTATATTATTTCGTTTGTCTTGATATCCGCTGAGATCAGAGTTTGTTGCCCAAACAGGACTTCCATATGTAACTCCTGCATAAGCAGCTTTTGTCGGGTCTGGAAGAGTCAAAGCGTAAGACGGATCGGCTGCATAGATCAAATCTCTCCAGAAGTTGCTGTTAGTGGCTACACCGTCAGCTCCAGAAGGATAGAATCTCTGCTCTCTAAAGTGCTGTAGGTCCATAAGCATAGAGATACGTTCTGATATTTTCGCATCCAAGTTGACTTGAAAATTATATCGATCATAATTTCCTCCATTCTTCTTGAGGATAGTTTCTTGTGTGTTGTATCCGAAGTATCCGTAATATTTTACAGCTTCAGTACCTCCTGTAAGTGACACATTGTGATTCTGCTGTGGAGCGAATCGACGGATTGAGGCATCAAACCAATCAGTATTCAAATATTTGGGATCAGTTCCATCTTTAAATTTTTGAATTTCTTCTGGACTGAATGGAGCATCTTCGGGGGCATTTCCTGCATATATCCACTTGTTGACTTCATGTTGTGCACGTTCAGCAGAACTTGCAGGCTTAATAACTTTCGTTGAACCTTGCCAAGTTAGAGAACTATTAACAGAGACTGTTGGTTTAGATTGTTTTCCTCTCTTAGTTGTTACTAAAATTACGCCTCTTCCTGCTCTAGCACCGTAGATCGAGGCAGCTCCATCTTTTAATATTGAGATAGTTTCAATTTGATTTGCATCGAGATTGTTTATGCTAGTCTCTATTCCGTCAACTATAACAAGTGGAGTTCCAAAACCTCGAATATTGAGAGATGAATCATCTGCTCCCGGAATACCAGAGGTCTGTTTGGTTATTAAACCTGGCAATTGTCCAGCCAAAAGGTTACTAACATTAGACTGTGGAGCTGTTGTTATTTTTTCTGTTCTGATCTGTGAAACTGATCCGGTAACAGTGGATACTCTTTGTTGACCATAGCCTACAACAATAATCTCATCTAAGATTTTTTGGTCTTCAACTAGCGTTACTATGATCTCTTTACCTGGTGTTGCATTTACTTTTTGAGGAGCATAACCAATATAAGTAATATTAAGGACTGCATTTGTATTTACTACTAGGCTGAATGCTCCATAAATGTCCGTTATAGTACCATTGGTCGATTCACTTTGTTCTACTACTGTAGCTCCAATGATGGGTTCTCCATTGCTGTCAATGACCTTCCCTTTGATGGCCGTTTTTTGTTGATGGCTGATTTGATCTTCAACAACGTTGTCGTTTTTTGCATTTAGTACACTACCTTGAGGTAGAATGCACATAAACACAGAAAATACAATTGAAAAAAATGTATATTTCATTGATTTAAATTTAAGGATAGAATTTTTATTGTGTTTCCATTTTATCAGAGTATTACTGATCATGTAGATATTTATCCTGATCAGGGCACAAGTCTTTTACAAAAGACTGTTCATTAGATTTCATTGGGTTATCATATCATAGGCTTATTGTTTAGAAATTAACATTTTAAAATCTAACTTTATCGGTTAAGTTGATTGGGTGAGCTTTATAAATAGTTTAAGTATTACTGAAAAGACTCTCTGAATTTTATTGGTTAACTTAAGGATATCTCGCTTTTATCTTTTCTTTTGTTATATCAAGTGCTTTATCGGTTAAGTTTGCGCTTGTTATATAGTATTACTAAAGCTTATAAAAATAGGTTAGTCTTTAAGATATAAAGTACATGGCAGAATCATTTTATATTGACCTTTTACGCCTGCACTCTTTTCTTTAAACTCTATTTCTCTTAATAAAATATCTACGGCATTCTTACCTATATCAGCAACAGGCATTTCTGCTACACTAATATTAGGAGCTATGATTTCGAATGATGATTCGTGGTGTATTGAAGCTAGTCCGAAATCGTCATTGAACTTAATTCCTTTATTGTTAAAATATATAAATGATTCTATTGCAAGGATATGGGTGGTGAAAAAGAATCCATCTACATCGGGTACTTTTTCAAAAATATTGGCTAACACTTTTTTTATGTCTTTTTCATAATTTTCGTACTTTACGGAAGCCATTAGTACAGGATTGATCTTGATTTTTTCCTCCTCTAAAGCTTGTTTATAGCCTTCGCTTCTATATCCCATCGTTGTTAGATGAGGGTTGGTGGTAATAAGTGCTATGTTCTTGCATCCTTTTTTTATGAGATGTTTAGTTAGCTTATAACTACTTTCTTGATTGTCTATTATGATATAACTAGCTTGAAGCTCTGCAAAAAAACGGTCAAATGTGACTAATGGAAATTTATCTTTTATAAGTCTTTCTATTTCCACTTTCGATCTTTTAGTTGGGGCTAGTATAATGCCATCAACACCTTTCGATCTAAACATTCTCAGAATATTATCTTCCTTATTAGTATTGGCCTCAGAGCTCGCTATCATCAGAGAGTAACCATGCATACTTGCATTCTTTTCTACCTCTCTAGCTACAGATGAGTAGAAAAAGTCAGAAATAGAGGGGAGTATTAGACCAATAGTCTTTGTACTACCAAGATTTAAGCTACGAGCAATTAAGTTGGGTTGATAGTTCATTTCATCAGCACACTTTCTCACTAGCTCTTGTGTAGCTTTACTAATTCCTTTCCTGTCAGCTTGTCCTGTTAAGACCCAAGAAACAGTTGTTTTAGATAGCTTAAGCCTTTCTGCTATGTCTTTTAATGATATCCTCACTTTTTATTAGAATAAGCCTTTATTTATATAATTAGATAAAAGATTAAATTACTTAATCGATAAAGTTTTTGCTAAAGTACATTCTTTTTATTATTAAAACAAGTTATTTAAATAAAAAGATTATATAATACTTTGTGTTGTCTTAATCATCTGTTGATTAGTTATTTATTTGAATTATTTCCTTGTTTGTATTTAGTGTGTATTATTATTTAATATCCTAAAGTACATATACTACCTCTTTCATTTAGCTATTTTATATCTAGTTGTTAATTAGGTATATGTGGTTTTGTTTTGTTTTTATTCCGTAATTTGTTTTAACGTTAAAGTAAAACTTATTACATTTATCATCAGTTAATTAATAATCTATTTATATGAAAAAACAAGTGTTGTTAGCCTTATTTGGAATATTTACTATTTCGCTGGTTGGGCAAGTTAAAGTTGCTAATATCTTTACTGATAATATGGTCTTGCAAGCACATAAGCCTATTAGAGTATGGGGGACAGCTAACGTAGGGGAAGTGATAAAAGTTGATTTGGGGGGGCAAAAAAAGAAAGTTAAGTCTGATAAATCAGGGAGATGGTTGGCTGAGTTTGGTCCATTAGACTATGGTAGTTCTGCAAATATTAAAATTGTCGGAAATTCAAATACGATTGAACTGTCCAATATATTAGTAGGGGAAGTATGGTTTTGTTCTGGGCAGTCAAATATGGCAATGACTATTAATGGAGCAGGAGGACAGGTCTACAATTTTAAAAATGAAGAAAATAATGCCCAATATCCCAATATCCGATCTTTTAATGTAAAAGCTAACTATTCAGAAACTATAGGTGTTGATGTTGAAGGAAAATGGGAAATATGTTCACCTGAAACAGTATCAAATTTTTCAGCTGTAGCCTATTTTTTTGCTAGAGAGTTGCATCTACATACTAATTTACCAATAGGGATCATTAATTCTTCATGGGGTGGTACTGACATTGAAACTTGGATGAGTGCAGAAGCTTTTGAGTCACTTCCTGCCTTATTCACTGATAAATACTTAGACGTTAAAGAACTTGGAGTTGACTCTATCATTAAATTGAATGAATTAAATAAGGAGGCATTTGTCAGTTTGGTAACTAATGACCTAGGAATGTCTGAAAAGTGGTATATGCCATCATGGAATACCGATTCGTGGAGAACAATGGCAATACCACAGGAGTGGTCTACAACTGAATTGAAAGATTTTGATGGTGCTGTTTGGTTTAAAAGCACATTGAATATTGCAAATGCAGATGCGGGTAAAGCTGCTGTTATTAGTTTTGGGAAAATTGATGATAACGATGTAACTTGGATTAATGGTATAAAGATTGGTGAAACGGAAGGTGCAGGAAACGATAGAATATATGATATACCTCAAGGCGTATTAAAGGAGGGACTCAATACAATTGTTGTAAAAGTGATGGATCAGCGTGGTCCTGGAGGCTTTACAGGAAGACCTGAAGAGCTATACATCAAAACAGCAGAAGAACAATACTCATTATCTGGTGATTGGCAGTATAAAGAGACGGTGAGCAGCGAAGGTTTTAGCTTCATAGATGGTGAGCCTAATATTTGTCATAGCTTGTTATACAATGCAATGGTCGAACCTTTGACGTCTTTCGCTATAAAAGGTGTGATTTGGTATCAAGGAGAAAATAATGCAGGTGCAGCATTTGACTATCGATCGTTATTTCCTCTTCTCATCAAGGACTGGAGACAACAGTGGCAATATGAATTTCCATTCTATTGGGTTCAGCTAGCTGCTTTTATGCACAAGGATGAAGAGCCGATAGCCACTGATAGTTGGGCTGAATTGCGAGAATCTCAAGAGTTAACTCTATCATTAGCAAAGACAGGACAAGTGATCACCACAGACATTGGAGACGCCAATGATATTCATCCTAGAAATAAGCAAGACGTAGGAAAAAGACTAGCTCTGATAGCATTAAATAAAGATTATGGTAAATCTGATATTATATATTCAGGCCCTAGATATAAATCTAAGAAGAATGAAGGTAATAGAATTGTAATAGAATTTGATAGTGTGGGGTCAGGGCTAAAGATACAAAATAAATATGGTTATATAGAAGGATTTACCATAGCAGGCGAAGATGGTCGATTTGTATGGGCAAAAGCAGAGTTACTGGGAAATGACAAAGTCATTGTGTATTCAGATAAAGTGGAATCACCAATTGCCGTACGCTATTGCTGGGCTATGAATCCAGATGTGAATTTGTTTAATGGTAATGGGCTACCTGCTTCTCCTTTTCGAACAGATAATTGGAAGTTAAGTACAGAGCCTTAACCCAATAAAATAACTCCTAGTTCTTAAGGGCTAGGAGTTATTTATAAATAAACTACAATGTACCAGCTCTAACTCTGCTTAATGTTTCAGGAGTCATCAATAAATAGGTAGCAATGTGAGCGATGGATGCACGTCGAACGACCTCTGGATACTCAGCACTGAAGCGTTCATATCTTTCACGCGAACTTTCGAAGCGCCACGAATCAGCTTTCTTTTGGGAGATAACCAGATCGAATTCAAGGATTCGCTGATATAGTTTACTGATGTCAGTAGCTGTTGAACAGAGTCTCAGTAGTTCGTCGTATGCTATTTCATAGACCTCAGAGTCCTCAAGTGCTTCTATCATCAACTCAGTTGGCTTCTTGCAAAATAGACTCTCGATAGCAAAAACAAACTCATACTCTGTACTAAAATGCTCTGTAATATCTCGTCCGTCTTTGTAGTAAAAGAGACGAATGATTCCCTTTTTTATCAAAATAAACTTAGTACAGATTTCACCTTGTTGCAAGAGTATCTCATCCTTTTTGTAATTGACCACATTGAAGGCTTTTTCTAATTTTATTTTAGATTCTTCTGATAAAATCTTACCATATAAATCCTCAAGTACTTTTATTACTGACATCCTTAGATCCTTTTAATAATAAGAGCTATGATATAAGAAATTGACGAGCGTCATTTTTGCTCATTCTCTCAACCTCTATCTTTGCATAAAACTAATAAATATAATTTAAAAGGAAGGTGAAATGAAGATAGAACATTTAGCTATATGGGCAGATGATATAGAGTTGTTACGACAGTTTTATATGGAATATTTTGACATGACTTGTGGTGAAAAATACTTTAATCCTAAAAGAAATTTTACTTCATACTTTTTATCTTTTGGTGAAGATACCACTCGCATCGAATTAATGCATATACCAAATACAGACAGCCCTACAAGTAGAGGGAATTTGAAAGGGTTAGCGCATTTTGCTATTTCAGTAGGAGGAAAAGATGCTGTTGATGTATTAACTGAAAAGTTGCGAAGAGATGGTTATACAATTGTTGGCGAGCCCAGAACGAGTGGTGATGGGTATTACGAAAGTGTTATTTGGGATCCAGAGGGCAACTATGTAGAAATTGTAGGATAAGCATGATATCGATATAAATTTGGTATAAAATAGATTGTTTTTGAGAGGTGCTTTTTTGCATAACCTCCGAGGTGAGACAAAGATTAGGGTTGTTATTAGCTCTAATCTTTGTTGTTTATAATAAAGGATAGTATTGTGCATGGATTAGGGTGGTTTTGTGCATTGTACAAGTGTCTTAAATAGAATACTTTTGTATTAAACCTTAAAAGTGAAAGAATTATGACAAATTTAAATGATCTATACGAAGCTATTCTAGCCGGTAATCTAGAAAAGTCAATAGCAACAACTAATACCGCTTTAGCCGAAGGAGCCAATCCTCAATCGTTGATAAATGACTATATGATAAAAGCGATGGAAGAAGTGGGGGCACGTTTCGAAGCAGGAAAGGCCTTTGTTCCAAATCTACTGATGAGTGCTCGTGCCATGAAGGGAGCACTTGATATCATAAAACCATTGTTGCAAGGTGAAGCAAACGTGTCTTTGGGCAAGGTAGTTATTGGTACGGTGAAAGGTGATTTGCATGATATAGGCAAAAATCTTGTAGCATCTATGTTGGAGGGGTGTGGCTTTGAGGTGATCAATATCGGTGTTGATGTTTCTAGTGAACAATTTATAAAAGCACTAGAAGAAAATGGAGCTAATATATTGTGTATGTCTGCTCTGTTAACCACCACTATGAATTATATGAAAGAGGTGATAGATGCCATAGAAGCATCACCACTGAAAGGTAAAGTTAAAATAATGGTTGGAGGAGCACCCATCTCGCGTGAATTTGCAAAGAGCATTGGTGCACATGGATTTAGTGCAAATGCCAATAGCGCAGTAGGAACAGCAAAAGAATTGATGACAGTAGCAAGTTAAAAATAACATTTTGAAGATAAACAAGATTTCATTTCAAGCATTGGATATCAGAATTGATGATATCTACCTGAGTTTGGGCTACGGAGGAGCATGCCCTCCTGTCGATGTGCAACAGATGGTGCAAGAAATGATAGATACTATTTCTAAAATCTGTAAACCATCGTATTGCTATGTCATCAAGGAAGATATAAAAATAGGGCGTGTAAATATTCAGGTTGAGGAAGTAACCTTTACGATAGGAAAGGTGATCGTTGAGTATATGGATAAGGCACAATCTATTGCTTTATTCATTGCAACAGCTGGACGAGAGTTTGATAATTGGCTCGAAGAATTGCACCAGCAAGGAGACGTATGGTTGACTTTTCTTGCTGATGCCATTGGGTCGGAAATTGCTGAAGCCACAGCACGAGCAGTAAGTCTAGACTTGGAGCAAGTGGCTGGAGAAAAACAACAATATATCAGCAACTCTTATAGCCCTGGATATTGTGGTTGGGGGGTAAAAGAACAACAAAAGTTATTCTCCTTTTTTCCTCCCGAACCTTGTGGGGTAAGACTTACAGAATCATCGCTTATGCTTCCTATCAAGTCTGTTAGTGGTATCATTGCGCTAGGCGAGCAGATGGCAAAGAAAGCTTATGGTTGTGATATTTGTATGATGAAAACCTGTTATAAAAAGAGAGTGACTGAAGCTTAAAGTCGAAAACCTTCTTTTCTGAATTCAGAAACTGTAATACCAACGACTTTTTTGAATGTACGAGAAAAATAATCAGGATTACTAAAGCCTAGTTTATACGAAATACGAGCAGCAGTCATTTTAGTTTTTATGAGATAGACCGAAGCTTTGTTGATCTTCATTCTGATGAAATAGTCGATAGGTGAGTACCCTGTTTCGGTAGTAAATTTTCGATAGAAGTATGAGTCGCTATACCCTGCATACTCGGCCAATTCGCTGATGCTTAGGTTTTGTTCAATATTTTCATTCATGTAGTGCGTTACACGATTGATCACTCCCACAATATGGCGAGGATTGAGGTACGTGTCGCTATACATATCACCATAGAGAAAAAGCGACAAGTAATACATGAGTAATGAGTTGACATAATTAAGTTTCTCCAAGCTCAAATCACCAATGAGTGCTGAGAACATGGATTCGAAGAGTTCGCTTTGTTTTTCACGCAACGAATGAATAGAAGGTAGCGTGTGTATTACATTGACTTGGTTTGAATAAAAAATAGCTTTAGTTCCCATAAAGCGAACCCAATGGATATTCCAAGGATCTGTGCGAGATGAAGAATATTGAAAGGGAGTGTGTTGAGGTATAACTATAAACTGGTTGGTGGTAAGTGTATATTCTTTATTGAATATTTGAACTCTACCACGCCCCTGAATACAGAAGATGAATACGCAGTAGTCTTCCCCCTCAGCCGATGAAACATGATGGTGTGGAGCATCACTCACCCGACCAATGGAATGGACATAAAGGTCGCCGGTGAATGGGTTATCTGTCATCAAATCTAAAAAAGGTTGAGGCAGAATGCTGAAATCTTCTCCTATAGATCGAAAATCCATAATTATATGAATTTAATAGTTTTACGAAATAAATAATATTCTTATTATGAAAAACATTAACATGCGTCAATGGATGCAAAACATCATTAGCAATAAACAAAGTGTTGCTCTACCCATTATGACTAACCCCGGTATTGAGATTATCGGAAAACGTATCATAGATGCCGTTACCGATGGTAGAACACATGCTGATGCCATTATAGCTCTTAATAGTAAATACCCTTCGGCTGCATCGACGGTCATTATGGATCTTACAGTAGAGGCTGAGGCCTTTGGCTGTAAAATATCGTTCGATGACAATGAAGTACCTACCGTTTCCGAACGTCTGTTGACAAGTGCCGAAGACATAGAAAAACTAACTGTGCCATCGTTAAACGTTGGGCGTGTTCAAGAGTACATCAAAGCTAACCAATTGGCAGCTGAAGGCATTACAGACAAGCCATTGCTGTCAGGAATGATAGGTCCATACTCGCTTGCAGGACGTCTGTATGATATGTCTGAAATAATGATGCTACTCTACATTGATCCGGATGCAGCCAATAAATTACTTCAAAAATGTACCGATTTTATTATTGAATATGGTAAGGCATTGAAAGCTACCGGAGCAAATGGCATAATGTTAGCTGAGCCGGCTGCTGGTCTAATGTCTAACGATGATTGTAAGCAATTTTCGTCCGTTTATGTAAAACAGATAGTGGATGCACTGCAAGACGACTCTTTTGCCATCATTTTGCACAACTGTGGAAACAAAGGGCACTGTACGGAAGCTATGCTAGCCACAGGAGCCATGAGTTATCACTTCGGGAATGCTATCAATATGTTGGAAGCAATGAAAGAATTGCCAGCCGATGTGATAGGTATGGGTAATCTAGATCCAGTAGGTGTTTTCAAGATGGGAACCCCTGAGAGCATTGGTCGTGATACCTATTCATTGCTGGAAAAATTAGCCGATTATCCCAATTTTGTCATCTCCTCTGGTTGTGATACACCTCCTGAAGTTTCATTTGCCAATATCGATGCTTTTTACGATGCCGTAGAGTGTTTTAATAATAGATAAGAGAGTATGGGGAATTGGTATTTATACCAATTCCCTCTCTTTTTATTATTCTATTATTTCATGGACAATTTCCTCAAAAGATTCACGTTTTCTACAGGTGTAGCAGGTGGAATTTCACATCCTCCCATCACAATCCAGTTGTCGCGTGGTACCACTTTTTCTATTTCATTATACTTTTCCTCAATATAACTTTGGTTGCCTTCTAGGATAACCGATACAGGATCAAGATTACCTGCCAACATTACCTCATCTCCCATGGCTTGATAGGCATCAGCCATATTTACCATCCAGTCCACATCCAGAATATCTAGTCCGGTTTTGGCTAGTGAGGGTAGAATATGAGTGATGTTTCCACAGATATGTAGTTTGACTAATGCTCCTTTTGCATGTATAAATTCAAAAAGTTCTTGATGTAGCTCGAAGCAAAACTCATCATACATTTCTGGTGGAATTTGCGAGCATAAAGCATCACCTACACCTATAATATTAGCTCCGGCATCTATCTGAGCCAATGCAAAATCTTTGGCTGTTTGTAAACATTTGCGTTGAAGTTTTTTCACCATGTCAGGCTCCATCATCATATTCATCATTGTTTCTGATATGCCGGCTAAGTCTGCAGATTCGGCTAATGGGCCTTCAACCCAGCCAATGATTGGAAATTTGGGACCTAATAGTTCTCTAAAATATTTTACACCGTTGATGCGATCTAATGTGCGCTCATTTGCATAAACATCAGGATTGCGTAGACTGTCTACATCACTAGCATTTTTAATCAGTATATCAGCTTTGGGCGAGTGGTTTCCTTCAAAATAAACTTTAGCTCCAAAGGCAGCAGCTTCACGGTAAGGGTCAGAAATAACACTCACAGCATCAAAGTCGTGCATTTCGAGGCATTTCATGTTCGATTCCACCAATACCCGATGATCTGTCATGAAATCGGTATAGGTTTTACCAAAATGATGTGCTGGATACATCATCAAGATGGGGTGAAAAAATCTTCTTCCATCGCCTGTTTTAGGTGTTTGAAGAAAAGAGTGGGTTTTACTTAATTTACTGTTCATTGTAATATGTATTATTAGATTTTATATTCCTTCTTGTTTTACTTTATATCCTATCAGCCCATAATAGAGCAAGTATAGTTCGCCCACCAAAACAATGATCCATGTATATGTCCATTGCCCTCCCATGGAGTCTGCAAGTACACCTTGGAGCAGAGGTAACAAGGCTCCACCAAGCACACCAATCATCAGTTTGCCTGAAGCTAGAGAGGTATATTTCCCTAGTTTATCTATGGATAAGGTGAAGATAGACGACCACATCACGGAATGGAAAAGACCAACTGCTACCAGAAACCAAGGATTGGCTGTTACTAAAGATATAATCAGCAAGACAGTGGCAATGGAGGCAGAAAAAGACAGCTGTATATTAGCTGATATTTTATTTAATGTAGAAGCTATTAAACGTCCGATGAGCATTCCTCCCCAATAGAGAGACGCCATTTTGACAGCAGCTTGAGCAAATGAACCTCCCAAACTTTCGGCATAGAGATTGATATTTGCACCTATGCAAACTTCCACTCCTACATAGAAAAAGAGTGCTACAACTCCAAGACGGAGATGAGAAAATGACCAGATACTTTTCTCTAATTTTTCTCCCGATTCATTTGTCGTACCTTCAATTTGTGGTAATGAGAGTCTACGAACAACAAATATAACTACAGCCATAGCTATCATAAGCCCAATAAAAGGAATGATCAGTTGTTTGGTTTCGATCTCTTCCATTGCCACACCTCCAAATATGATACCTGACACAAAAAAAGGAGCAATGGTGGTTCCAATAGAGTTTCCCGATCCTCCAATCATCTGACGCTGAATCGGACTGGTACCCGATACACTGCTTGCTACCAAGTAGGGATTGATGACTATCTGGAGAAAGGCCGTAGCTGTTCCCACTAGATATGATCCTATTAAGAAGATGAAAAATCCGATAGGAATGGATGCCTCGCCCAAGCTGATGTATGCAGGAGCATAGACGTGTTGAAGAACAGCCAACTCGAAGAACAACAATCCTAAGACTAAGATCATCAATCCTCGTATGAGTGTGCCTTTATATCCAAGACGATCTACCATTCGTGCCCCATATCCACTAGACAGTGGATATGCCATAAACCACACAAAGGTGATCAGTACGGTGAGCGTATTTTTCAGATTGCCAGCATTATTTAGCAATACTGATTTTAAGGGTACTTGAAATTGCTGATTGACAACAGTGAGGAAGCCTACCAGAAAAAACAGGATCACCATTGTGATGAAAGGTACCAGATAGTTTGTTGTTGCTTGTTTGTTATTCATATGATACGATAGTCTATATTAAAAGGCAGCTTGGCGCAAAATGGTTTTAGACAAAGGAATAAGGGTTACTTGCTCTGTTTTACCTTTTGTTTTATTTTTCAAATTGACTAATAGCTCTCCTTTAGGTTTGTAGGTTGCTTGATGATCTTCTATAAATTCATATCGATCATTGTTGGTAGGCTTATAAAGTAAGTCTACGAAGTCTTCAGTATAAGCTCTTCCCTTGCTTTCGGTAGCTGAGATTGGCAATGCATAGATGAGTGCGCCATAAGCGAAGTAATGCTCCTTTTGAGGACTAACTATCACTCTGACATCAGCACCAAAAGTGAGATCAAATGTTTCTGTATCCTTAAACTCTTTTTCGAATACTAGATATTCACCTTCTTCCTTATACTCAGCAGAGCAGGTAACATCTGTAGCCCATTCTGGCTTGCGAATTTTTATTTTAAATTTTAATGGTTTGTCTACTTTTACATTGAACGTCATGCTATTGGAGAAAGGATATTCTGTTTTATTTTCAATAGTTATATTCACCCCATTAAGATTTGTGTTCAATATATTAGGTGCTAAGATATTTGCTACTAATGTATTGTTGTCTTGCTTCATCCATGCACGTTGCAAAAAGTAAGGACTGATACGTGCTGCATTGGGCACACAGCATACCGCCGCATCTTGATGTGCAGCAGAATATTTGTATCGGGTTTGTGCATGATACTCCTCTTTTCCATTTTTTGTGCCGGTCATTTCATAAGAGTTATCAGTCTTGAGATAAGCAATAGCTGAGTGGTGAGGGTGGCGTGCCCCCATGGCTGCATTGTAGAAGATGTTTTCTATCAAGTTCCCAAGTCCATCATCTCCACGTCTTTGCATTAGTAAGCCATAGCTGTCTACCAATTCATGTAATGAGCAATATTCATATCCCGTATCTTCACCATGGGCACTACGTTCGCCAATCCATTCGTCGCCAATAGCTCCTCCTGTGATGGTGGTTGCACGATGTATTTTGGCTAGATATTTGTCTATAAGATTCTTTTGGTGAAGACTGTCAGATGTATATTCGGCAAGAATAATAGGGCGCAAATGCTCGTAAGTGTGTACTCCATGACATTTGATTTTATATTCATCATTGAGTACATTTTTCAGTTGAGCATCCGATTCGAAAGAGAAGTTGTCCGAATAATTTTGATACATGAACAAAGCATAGTCCATGTATTGTTTATCTCCAGTTAGCTGATAAAGTCTATCTAAAACATCGGTGAAAACTAAGCCATGAGCTGTGCCTCCGGAATAACCATCCCCCACATTGAACGGATCAGAATTGTGGAGAGGATAATTGTCCATCGTGTTTTTTACGGCTTTCAGCAAAGCATTCCAAACCACCTTGTCGCCTGTAGCTTCATAATAGCCCAAGAGATAGCGATATAGTGTGGCTTTTGCCCAAAACTCACCGTTTTCGCTAGTGAAGTTGTAACGCGTATCAGGTGTATAAATACCTAGATATCCATCCTCGTCTTGGGTTTCTAAGATAGCTTTTATCTGTTGTGAGGCCCTGGCAAGGTAAGTAGGATTGTTGAGCAAAAGTGCATGACGGATATAGCCATCCCACCAGTTAGACTGCGTTTCGCTATTCCACCATTTATATTGCTCGTCATCTCCCACATCTCCAGCTTTCAGATTTCCTAGTTCCTTCACCTTACTTTTGCTGTGCAGTCTGCCGGTGGAGTAAATAGGATCATTTACCAAGTCGGGAACTATCAGGTCTAGCTTGCCTGCAAAACCTTCCATATCGTGCTCCATCTGATGAAGGAGCCATCCACTAGGTTTTATTTCTCCAAACGTGAGTTGAGTATATACCCCTTGTTCAGTGCTCAGAGGTGTCTCTCGATGACAAGAAACAAGTAGAGCAAAAGATAATGCGCAAATGAATATATGCTTTAGTGTCATAATTTTTATTTTAATGTGAATTTTAGAGTTTTCAGATCTTGGCTATTGGCTCCTATCATTACTTGAAAATCGCCTGCTTCGGCAATATGGTTTAAGTTGTAATCATAGAATTTTAATAGTTGTTCTGTGATGGTGAAGCTGACAGTTTTGGTCTCTCCTGCTTTGATAAATACTTTGTCAAAGCCTTTCAATTCTTTGATCGGGCGTGTAACGCTAGCCTCCATATCTTGGATATACATTTGTACTATTTCATATCCATCTACTTTTCCTGTATTGGTAATATTGGTTGATATTGTAAGCCCTTTATCTCTAGCCATTATGGTGTCAGATAAAATAGGTTCTGAATATTGGAAGCTTGTATAGCTAAGTCCGTAACCAAAAGGATAGAGCGGTTCGTTAGGCACATCAAGATATCCACTACGGAATTTTTGAAACCACTTGTCCATTGGTTTGCTGACATTTTTCATGTTATAGTAAATAGGCACTTGCCCCAGAGTTTGTGGCCAACTATTTGTTAGTTTTCCAGAAGGATTGACATCTCCAAAGAGTGCATCAGGAATGGCATAAGCTGTTTCTGTGCCAGCGAACCAAACATTGAGAATAGCAGGAACATTTTCGCTCTCCCACTTGATGGTCAAAGGACGACCTGTGAATAGAAGTAAAACTACCGGTTTACTTGTAGCTACTAACTGTTTCAATAATTCGCGTTGAGGTGCTGGTATATTTAAATCGGAACGACTACTTGATTCCCCACTCATTTCTGATGATTCGCCTAATGCTGCAACCACTACATCCGATTCGCTGGCAAGTTTTAACGCTTCTGCAAGAAGTTCTGTGTTTGTGCGTTCGTCTTTTTCAAAATCTTTGGTCAATGAAAGCCAAAGTTCATGCTCCATATTTTCATAGGGTTGACAACCTCTTGCATAGTTTACTGTTGCTTTATTACCAAGCGCTTCTTGTAGCCCTTCGAGCAAAGGTGTAGGCTTGTTGATGTCCTTTGGCCAAGCCCATGAGCCTAACATATTGGGACGATTATTTCCTAGAGGACCTATCAGAGCAATTTTTCCTTCCTTCTTGAGAGGTAATATATTCCTTTCGTTTTTCAATAGGACGAAACATTCTGATGCAATTTTTCGAGCCTCTGATCGATGAGCAGTGGTATAGATGTCTTTGGCAGGGCGTTTAGGGTCACAGTATTTATACGGATCGTGAAACAAGCCCATCTTGTATTTAGCTTCCAGCATACGGCGACAAGCCGTGTTGATGTCTTCTTCGGTGATATCTCCTTTTTCTAAGGCGCTTTTGAGATGGTTGTGGAAAGCATAACTTTCCATGTCAAGGTCAGTACCGGCTTTTAGAGATTGGACGGCAGCTTTATAAGGATTTCCAACTTTAAAGCGTTGAAAGTCATTGATGGAGGCATAATCCGTTACCACAAAGCCATCGAAGCCCCACTGGTCTCGTAACACATCAGTCATCAGCCACTTGTTGCCCGTAGCAGGCACACCTTCCACTTCGTTAAACGAGCTCATCAAGCTACCTACTCCAGCTTCCACTGCCGCTTGGTATGGATACATATATTCGTTCATCATGCGTTGGCGACTCATATCCACCACACTATAGTCTCGTCCGGCTTCACTAGCACCATAGAGAGCATAATGTTTCACACAGGCCATGATGCTTGTGTTGTCACCATAGGCAGGCACACCCTGAAAACCTCTGACTTGGGCTTTGGCTACCTCTCCTCCTAAGAAAGGGTCTTCACCTGCACCCTCTACTATGCGTCCCCAACGAGGGTCGCGAGCAATATCTACCATGGGGCTATATACCCAGTTCAATCCGTCGGCACTAGCTTCAATGGCAGTGATACGCATGGCTCGTTCGATGATAGACATATTCCACGAAGAGGCTAAGGCTAAGGGAGTAGGGAAGATGGTTTCATAGCCATGCACAAAGTCCATTCCAAAAAGTAAAGGAATCTTCATTCGGCTATCTTCCACAGCTGCACGTTGCAGAGCCAACACTTTTTCGGCTCCTTTGGCATTGATCAAAGCACCCACTTGTCCAGCTCTGATTTGTTGCATCATTTTACTCTGATCGCTATTGAGTTCCTCTCCCGAAATGGCATCTGTGCCCGAGATGAGGTGAGTTTGACCTATCTTCTCCTCTAGGGTCATTTTGCTCATCAGGTCTGATATAAACTTATCCATTTCTGCTTTCTTGTTTCCTTGAGCAAAACAGATAAGGGATATCGTTATTAATGTTATTATGGAGATTAGTTTTTTCATCTTTCTAGTTTTATTTTTTATTGAAATGAATGACCATAGCTTTCTGTCCATCAATGGTCAATGCTTTTTCTGTAGAAATGTTTTTTGTGTTAGTATCTCTTTGCCTATTCTTTTTCCTCTAACAACTTCCGTAAAACGATTCCAGTCAAGAGTGTATGATTCGGTAGAGGCATTTAAAATCACCATCACAATATCATCAAGCTGATGACGAAAATAGACATACGTATTCTTGTCAGGATAGTAATGTGTTAACTGACCTGTGTGCATCACTGAATTGTTTTTTCTGAACTGAAGCAAAGTTTTGGTATGATCGAAAACTTCTGTCTGTAGTGCAGAACGCTGCGCAGGGTCGAACAGATTGATACTGTCATTTTTCCAGCCTCCTAAAAAGTCAGGACGCATGCGATGGTCACCACCACGAGAATCGTTCTCGAAGAGAAGTTCTGTGCCATAGGTTATCTGTGGAGTACCACGTGTGGTGAGAAGAAAGGCAAGAGCAAGTTTTACTTTTTGCACATCTTTTCCTAGCATATCATATAACCTATCAATGTCATGATTTTCGGCAAAGACAACAAGTTGATCTGAAGGGCTCTTATATAAGAAATCCAGAGAAAGTGTGTTGTAAATAGCTTTGGTACTTCCTCCCCATGCCTCATTATCAGTGGCAAGTCCTAAGATCAGCGAACGTTGTAAAGGAAAATCCATTGCAGAAGGCAGATGACTATCAAAACCATCATGATTTTGGTGTCCTCCAAGCCAATAGGATATGACAGGGACATCATTGCCCCAGACTTCTCCCACCATATTCATCTGTGGATATTCTGCCCTTACGGCTTGTGTCCATTGCGATGCTTGTTTTCCCATGTAGAAATAGGTATCGATGCGCAATCCGTCCAGATCAGCATATTCTATCCACCAAATGGCTACTTGTGCAAGATATTTTATAACAAATGGATTATACATATTCATGTCAGGCAGAGTGGTCACAAACCACCCTCTTTCACAAATCTCACGATCGATAGCTGTAGAGTAAGGATCGCTGAAAGAATTTAGAGCCAAATTTGTTTTGGTCTTGGTCTCTGGATAGTTGATCCAGTCTGCAAAGGGTAGATCTTTCATCCACCAGTGTCCTATGCTGCAATGATTAGGAGTGATATCTTGGATCACTTTTAGTCCTTTAGTATGTGCTTTCTCTACCATCTCTTTGTAGAGCAGATTTGTTCCGAAATGAGGACCCACACGATAATAATCGCTACATGAATATTGGTGATAGTATAGATTGTCATCCAAAAGAGGTGTAGGCCAAATGGTTGTAATTCCCAAATCAGACATATAGTCAAGATGATCTATCATTCCTTGAATGTCGCCTCCGTGGCGAGCATCAAGAACTGTGCGATCTGTAATTTGCTCAGAATCGGGAAGCATATCATTGGATGGATCGCCATTGGCAAAACGATCAGGCATAATAAGGTAGATGACATCTGCCGAAGTATAGCCCTTACGCATGGCTGAACCTTCTTTTCGAGGATGAATTTCATATTCGAAACTGGTTGCTTTAGTTCCCTTTTCTAAAGTAAAAGTGTATTTGCCAGCTTTGCTTACTGCTACATCCACAAATAGGTAGTTGGGACTGTCAGCATTGTGTACCTCTTTTATGGTGAGCCCATTAGGATGGACAGAAACTTTGCTCCCTTGCAAATCGACCCCATGAAGCATCAATTGCAAATCGGACTGCATTTCTGTCCACCAGCACAATGGCTCTACTCGTTCTATCTGCTGAGCATGAATCAGTAAAGAGGAAAGAGCAAGCAAAAAAGTAAGTATGACTGTTGAAATACTTTTCATTCGTGATTTATTCTTTTTTGAGAAAAAGAGTTCTAGAATCAGCAGGTCTATATAAGCTCTGCTGATTCTTTCCTCTAAATCTTCTTTGTTGTTTGTTAATGACGTTTATTTTTTCTTGTAGAAGATATAATGTCCTGTTAGATCGCTGAATTTGATATAATATGTACCAGCTTTCGACACCACAATTTTCTCACCATCAAGGCTTGCTTTTCCATAAGGGAAAGAAGTTGTTCCCCAATTTGCATTATCATTACCTTGTAGTATGGCTTCACCTTCTTTGAGCTCTACATTGTCTGCCTCCCACATATGCGGGTCATGAGAAGTAGCTTTTAAAACAGTTTTTTCATTTAAAGCAGAGCCGGAAACGGTAACTTCCGAATAGGTTTTGGCAGCACTAGCATCATATGGGGTGATGGCATATGTCATCTTGTTAAAGTCAATCAGCAAGGTGTAATATCCAGCTTCTTTGATGTCACTGATATTTCCACCTTTGGAAGAAAGTGTACCATTGCCCGACTTACCATAAGTGAGTGACCAATCGCCGAGACGAGCATTTTCTACTACTTTGAAACTACTGTTTTCTTTGAAATAAGTTACACATTGGTCTTTGTCTAGAATATTATCTCGCATCATCACAAACTTGTAGTTGGCGATATCCCATACAGAGGAGTTAAACATATCACCAACAATATGAATAGCTGGCATGGCATATGATTGTACAACAACCGATTGTGATATTTTAGAATTCACTTTGGGCAAATTAGCAGGTTTTGAAGAGCCTAAAACGATAGGTGAACCTACTACACGTACCTCTAAGTCAACATCTGTTTCGATCGGTTGATTTAGTCTGTGCATAATGCCATTGAGTTCAGAGGAGATGAGTTCTTTTGTCAGTTTGGTACCCACCACCAGATCGACAGGAGATTTAAATTCATTTCCTTTTAAGTCGAACTCTAAGGTATAGGATGCAGAGACATGATCGCCAAAGTCAGCTTCTGTCCAAGTGAATATATATGCTATCTCGTTTAAGTTGTCGGCTGTACACACAAAAGGGGCTGTGGTGTTCACTTTAATTTCGTCTATTGCCCCCTGAGCAATCACTTGTTGCGTATCTAAATCACTACTACAAGAAGCCAGTAGCAAAGCAATTCCAGTGATCCATATTATAGTTCTAAACTTTTTCATGTTCTATGTTTTTTTATTCCAAAAGATTAATACTTATCGTTTTGATCCAAATTTGGATTTGCCATCAAATCGGAAGCCGGTATCGGAAATAGGTTGAAATGGTCATCTACTCCCGCTCCGTCTTTAACCCCACCTTTCCATTGCCAAAGGTGTTTGCTAGAGGTAAACAATCCGTAACGCACTAGATCTGTACGGCGAAAACCTTCCCAGTATAGTTCGCGTGATCGTTCGTTGAGTACTTCATCGAGGCTGATGGATGTATAGTTTTTACTTTCGTTGCCAAAAGCACGCTCTCGTAGATCATTCATCTGTGTTATGGCTTCATCCATGCTTGCTCCTTGTCCTCCACGTAAAACAGCTTCAGCCAATATGAGTTTCATTTCTGCTAAGCGAAATAACGGAAAGTCTGTGTCACAGAGTCCTGTATCGAAGTTGGATCCAGGATTGCCTGCTGATGTTACATTACGAAACTTGGCAACAGCGATACCTTCTGTAAATTCACCAACATTGTCGATATCAGTTTTGCTTCCAAAAAATAGTTTTCTACTATCTGTATTGTCAAAACGTTTAGAAAGCTCACGGCGCGAACGGTTACCATACCATCCTGATAGCCCTCCCATTCCAAAATACTCTTGAAAATTAACACCCGGAACATCGCTGCGTGTGGTAATAAAACTTGCATTGATAATATAAGTAAGCCCACCCCAGTTTTGTGTACGCTGTCCATCATAGTTGATCGAAAGAATAACCTCAGGATTATTCAGATGATTGTCAGCCATAAAGAGTTCTTCGTATTTAGGCTTCAAGTCATATTTTTTAGAATCAATAACTTTTTTAGAGTATGTGATGGCATCCGTATAACGTTCTTCACCGGAATATACTTTGGCATTCAGATAAAGACGTGCTAGCAATGACCAACAAGCTGCCTGATCGGCTCTCCCATATTCGTTCGATTTAGGATCTTTGAGTAGTGGTTCTATTTCTTTTAATTCAGATTCAATATATTTGAACAAGTCCGCTCTCTTGATTTGCTCTGGTAGATAGGTTCCTAGTGGTGTGTTTTCATCCACAAATGGAGGATTGCCAAAGAGGTCTAGCATCACCCAATATTGGAAGGCTCGCAAAAAACGAACTTCGTTGCGAAACTGCTCTATTTCGGTAGCTTCATTTCCTGTTATACCTCTACTTTTTACTTTTCCGGCCTCAGATTCTCTTAAAAATTCGTTGGCAAGGGTTATTTGATAAAGTGAGCGATAATATGCCCCTGAAACAAAAACATTGTTGGATGACCATGTCATATAGTTAAGGTCAGGAATCCCATTATCTGTCCATGTGCAGATAGCCTCTTCTGTTGTCATGGATTGTAGGTTGAAAAAACATCGGATAAAATCGCCAATAGCTTCGTCTCCTAGGCTAAGGTCAGGTTTATTTACTGGTCCATCATTTCCTGTAAGGGCATAGGCACCATATACTTTAGCCAATACACTTTTATAGCCATCGAAAGAAGAGTATACAAGTTCTGAGGTAACATCATTGGTAGGATATCTATCAAGATCACCCATGCATGAGGAGAAAGAAAGTGAGGAGGCTACTAACAGTATTGCACCATATAATAATATTTGTATTTTGTTTTTTTTCATGATATTTCTTAATAAAATGAGTAGATAGTGTCGCTTTACTTAAAAGCTGAAATTTAAACCTAAAGAGAATGTACGAGGGCGAGGATAGAAATCTCTATCTACTCCTCCTGCAATTTCAGGATCTACACCAGAGTAATCTGTAATGGTGAATACGTTTTGCACTCCAAGAGTTCCTCTTAGGCCTACTATGTTTTTGAATACACGACCAAAATCGTAGGTCAAACTAATATTATCCATTTTCAAGAAAGATGCATTCTCCAGATAGTAATCGGATAGGGGTTGAGGTAAATAAAAATCATAGTCACGAATACTTGTCGGAGCATTTACGATACTTTTACTGGCGCTGAAAATATTATTATAAGTGGCAAGAGACGATTTCATGTTGTTGTAAACATAGTTGCCTAAACTAGCGCGCCATGCCATGTTCAGTGTCCAACGTTGATAGTTGAGGTTGGTGCTAAAGCCTAAAGTCACTTTGGGTTCGGCACTCTTGGTACGATATAGGTCTTTGTTGTTGATCATGTTATCATCATTGAGATCAGCATATACTCCTTCCAGTGGTTTGCCATTTTCATCATACAGTTGTTTGTACAAATAAAATGCATAGGTATTATAACCTACGGTGTGAATCTGTACTGTTCCTCCTGTTGATCCTTTGATCCAACCAGCATTTACTCCTTCATAATCATCACTGTCTACAAGACTAAGCTTGGTGATTTTATTTTTGTTATAGGTAGCATTGAAGCTTATATCCCAATTCCAATCTTTCGATTTGATGGGGCTAGCATTGACCGTTAGTTCCACTCCTTTGTTTTCAAGACTTCCAATATTTGTGATAATCTGATTGCTGAAATTTACACCTCCGGGTATATTTACACGGTTGAGGAGATCTTCAGTCTTTTTGAAATAAAAATCGAGACTACCACTGATCCTATTATTAAGAAAACCATAGTCTAGTGCCACATTGTAGGTTGCCGTAGACTCCCATTTGATGTTTTTGTCGTACGCCACAGGACGATGCATATAATAGTATTCGTTGCCAAACTGATATTGTGCCGTACTTGTACTCATATCATAACGAGCCATATAAGGATAGTTATCAGTTCCAATGTTTTGTTGTCCGGTTTTTCCGTATCCTACTCTGAATTTAAGGTCGCTAATGAAGCTAGCCTCTTTCATGAAGTCTTCATTAATTATTTTCCATGCTAGAGCTACTGATGGAAAAGTACCCCAACGTGAGTCTTTATGAAAGCGTGAAGATCCATCACGGCGTAAGGTCGCACTTAGCAAATATTTATCCATCAAGGTGTAGTTTATACGCCCAAAGAATGAAATAAGAGTGTTTTGTGGTTTGTCGAAAGGGAAGTCAGGAACTTTGTATTCTTCGCCTAATGCATTATAGTCGATGTAATTGTCAGTAGTTGTTAACCAATCCTGATAGGTGTAGCCTGCTGTGGCATCTAGTGTACTTTGGATAGCAGAAAACTCTTTATTATAGTTGACATAAAACTCTAGAAGTTTGTTCTCTTTCTTATTTCCATAGTCTTGGTTCTGTCCTTTACGTGCCACCATATAAGGAATCCATTCCGGCACAGATACATTTCCTTCTCCTTTTGAATAGTCATAAGCTAGGTTGAGATTAAATCTCACCTCAGGCAAGAAATGTAATTTATAATCGATTTGTCCCGAAAGGATGGCACGATGTACTTTCGAAACATTTCTATATTCGTTGAGCAATAGCACCGGGTTTGTAGCTGCTTGAGTTTTCAAATTTCCAGCTTCATCCAACCATGTGAAATAGCCTTTATACTTGTCAAATCCTTCATCACGTACTGGTTGAGTGGGGTCGAAACCAATAGCAGAATAGATGGCATCTGTAGCTGCAAAACGATTGTTTATTTTACTTCCTTTGGCGCTAAGATCTATTTTTAGATGGTTGTCAAAGAGACGAGGATTGAGATTAAGTGATCCCGTAAAACGTTCCATGTTGCTTGTTCGTAAGATTCCATCTTCGTTAGTATAGCCCAAAGATGCTCTGAAAGGGATATTTTTGATCGAACCACCAATACTCAGATTATTGTCTGTGCCAACAGCAGTTTTGAATATTTCATCTTGCCAATTGGTGTTGTGTGTGCCTAACATTGCACGATATTCATCACTGCTTTTAGGGTGATTATTGACAATATCCCTCATTTGATCGCCATTGAGAACGTCTAATTTTTTGGCTGTATGCGCTACGGTAGTATTAGTGTTGAAATTAATATTCAACTTCTGCCCATATTTAGCTTGTTTGGTTGTGATGATGATGACTCCATTAGAGGCTCTAGAACCGTAGATGGCAGTTGCAGATGCATCTTTTAATACATTCATTGATTCAATGTCGCTAGGGTTGATTGTACTGAGCAAACTTGGCGACCCTGCTACACCACTGTTGTCCAATGGCACTCCATCTACAATGATCAACGGATCGTTGGTGGCTGTAAGCGATGCTCCTCCACGAATTCGTATACGGCTACCAGAGCCAGGGGCACCTCCATTGGGAGTTACTTGTACGCCCGCCACTTTTCCGACAATTAATCTGTCGGGGGATAGACCTCCTTTTAAGAAATCTTTCTCGGAGACACTAGATATGGCTCCGGTCAGGTCTTTTTTCTTTACTGATCCGTAACCAATAACTACCACATCGCCAAGGTCTATACCTTTGCTTTCATCAAAGGTTATATTGATGGTCGTTTTATCGCCAACAACTGTTTCTTGTGCTTCGAACCCAATCATTGTGAAGACAATAACAGACTGCTTATTAGACACCATAATTGTATAGTTGCCATCTAGATCGGTAATTGTTCCTGTGTTGGTGCCTTTCTCCATCACGGTAACACCAACAAGGGGCATTCCCTCGTTATCGAGCACTTTCCCGCTTATTTTATTAGTCTGTGCATACATCGATAAGGATGCAATGCACATTAAAACGGTAATCAAGAAGATTTTAAGTCCATTTTTTTTCATTTTTAACTTAGATTTTTTAGGTTAAGAATACTTGCTCATTTATTTGGTCAAAAGAAATTCTAGCATATAGTGAAGACGTGCTGACCAATAGTCTTCGCTGTGGTCGTTGCCAACGAATTCGAGCGATATAGTACTTTGTTTATCATAGTTATGTTGCTTAAGTGTCTGATCGATTATATGTTGAAATTCGGGGTAGTTAGCATCGAGTCCCACTGTACCATAATCGAAGTAGATTTTATGATTTTTTGGTGTTGGCAAACTATTATTGACATAGGTATTTAGGGCATTAGGTATTTCATTATTTCTATCGAGTACACCTATCCAGTGCGTAGATATACAGCCAGCTCCACCAAAAATGTTAGGGTATTGGCAGATAGCATATAAGGATATTAATCCACCCATGCTAGAACCGGCTATATGCGTATGGCGCATATCTGTATGCACAGAGTAGGTTGCATCTACAAAGGGTTTAAGTTCATGGACTATAAAGTCTAAGTACTTGTCAGCTAAGGCTCCGGAAGGCATATAGAGTAGAAGTGCATTTTTTGCAGAGTCAGACATGTATTCGAATGATTTTTGAGGAAAATATTCTGCATGTCTGTTAGCACTGTTCCAGATGCCAACTACAATCGTTTGCTCTATGATATTATTATCTATTAGCTGTTGCATGGTGCTATCCACATGCCATGATTTTTTGTTCCACGAAGTTGTTGCATCGTAAAGCATTTGTCCATCATGCATATACAAAACTGAATACTTCTGTTGAGGAGAATAGCCCTTCGGTAGCCAAATATCTACGTTGCGTTCACCTATTTCTTTAGTCTCGAAATGAATGCGTTGTACTGATCCTTCAGCCAATTTCAGGGGATGCGAGATTTCTATCTGGCTCCATATACTTGAAGGCAATAATATAGTTGATAGTATAAGCACCAAAGAGGTGAGAAACTTTGTTCTTGTTTTCATTGGGGTATTTAGGAGTTGGTTACTATTACAAAGTTACGTGTATATGTAGCCAAGTAATCCAATACAACAATTATATAATGGGAATACAATAGAGCGTTTTTGCTATAATGTTGATATATAGATCTTTGTTGTGTTTGAGTGATGCCTGAAATATAATGGATATTATTTTTTTATATTTAGTTATCCCCTTTTTTAGAGGTGTTTTGAAAGGGATGTTAACTTTAGGTAGTGGGGAATAAATAAAAAGAGGGTTAGATGTTTACCTAACCCTTTAACTCCTGTAAGCTACTTTTATTATTAGCTTTTATGTTTTATAATTTCTTTGATTTTATTATCGAACTCTTCATTAGATACAAGTGATCGATTACGTGTTTTAGTTTTGTAGGTATTGATAGTGTTGACAGAATAGTTTAATATTTTGGCAATCTCATCACTCTCATTTACCTCCAAACGAATGAGGGCGAATATACGCATTTCGGGAGTTAAGCTTCCTGTAGGCATAGGAATGAAATGATCCTGAGGGTCGAATAGTGTGTTAAACTGTTGGACAAAATTAGGGAAGAGCTTGAGTATGATGTTGTCGAAAGATGTTAATTTGTTTTTACGATCTTCTTTAGCATCTGTTTTTTTAACAGTCTGCAACAAGTCATCATATTGTTTGGCTATAAGCTTACGTTTGACAAATATTTGAAGTTCTTCCAGTTCATGCATATAGGCAGAGTTTAATCTAAAAAGAAGACCAATATATTCTTCTTTCACTTTATTTGTTTCTTGTAAGTTAGTGTATTTATGTATCAATTCTACATTTTGACTTTCAACGACCTTCCTGATCTTCTTTAATTCTTTCACCTTCTTTACTATAATTACGACTAATGAAATTGTAATCAGGAGTAATATAGAAAGCATAATTGTATTATTAACAAAAACGTTCTTCTTGTCTTCCATCAGTTGATACCTTTGGGTTTCAATGATAGGCAATACATCCCCTACTTCTATTTTTCTATGGCGTGCATTGTAAAAATTGGCATCTTCCAGAGCACTGTTGGCATATCTAAAAGCTTGTTCAATGTTGCCTTGTTTGTAGATGATACTAGCCAAAAGCAATAAGCCAGGTGTCTCTTTTATGACCATTTTGGTCTCTTGTATAGATGTAAAACAAAGATATTTAGTTGCATTTTCAACATCGCCTGACAATAAGGCAAACTCGCCTAAGCCTCCTACGCATAAGGTTAGTCCACGTTGATCGAGACTCTGATCGTTCATGTATTGCTGAATAGTTTCAGATGCTTTCTTATAATTTTGCTGACATCTGTAGATATTAGCCTGATGAGGTAGTCTAGCTGGATCGTTTGGTTCCAGTCTTTGGATTATTTCTTTGCTATAATAAATCGACTTTTCATTGTATTGTGAGAAATAGGGTTCGGTTGTTATCGATCGTGCCATATCCAGATACATTTTGGCATAGGCTGAATACAATCCTATTCTAGTGTTCTCACTAATGTTTTCTTTCTCCAATTCATCTAATATGTCATTAGCTTCGAAAAACATCCCTGCTGATAAACAGCAGTATGCGAGGTTTAGGTTACATGCATTAACTTTGTTATTGTCATTTTGGGCTAAAGCTATATCACGCATTTGACTCATATACTTGTAAGCTGAAACAAAGTTATAGAGTTCGTATTCGAGGTATAGTTGATGATATATATCGAAGTGTTGATCGGATGGAGACTCTTTTAGTTTCTTCTCAAGCGAGGCAATACGCTCTATTTTCAGTTTTTCGAAATCTCCCTTTTGGCTCAGAATGTCGTCCAGTTCTTGTAGGGAGTTTTGGCAACAAGTGATTTCATGCTGTGCTGATACATGGAAGGAGAAAATGAAAATACTAACCAATAATAACGTCAATATTATCTTGATATTAGATATAGGTCTTAGAGTAGGCATATTATGGTTATGTTTTTATACTGCAAGTATAAAAAATATTCTGGTATAATGCAATTAAGTTCGCAGAAGTATTTATAATCAACAAAGCAAGTGTAATTCAGATAAAATAAAATATTACTTCCTATATACAAAATAGATTTGTTAATTTGTTTTTCTAACTTTAAGCCAATTTGTTAATCATTAAATCATAAATTTTGGCACGAGTTATACTGCTTACTGACTTTGGTGAAGAGTATTCAAAAAATCTATTGAAAGGCATTGTGCAGTATTCGAGGGAAACAAAACCTTGGGTACTCTGTCGAATGCCTCTATCGTATAGGGATGTGCATGGTATACAAGGTGTGTTAAAATGGGCTAAAGAATGGAAAGCAAATGTTATTATAGGACAATTTTACAATTCGGATAATGTTGATCTTTTTGTCAAAGAGGGAATAATAGCTATAGCTCAAGATTTTAAAAGCCGTTTTACGACTATACCAAATATAACAGGGAATCATATCCGTGCTGGCGAGATAGGTGCTCAATACTTTATTCAAAAAGGTTTCAAAAACTATGCATTCTTAGGTATTAAGAATGCCATCTGGTCCACAGAACGTTGTGAAGGTTTTAAGAATACTCTGATAAAAAAAGGTATGTTCGATAGTTTTTATGAGTATCAAAAGAACAGTGAGGAAGAGTTGTGGTTTTATGAGGAAAACTTAGCTCAATGGATAGAAGACCTTCCTAAACCTATTGCGATAATGGCTTGTGATGACAATCAAGCTCATTATATCACTGAAATTTGTCGTCTAAGAGATATTAGAATTCCCAGTGAAATATCATTGCTAGGCGTGGATAATGATACGATGCTATGCCTATTGTCGGATCCACCTATCTCATCATTAAATCAAAACACAGAAAGAGGAGGTTATGAGGTTGCACGATTGATAGACAAAATGATAGCAGATCCTCAATATTCTTGGACCGATATTATTGTACAACCTAGTCATATAACCACTAGAGCCTCTTCTGATATCTTTGCATCTAGTAATCCTCATATATCAGTTATAATAAGATACATACACAAAGAAATAAATACAAAATTAACAATTGCTGATTTGTTAAAGTTAGTTCCCCTGTCTAGGAGAGCTTTAGAAACACTTTTTAAAGAAATTACAGGAGATTCTGTCTATGCCTACATATTAAAACTTCGTATTGAAAAACTAGCATCCGAGTTGATTGAAACATCTAAACCGATAATCGAAATAGCCCTAGAGTTAGGGTATGGGGATTATAAAAATCTTTCTCGCCAATTTAAAAAGATAAAGGGATGCACTCCTTCAGAATATAGAGACAGAAATAAATTTTGCGCAATTTGAGGATATAAAGGCGCAATTCGGGGTGAACCTAAAGTTGTATTCTTCGTATTTTTATGAAACAGTCTTAAAGATATCTAATAGTCTCTAAGACATTGATGAAAAGATACCTAAACTAATACTAAGCTTGATTCTATCTTAAAAGAACGAAAATTAACTTTAAAAATTAAGACTATGACAATTGAAAAATGCAAATCAAGATTGAGTCTATTTAAAATCTTGCTTGTGCTATTTGCGTTCCTTTTTTCGGCATCACATATGCATGCAAATAGAGCGAATGAAGGAAGTGAAAACGTTTCGAAACAAGATGTAGAGTTGTCTGTTTTGGATATTATCACCGTTGCTGGAAATGTTATTGATGCTACCAATAATGAGTCTATGATTGGTGTATCTATAACAGAAAAAGGAACCCAAAATGGAACTATCACAAACATTGATGGACGATTTACCATGAAGGTAAATCAAGGAAGTACTCTTGTTGTTTCCTTTATAGGTTACAAGTCACAAGAGCTAGTGGTAACAAGTGGAACACAATCTTTGAGTATCATCATGGAAGAAGATGTGCAAATGCTTGGTGAAGTAGTTACCATCGGATATGGTAGTGCCAGAAAAGAAGACTTATCCATGGCTATTTCTACAGTAAAAGTAGACCAAGCCATGAAAAGCCAGACTGCCAATATCGGCAATTTAATACAAGGACGAATGCCAGGGGTAACCTATCGTTCAGCAGGAGGAGACCCAATGAGAGAAGATGCTATAACTATCCGAGGAACAGGATCACGACATGGGGATGCTGTACTGGTAGTGGTTGATGGTGTGCCTGGAGCACCTTATAATGTTGAAGATATTGAAAATATCACGGTATTAAAAGATGCTGCCTCAGCTGCTATTTATGGAGCTAGTGCAGGATCAGGTGGAGTTGTAATCATTACAACAAAACGTCCGGAAACAGGAAGACTAAAAGTGGATTTTAATATTTCAAATGGCTTCAAAAGAGCGACAAATTTACCCAAAACGCTTACTGCAGAGGAATACAATATGGTATACAAAAAAGCAGCCGACCTTAATGGTACAGAGCTATCTAATATAAATAATCCAGAAGTATTCCCTTGGGGTAATGTTACCAGAACAGATTGGGTAGATGAAATATTCAGAACAGCACACATACAACATTATGGAATGTCCATTTACGGAGGATCTGAATTGGTGAAAACATATGCTTCTGTATCGTATGACAAAGAAGAAGGAACAATGCTCAACACATGGTCTCAAAAGATAGGGGCAAAACTGAATGTGGATATGCAATTAACCAAGTGGCTAAAGCTTTCAGAAAGAGTCTCTTTTGAATATAAAAAAGGGCAAGGTGGTGTGAATGAATCGCATGAGGGACCATTTATAGAAGCAGTTTATTTTCCAAGATCGGCTACAGTATACGAATTTGATGAGAGTGGCAATCCTGTATATGATGACCTTTCAGGAAAACAAAAATATGGTGGCATATATCCTGAATGGGCTAAAGGTAAGGTCTCAGGATATGCTAATGCGAGAAACCCAGTTGCAGAGTTGAAAAGAAGAAGGCAAGATAGACCCATTAGTTATATCCACTCTACTACATCTTTAGAGGCTAAACCGATTTATAAACTAACTGTAAAATCAGATTTCTCGGCTGGGAAAAGAGATGAGCGTAGAGAAGAGTTTTTGCCACGCTATTTAGAAACAGGAAGACAGCAAAAAGATAACAGTAAATCCATATTAACCCAAATGGATACTGAATGGTTATGGGAAAGCACAGCTACTTATGTGGATAATTTTGCAGACAAACATGACTTGAGTCTTATGGGTGGATATTCTATGAAATATGATAAGTTCAAAATGAATAATATTAAAGCCTATGGATTTAGTTCAGAAGATGAAAATAGCATTCTTTTGCCAGGAGCAGGAGATAAAGGAAAGACAGAATTTGATGAAAATATTGCGTCACGAACATTGATTTCAGGGTTTGCAAGACTTGCATATTCTTTTGATGATCGTTATTTCTTGATTAGTTCTGTTCGTCGTGATGCTTCCTCCAGATTAGCAAGAGGCAAGAAAGGAGATACCTTTTGGGCTGCTTCCGGAGCATGGAAATTGTCGTCAGAGCCATTCTTTAAAAGCTTGGATCTGTCATTTGTCAACTTAATTAAGTTTAGAGGTGGCTGGGGACAAACAGGGAATCTTTCGGCATTACCGAAAGATGAATCTGAAAGACCTCGAATGGTGTCTTCAAAAGACTATATTGCGATAGGTGATGGAGGGAAAAATGATGTCCTAGGTTTCTATCCTGAAACTAAGCCCAATCCAGATAAAAGATGGGAAAGGACAGAAACTCTTACGGTTGGAGTTGATTTCACCCT